>NZ_JBICXA010000006.1:100598-517232 GCF_043200035.1 Streptomyces sp. NPDC048504
CCGAGAGCCGAGAGCCGAGAGCCGAGAGCCGAGAGCCGAGAGCCGAGAGCCGAGAGCCGAGAGCCGAGAGCCGAGAGCCGAGAGCCGAGAGCCGAGAGCCGAGCGCCGGCTGCTCTCCGCCTTCAGCTACGGTCCCCGCCTGACACCCTCCGCTACGGCGCCGACCTCACCTCACGCCTTCCGATAGGTGTACGCCTCCGCGGCCGCCGCCTCCACCGCGTCCAGGTCCGCTCCCGTCGACGCCGTGACGACGGCGGCCACCGCGCCCTCGACGAACGGGGCGTCGACCAGACGGGTGCCGGCCGGGAGTTCGTCGCCTTCGGCGAGCAGGGCCTTCACGGTGAGTACGGCGCTGCCGAGATCGGTGAGGACGGCGACCCCGGCGCCGCGGTCGACGGACGCGGCCGCCGCGGCGATGAGTTCGGAACTGGTGCCGAGCCCGCCGCCCTCGGTGCCGCCGGCGGCGGCGAGCGGTACCGAGGCACCCGAGCCGGACAGCCCGCGCGCCAACTCGGCCACGGAGGCGGCGACTTGCGCACTGTGCGACACCAGCACGATGCCCACCAGCTTCTCGTCACTCACCGGTGGCCTCCGCGGTCGCGGCTTCCTGGAGTGCGGCGATCAGCAGCGCCGAGGACGTGGCGCCCGGGTCCTGGTGCCCGATGCTCCGCTCCCCGAGGTAGCTCGCCCGGCCCTTGTGGGCCTGCAAGGGTGTGGTGGCCACGGCGCCCTCCTCGGCTGCGGCCCGCGCCGCGCCGAAGCCGTCCGGGAGCGCGTCGACCGCCGGGACGAGCGCGTCGATCATGGTCTTGTCGCCGGGCGCGGCACCGCCGAGGGTCATGACCGCGTCCACTCCGGTGCGCAGCGCGAGGGCGAAGTCCTCCTCGCTCACCTCGGCGGCGTCCCCGAGCGCCTTGCCGGTACGGCGCAGCAGCGTGCCGTAGAGCGGCCCCGACGCGCCGCCGACCGTCGAGACGAGCGTGCGTCCGGCGAGCATGAGGACGGCGCCCGGGGTGTCCGGTGCCTCCTTCTCCAGGGTGGCCGTCACGGCGGTGAACCCGCGTTGCAGGTTCGCGCCGTGGTCGGCGTCGCCGATGGGTGAGTCGAGGTCGGTGAGCCGTCCCGCCTCACGGGCGACGGAGGCGGCGGTCGCCGTCATCCAACGGCGGAAGAAGTCGGCGTCGAGCACGGGATCTCCTTGCGTGGTGGGTGAGTTGACCGGGTGTGCCGCCGGGTCACATGCCCCAGCGCAGTCCCGGTGTCTTCACCGGCGCGTCCCACAGCCGTAGCAGTTCCTCGTCGATCTGGCACAGGGTGACCGAGGCCCCCGCCATGTCGAGGGACGTGACGTAGTTGCCGACCAGTGTGCGGGCGACGGCGACGCCGCGCTCGGCGAGCACGCGGTGGACCTCGGCGTTGAAGCCGTAGAGCTCAAGGAGCGGGGTCGCGCCCATGCCGTTGACCAGGACCAGGACCGGGTTGCGCGGCGACATGTCCTCAAGGATCGCGTGGACGGAGAAGTCGGCGATCTCACCGGAGGTCATCATCGCCCGCCGCTCCCGGCCCGGCTCGCCGTGGATGCCGACGCCCAACTCCAGCTCGCCCGGCGGCAGATCGAAGGTGGGGCTGCCCTTGGCGGGGGTGGTGCAGGCGCTGAGCGCGACACCGAAACTCCGCGAGTTCTCATTGACCTGCCGGGCGATCGCCGCCACCCGGTCCAACGGCTGCCCCTCGGCCGCGGCGGCCCCGGCGATCTTCTCCACGAACAGCGTCGCACCGGTGCCGCGCCGCCCCGCGGTGTAGAGGCTGTCGGTCACGGCGACATCGTCATTGACCAGCACCTTGGCGGTCTGGATTCCCTCGTCCTCGGCGAGCTCGGCCGCCATGTCGAAGTTGAGGACGTCCCCCGTGTAGTTCTTCACGATAAAGAGGACCCCGGCGCCACTGTCCACAGCGGCCGCGGCCCGCACCATCTGATCGGGCACCGGCGACGTGAAGACCTCACCAGGACAGGCCGCCGACAACATCCCCGGCCCGACGAACCCGCCGTGCAACGGCTCATGCCCCGACCCCCCACCGGAAACAAGCCCCACCTGCCCGGCCACGGGAGCGTCCCGCCGCACGATCACCCGGTTCTCGACGTCCACGGTCAACTCGGGATGGGCGGCCGCCATGCCTCGCAGCGCGTCCGTGACCACGGTCTCGGCGACGTTGATCAGCATCCTCATCGGTACCTCCTGGCAAAGCTAGCAGATGTGCCTCTGACCTGCACCTTTGCTGGGAGGAGAGAGGCTGTATCGGTTATCGATCTCGGCGGTTCTCGGCGGTCGGAAGCGGGTTCTGGCGGGGCTGATGCTGACCTAATGCTGACTTTGGTGACGAGTCGTCAGGACTCTGGAGTCGGCCGGGCGAGGGTGACTGGATCGCCCTTGCGACAAGTATCGACCTTGCGGCAGCGAAGGTCACGGGCTGGGAGCGGGAAGAGATTGCGTGGGGCCGAGTCGCGCAGTCGCTGTCCAACCGTGATGTCGCGGTGCATGGCGGCGGAACAGCCCCGGCCACGGTTGTCCTGCCGTACGCAGATCAGTTGACGGCCGTTGTCTTGCGGGGAGTGGAGGAGCGAGTGCTGCCGGATCAGGGATGTGCTCAGGTGGACGTCGGTGTGCACGCCGGCTTGGAAGGCGATCTGAACTTCGACGATTCATGAATTACATGTCGGTGACGGCGAATTGGGGTCGCTGTCGTGGCTCGTCCGAGTGGGCCGAAGCCATGGTGAGCCCCAGGTGCGCGGGACGCGTTGGCGGGCGCTGCAGCCCGAATGCCCCACGCAGCGCTCCGCGGGTCTGTCGTAGCGAGGTGACAGCATCGCGCGACTAGTCCTGCGCTCTGGTGGCGTGGACGGCATTGGGCGAGTCTGGGGGCAACTCGCTTGGGACAGCGAGTGGGACTGGTCATCTCGCGCCGTGCCGAACCATGTGGTGGGTGCCTCGGTGGCCGGAGTCGACTGCCAGGAGTGCGCCGCGTCCGGTGCGGAGCAGTGGGCCGGCCCGGCGCTGGGGTCTTTTCTAACCAGTCATGGCGCGTGAGAGTGGTTAGATTTACCCCCGGCTTCCAACAAGCCGCCAGGCGGTCGTCAGTGCGCGGAACGCGACGCTCCATGAAGACCTCCAGGATCTACGGCTTGGGTGGATGTGGGGTAACGGGTACCAGGGGCGGCATCGGGCACTCAGCGGTGCCAGCCGTTGAGGATGCCCGGCAGGGCCAGTGCCGCCAGCAGCGTCGTGCCCGCCAGCGTCCACGCCACGTAGTCGCCGATGTGGCCGGACTGCAGCCGCCGTAGCGGAGCCGTCCACGACCGGGAGCCGAGCATTTTCGGGCGGGTCACGGCGAGCGTGGCCAGGGCGAGGGCCAGCAGCGTCGAGGTGAGGCCGAGGAGCACGCCGATGAGAGTCCAGTGCGGTGAGGGGGCGGCCCCGCCGGACACCGCGTGTCCGACCGCGGTGGCGAAGTCGGGTACCGCGCCCAGGGCGAGGGACGCGGCGAGCAGCACGGCGGGGACCGTGGTCATGGTGTCCGGTACCCGGCTCAGCCGCTGCCGGGTTTCCGGTTCCTCGTCGGTGCCGCTGGTCTCGTACGACGACTCGTTGCCGGGCTGGGGGCCGACGCTGAAGAACACCCGTGCGGCGACCCGGAGCACCGCGCCCGCGGTCACCGCTGACACGGCGATGAACAGCACGGTCAGCGGGGCGCCGACCGCCTCCTCCAGCACGGCCTTCCCGAGACCGGTGCCGAAGGGCGGCAGACCGGCGAGGCTCAACGCGCCGACGACGTACAGGACAGCGACTCCGCGCAGCTCGCGGGCGCGTCCGTGCAGGGCGTGTTCGTCCACCGAGCCGTAGCGGTCGAGGAGTACGCCGGTGCAGGCGAACAGGGCGGCCTTCACACCGGCGTGGCCCAGGATGTACAGGGCGACTCCGTCGTCTGCCTCGGGAGTGAGGGTGCCGATGCCGATGAGGAAGAGCCCCATGTGGGCGACCGTGGAGTAGGCCAGCAGTCGTTTGATGTGTCGCTGGTACCAACACATGACCGCGCCGACCAGGGCTGTCAGCACGCCGAGGACGACGAGGGCACGGTCGAGGTCCGCCGCCGGGATGCCTCCCGGGCCCGAGAAGACCGTCCGGTACACCCGCCAGACGCCGTAGGCGCCGAGTTCGACCATGACGCCGGACAGCAGCATGCACACGGGTGTCGGCGCGACCGCGTGCGCGTCCGGCAACCAGAAGTGGAACGGTACGGCCGCGGCCTTCACCAACAGGCCGGTCAGGACCAGGGCGAAGGCCGCCAGGGTGAGGGCGTCGGGGGAGCCGTGCCGGTCGAGGCCCTCGCCGATCTTCGTCATGGCGAGTTCGCCGGTGCGCGCGTACAGCAGGCCGATGCCCATCAACATGGCGTACGCGCCGAGGGAGTTGAGGACCCCGAACGACAACGCGCCCTGGACGGCCTTGGGTTCCTCGACGCGGTGTCCGGTCAACACGTACGCCACGACGCTCATCAACTCGAAGAACACGAAGGCGTCGAACAGGTCCCCCGCGATCGCGAAGCCGCACATGCCGCCCTGGAAGAGCAGCATGAGGGCGGGGAAGGAGCCCGCGTGGCGGCGGGGCGGTTCGTCGAAGTAGTGCCAGGAGTACGCCAGGGCCGCCACCGTCAGCAGTGAGGCGAGCGCGGCCATGCCGAGTCCCGGTCCGTCGCCGACGAGGACGATCCCGACGCTCTCGCCGCCCCGGGGAGTCCAGCCGCCCACCCAATCGGTCATCGGCGGCGAGGAGTTGAGGAGCAGCACGATCGCGAGTCCTGCCGTGCCTGCGGCGAAGACACAGCCCACCGCTTCGGCGGCCATGCGGGAGAGGTGGCGTCCGGCGGCGACGAGGAGGGTGGCTCCGAGCAGGGGGACGGTCACGAGGACGGGAAGCAGGTGATGCATCAGCCGCGCAGCTCCGAGAGTTCGTCCGGGTCGACCGTGCCGTGGAGTTTGGAGATCTGCAGGACGAGGGCGAGCAGTACGGCGGTCACCGTGGCGCCCACGACGACGTCGGTGAGGGCGAGGGCCTGGACCACCGGGTCGACGACGGGGCGGGAGTGGGGCTTCAGGTCGGAGAAGACGGGGGCGGTGGCGCCGTCGCGGTAGCCGACGGCCAGCAGCAGGACGTAGGTGGCGGACTGGCACACCGCCAGGCAGCCCACGGCGTGGATGAGGTTCCGGCTGGTCACCAGCCCGTAGCAGCCCACGAGGAACACCCAGGCGGCGACGAGGTACGGCAGCACCGACATCACTTCCCGCCTCCCTTCTCGATCTCCACGGCCTGGTCGAGGAAACGGGCGAGGAGGACGACGACCGCGCAGGCGACCTCCATGCCGATGGCCGCGTTCAGGAGGGGGACGGTGCCGCCCGAGGAAAGGGTGTTGAAGGTGCCGTAGGGAAGGAAGTCGGCGAGGAAGGCGGTGCCGGCGACGAGTCCGGCGAGGCCCAGCACGAGGTAGGCGGAGGCCGCGAGGGCGTCGGCGATCTCGTAGGAGCCGACCGGGCGGATGCGTTCCAGGGCGCGGTAGTCGGCGCCGAGGTAGAGCAGGTGCAGTGCGGTCGCCACGACGACACCGCCCTGGAAACCGCCGCCCGGGCTGAGTTGGCCGTGCGCGATCACGTACAGGCCGGTGACGACGGCGACGGGCAGGACGAGGAGGGCGTACCGGCGTACGGGGCGGGCGACTCGCTCGGGTTCGGGTGCGGCGCGGTGTTCGTCGCGGGTCTGGCGCAGCAGGACGACAGTGCCGAGGACCGACGCGAAGAGGATGCTCATCTCGCCGAGGGTGTCGAAGGCGCGCTGGTCGAAGTTGACGGAGGCGATCGTGTTCGCGGTGTGCCGGGCGAGGGAGGCGCGCACCACCCGGTCCCCGTACGGGTGTCGGTCCCCGCCGAAGCCCGGCAGGTCGAAGCAGGCGGCGACCAGCAGGGCCGCGAGGCCGGTCGCGCCGAGGGTCGCGACGAGCAGCCGTACCCGCCGGGTCATCGTTGCGTCTCCTTCTTCCGCCGCGGCCGTCGGACCTTGCGCACGGACAGCATGATCAGCAGGGGAGTGAGGGCGGAGCCGACGGCCAGTTGGGAGAGCGCCACGTCGGGGGCCTGGAGCACGGTGAACAGGACGGCCAGGACCGTGCCGAGGACGGCCAGGACGAGCGCCTGTCGTGCGGGGTCACGGACGGCGACGGCGGCGGTCGCGGTCGCGGCGACCAGTAGCAGTGCCACGACGATCAGCGGATCATCCACGTCGGCTCCCCGCGAAACCGCAGGACAGGGCGCGGGAGGCGGTGAGGTTCCCGCCGGTCAACAGGGCGCCGACGAACAGGAGTTTCACCAGCGCCCGGCTGGGGCCCGTGGCCACACACACGGCGATGACGACGACGGCGCCGAACGCCGCGACCGCGTAGGTGAGCCCCCATGCGCGCGGCGGGTCCTCCGCCAGGTCCTCCGCGAGCAGGCGCGCGAAGACGAGGGTGCCGACCGGGCCCAACAGGGCCAGGAGCAGCGCGAGATCGACGTACGACGGGCGGTCGTAGCCCTGGGACAGGAGCAGCAGCGCGGGGCAGGCCAGCGAGGTGGAGAGGTTCTGTGCCACCACCCGGCGTCGCAGCGGGCCCGTCGCGACACCCCAGACCGCGGCCCCGACCCCCGCGGCGAGCGCGGCTGTGGCGGAGAGGGTCCAGCCGTTCACCACCCGCTCACCGCCCGGCGCGCACCCCACGCGGCGAACGCGCCGACCAGGGCGGCCAAGGCCCCCACGACGAGTTCCAGTGTGTCCACCGCGCTGATGAAGACCAGCCACAGCAGGGCGAGGACCGCCCACCACGCCAGAACCTCGGCCACACCGAGGAGCGTCGTACGCCGGTTCACCTGGCACCTCCGCCGACGAGACCAACTCGCCCTGTTTGAGTGGCTTTTTCCGGTACGTCATCCAAGCATCGCCGCTCCTCCGCCGGGTGGCGACGCGCGATGACCTGGCAACCGAAGTGCCCGGAGCGGACGAAAGGAAACCGGTCAGACCCGCGGCAGGCCGGAGTGGGGGATCCGCGGAGAGCCGTAGTCGATCGACGGGACGGGGATTCGGGGTGAGGACGCGGGGCTCCCCGCCGGGATCGGCGAGGGTGCGGCGTCGGTCGGAGCGGCAGCCGGTGCGGGCCGGGCCGCCTCGGGCTCCGGGAGCAGCAGTTCCTCGTATCTGCCCAAGGCGAGCACCAGGCCCAGCATCAGGGGCGGGACGAGCACCGCGAGCACTGCCATGGCATGCCCTTTCTCCGGAAAGGTGCGCGGGGCGGCATTCGGGTGTCCGTGGAGCGAGGGGACAAACCTCCGTGTGGGTGTCCGGTCCTCGGGTACGCGGGAGCCCTGAAGATCTGGGCGGGATCTCTGAACGTCCGAAGGGCCGGGCACCGCCGCCCGTCCGGACCCCGCCCTGACGTTCCGACGCCGAGGAGAACCGTGTGACCTCGCTCCGCACCGTCACCGAACCGGCCGAACAGATCCTCCCTCGGGAGGTGAGGGCATGAGTCTCCGTCGCGGCCTGCCCGCCAGGCCCCTTGTCCCGCGTACGGGAGACGACGTCGGCGACGCGACCACCCGCTATCTCCTGTACGGGCTTCTTCCCGGCTGGTTCGTGCCGGGTCTTGCTGACTGGGTGATGCACCGGCGGACCCGGATCGAGGACACCTCCGGGACGAAGGAATCCCTGATCCACGCGCTGATGATGACCGAGGTGGGGATCCCGATCGCGCTGACCCTGCGCTATGAGATCAACCCCCTGCTCCTCACCGTCCAGTTGGGCGGTGCCGCGGTCCACGAGGCGACCGCGCTGTGGGACGTACGGACCGCGGTGCGCAGCGAGCGGGAGGTCAAGCCGATCGAGCAGCACATCCACAGCTTCCTCGAATCCCTGCCCTTCGCCGCCCTCACCTCCCTGATGTGCCTGCACAGCGATCAGGTCAAGTCCCTTCTGGACGGCGGACGTTCGGACCCGGACGCCTGGCGGTTCGTGCCACGCCGACGGCCGCTGTCGCGCGGCTATCTCGCGGGCATCGCGGCTGGGATCGGCGCGTGCGTGCTGCTGCCGTACGGAGAGGAGTTGCTGCGCTGCCGCAGGGCGGCCCGGACACGGGGAAAGCCGGCCCGGGACGAGACCACATGGCAAGCCACACAAGGAGGTTGACCACCATGCGCATCGCCTTCCTGATGGCGCCCGAAGGCGTCGAACAGATCGAACTGACCGAGCCGTGGCAGGCGGTCACCGACCAGGGCCACGAGACCGCCCTCGTGTCGACGGAGCCGGGACAGATCCAGGCGTTCAACCATCTGGACAAGGGGGACGTGTTCCCGGTGCAGCTGGTGGCCCGTGAGGTGTCGGCAGGGACGTTCGACGGCCTGGTCCTCCCCGGTGGCGTCGCCAACCCCGACCTGCTGCGCACCGACGAGGACGCCGTGTCGTTCGTACGGGACTTCTTCGACCGGGGTCGTCCGGTCGCCGCGATCTGTCACGCTCCGTGGACGCTGGTGGAGGCGGGCGTGGTCTCCGGCCGCACGCTGACCTCGTGGCCGAGTCTGCGCACGGACATCCGCAACGCGGGCGGGACCTGGGTCGACGAACAGGTACACGTCTGCGACCAGGGGCCCAACACGCTGGTCACCAGCCGTAGGCCCGACGACATGAAGGCGTTCTGCGGAGCACTCCTCACCGAGTTCGCCAAGGCGAGGAAGGCAGTCCGTTGACCGGCTGCCTCTAACCACCGTCCTCGTTGCGGCCATCAGAGGGTGGCCATGACCGGCCCCTCACGACGGCGCCGCGTAACAACGGATGACCACCCTCTGGTGCGGGCTCCACTGTTGCTCGACCGCGGCCATCAGCTCCCAGCCCAGCCGCTCGTACAGGGCTGCCGCGGCGGTGTCGGAGGCGACGACGTCGAGTACCGGATGCAGGCCATGACGCCGCGCCTCCTCCACTGCTCGGCCGATCAGCAGTGCACCGATCCGCCGTCCCCTCGCCTCCGGGGAAACGAACAGTCTGCCGACCACCGCGGTCATGTCCCGTGTCGCCCCGTTCCGCTCGCTCCACAGCATCGGGGCCAGGTCGTTTTCGCCGCCTGGCGCCAACGTCACATGCCCGACCAGGCGCCCTTCCAGTTCGGCGACCCAGGAGCCCAGCAGGGGACCGTGTGACAGCCAGTCGCCGGGCCGGTCGGGCCAGTTCACCGGATAGCCGTCAAGCCGATGGACCTCCGCGAGGACCCGCACGCACTCCTCGACATCACCATCAGCCCTCGGCCGGACGCGGAGGTTCGGCCTCTCATCAGAAACTCCGGAACTCTCGGTGTTCACTCCGGAATCGAAACACAGGCCACAGAGCCACAACCAGCCACTTTCGGCCCAAGCTCTGGCAGGACCAGCGCCACGACTCCGTGGCCGCGTTCACGCAGACCCGACGTTAGCCCCCTCGATCACCGGGAACCCGTCCAACGCATCGGGGCGGGCCCACCGCGTCGGGGCGCTCACAGAGGACACAACAGAGGGGAGTCGACGGTGGTCGAGGCACGTGGATCGGAGACGGCACTGGACACCCGTGCCCTGGAGGAGACGCTCCGTGACCGCGTGGACGCCGAGGTGCGGTTCGACGCGGGCAGCCGGGGCGCCTACGCCACGGACGGCTCGAACTACCGGCAGGTCCCGATCGGGGTCGTGGTCCCGCGCACGATCGACGCCGGCGCCGACGCGGTGGCGGTGTGCGCCGAGTTCGGGGCGCCGGTGCTCTCCCGGGGCGGCGGCACCAGCCTGGGCGGCCAGTGCACCAACACCGCCGTGGTCATCGACTGGACGAAGTACTGCCACAGGCTGCTGTCGGTCGACGCCGACCGGCGCACCTGCGTCGTAGAACCGGGCATCGTGCTCGACGAACTCAACCGCCAACTCGCCGACCACCACCTCCAGTTCGGCCCCAAGCCGTCCACCCACAGCCACTGCTCGCTCGGCGGCATGATCGGCAACAACTCGTGCGGCGGCTCCGCCCAGGCCTACGGCAAGACCGTCGACAACGTCCGGCGCCTGGAGATCCTGACCTACGACGGCACCCGCTGCTGGGTCGGGCCCACCTCCGACGACGAGTACGCCGAGATCATCGCCGCGGGCGGACGGGTCGCCGAGATCCACCAGGGGCTGCGGCAGATCATCGACCGCACCATGGCGGACGTACGGCGCGGATTTCCGCGCATCCCGCGCCGCGTCTCCGGCTACAACCTCGACTCGCTGCTGCCCGAGAACGGCTTCGACGTGGCCCGCGCGCTCGTCGGCAGTGAGGGCACCCTCGTCACCGTCCTGCGCGCCGAACTGGACCTCGTGCCGGTGCCGCCGTACGAAGCCCTCCTCGTCCTCGGCTACGACGACATCTGCACGGCCGCCGACGACGTACCCCGGCTGCTGAAGCACAGCACTCCGACCCAACTGGAGGCGCTCGACGGGCGGATGGCCCAGTTGATGCGTGAAGAGGGCGCCTATCTCGACTCGTTGAGCGAACTTCCGGAGGGGGAGAGCTGGCTCCTGGTCCAGTTCACCGGGGACAGTCAGGACCAAGTCGACGAGCAGGGCCGCCAGTTGATCCGCGCGCTCGGACGCACCGAGGACGATCCGACGGTCGCCTTCTCCGACGACCCGGCCCGCGAACGCAAGATGCTCAAGGCCCGCGAAGCAGGACTCGGGGTCACCGCACGGCCGCCGGACGGCCGGGAGACCTGGGAGGGCTGGGAGGACTCGGCCGTGGCGCCCGAGGTGCTCGGCGACTATCTGCGCGATCTGAAGAAGCTGTTCGCCGACTTCGGCTACGACCACCCTTCCCTGTACGGGCACTTCGGGCAGGGTTGCGTACACACCCGTATCCCCTTCGAACTCACCACTGCCGAAGGGGTCACCAGCTTCCGGGAGTTCCTCTTCCGGGCCGCCGACCTGGTGGCCTCCTACGGCGGTTCGCTCTCCGGCGAGCACGGCGACGGGCAGGCGCGCGGCGAACTGCTGCCGCGCATGTTCGGGGAGGATGTGGTGGCCGCCTTCGGGCAGGTGAAGGCCCTGTTCGACCCGGACAACCGGATGAACCCCGGCAAGGTCGTCGACCCCTACCGCGTCGACGAGAACCTGCGCCTGGGACCCCTGTGGCGCCCCGACAGCCATGACACGCACTTCAGTTACCCGGACGACGACCACTCCTTCGACCGGGCGGTGATGCGCTGCGTCGGCATCGGCAACTGCCGTACGCACGAAGGCGGCGTGATGTGCCCCTCCTACCGGGCGACCGGCGAGGAGGAGCACTCCACCCGTGGGCGGGCGCGCCTGCTGTTCGAGATGCTCGGCGGACACGCGGACTCGGCCGTCACGGACGGCTGGCGCTCCACCGAGGTCCGCGACGCCCTGGATCTCTGCCTCGCCTGCAAGGGCTGCAAGTCCGACTGCCCGGTCGGCGTCGACATGGCCACCTACAAGGCCGAGTTCCTCTCCCACCACTACGAGGGACGGCTGCGGCCGGCGGCGCACTACTCCATGGGCTGGCTTCCGGTATGGGCGCGGCTGTCGCGTACAGCACCCCGCCTGGTCAATGCCGCGCTCGGCGCACCCGGCATCGCCCGCCTCGGCAAACGCCTCGCTGGCGTCGCTCCCGAACGCGACGCGCCAGTCTTCGCCGAGGAGTCCTTCGTCGAGTGGTGGCGAGCGCGGGGGAGCGAGGAACCCGATCCGGCCGACCCGCGCACCGTCCTGCTGTGGCCCGACACGTTCAGCACCTACTTCCACCCCGGCGTCGCGAAGTCCGCGGTCCGGGTCCTGGAAGACGCCGGCTTCAAGGTCGCCGTCCCCACCCGGGCCGTGTGCTGCGGCCTCACCTGGATCTCCACCGGCCAACTCGCCACCGCCGAGCGGGTGTTGCGCCGTACGCTCGACGTCCTGCGGCCCTGGCTGGAGGCCGGCACACCCGTCATCGGCCTCGAACCGTCCTGTACGGCCGTCTTCCGCGCCGACGCCCCCGAGCTGCTGCCCGACGACCAGGACGTGCGGCGCCTGGCAGGACAGTTCCGCACCTTCGCCGAGCAACTCCTCAACCACGCCCCGGACGGCTGGCAGCCCCCGTCCCTCACCAGGTCGGCGACCGTGCAGACCCACTGCCACCAGCACGCGGTGACCAAGGACGACGCCGACCGCGAACTGATGCGGCGCGCCGGGATCGACGCCCGTGTCCTGGACGCCGGCTGCTGCGGCCTGGCCGGCAACTTCGGCTTCGAACAAGGCCATTACGACCTGTCCATGACCGTGGCCGAGCAAGGGGTGCTGCCCGCTGTACGGGAGACCGCCCCTGGCGCGCTGGTCCTCGCCGACGGCTTCAGCTGCCGTACGCAGATCGAGCAGGGCGGCACCGGCCGGCGCGCCCTGCACCTGGCCGAGGCCCTGGCGCTCGCCATGGACGGACAACACCTGCCCGCCGATCACCCCGAGAAGCTCGCCGACCGGCCCGAGGGTTCCGCCCGTGACGGGCGCCTGCTGGCCGGGGGCGCGGTCGCCGCCGTGCTCGGGGCAGCGGCGGCCGTCGGGACCCGGCGGCTCCGTACCAGGCAATCAGCCCGATGAGATGAGAGGAACTCCCGTGTCCACCAAGGTGTCCGACTACGTACTCCAGCGGCTCCGCGAATGGGACGTCGACCATGTCTTCGCCTACGCGGGCGACGGCATCAACGGCCTGCTCGCCGCCTGGGGCCGATCCGACAACAAGCCGAAGTTCGTCCAGTCGCGGCACGAGGAGATGTCCGCGTTCGAGGCCGTCGGCTACGCCAAGTTCTCCGGCAAGGTCGGGGTGTGCGCGGCGACTTCGGGCCCCGGTGCGATCCATCTCCTCAACGGTCTCTACGACGCCAAGCTCGACCACGTCCCGGTCGTCGCGATCGTCGGGCAGACCAACCGCAGTGCCATGGGCGGCAGTTACCAGCAGGAGGTCGACCTGCTGAGCCTCTACAAGGACGTCGCCTCCGAGTACTGCGAGATGGTGACCGTCCCCGAGCAACTGCCCAACGTCATCGACCGCGCGATGCGCACCGCCTACGCCAAGCGCACTGTGACCGCCGTCATCATCCCCGCGGACGTACAGGAACTCGACTACTCGGCGCCGACGCACGCCTTCAAGATGGTGCCGTCCAGCCTCGGCCTGACGCACTCCGCGCCCATCCCGGCGGCTTCGGACCTCGCGCGTGCCGCCGAGATCCTCGACGCGGGCGAGAAGGTCGCGATCCTGGTCGGGCAGGGCGCGCGCGGCGCCCGCGCCGAGGTGGAGGAGATCGCCGACGTACTCGGTGCCGGGGTGGCCAAGGCCCTGCTGGGCAAGGACGCCCTGCCGGACGACCTGCCGTACGTCACCGGCTCGATCGGCCTGCTCGGCACCCGACCGTCCTACGAGCTGATGCAGGAGTGCGACACCCTGCTCGTCATCGGCTCCAGCTTCCCGTACACCCAGTTCCTGCCGGAGTTCGGCAAGGCCCGCGCCGTGCAGATCGACATCGACCCGTTCATGATCGGGCTGCGCTACCCCTTCGAGGTCAACCTCGTCGGGGACGCCAAGGAGACGCTCAAGGCCCTGCTGCCGCAGCTGAACCGGAAGAAGCACGGCAAGTGGCGCCAGGAGATCGAGAAGAACACGGCCCGCTGGTGGGAGGTCATGGAGCGCCGGGCGGCCGTCGACGCGGACCCGATCAACCCCGAGTACGTCGTGCACAGCCTGGACGTCCTGCTGCCGGACGACGTGATCCTGGCCGCCGACTCCGGCTCCGCCGCCAACTGGTACGCACGGCACCTGCGCATGCGCGGCTCCATGCGCGGCTCGCTCTCCGGCACGCTCGCCACCATGGGGCCGGGGGTGCCGTACGTCATCGGTGCCAAGTTCGCGCACCCCGGCCGCCCGGCGCTGGCGATCGTCGGGGACGGGGCGATGCAGATGAACGGCATGGCCGAACTCATCACCGCCGCCAAGTACTGGCCCGAGTGGGAGGACCCGCGGTTGATCGTCGCGGTCCTCAACAACCAGGACCTCAACCAGGTGACGTGGGAGATGCGTGCCATGTCCGGCGCCCCGCAGTTCCTGCCCTCCCAGGCGATCCCGGACGTGCCGTACGCCGACTTCGCCCGCTCGATCGGCCTCGGCGGGGTGCGGGTGGAGAAGCCGGGGGACGTGGAGGAGGCCTGGCAGCGGGCGCTCGGCGCCGACCGGCCGTTCGTCATCGACTTCCGGACCGACCCCGCCGTACCGCCCATCCCGCCGCACGCCAGTCTCGACCAGATCGAGGCCGCCGCCTCGGCCGTGATCAAGGGCGACAGCGACCGGACCGGCATGATCCGCCAGGGCCTGAAGGCGAAGGTGCAGGAGATGCTCCCCGGCGGCAAGCAGCGTCAGGACGAGCCGGAGAAGTGATGACACCGCGCACCGGCGGCGCTGACGAGCCGCTCGTGGACCGGGTCGGGACAGCCGTCTACACCGTCCCCACCGACGCCCCGGAGGGCGACGGCACGCTGACCTGGGACTCGACGACCATGGTCGTGGTCCAGGTCGGCGGGGGCGGCGTCACGGGGCTTGGGTACACCTACGGCGCGGCGGCGACCGCTCAGGTCGTCGAGCAGCAACTCGCCGACGTCGTAACGGGGTTGAGTGTCTGGGACGTGCCCGCCGCCAACGAGGCGATGAACAGGGCGGTCCGCAACGCCGGCCGGCCCGGTCTGATCGCCGGCGCCGTCTCGGCCGTCGACATCGCCCTGTGGGACCTGAAGGCCCGCCTCCTGGATCTGCCTCTGGTACAGCTGCTCGGCGCGAGCCGCACCGACGTGCCCGTGTACGGCAGCGGCGGCTTCACGACGTACGACGAGCACCAGTTGGATCGTCAACTGCGTGGCTGGACCGAGGAGTTGGCCATCCCCCGGGTGAAGATCAAGATCGGGGAGTCCTGGGGCCGGGCCGAGCGGCGGGACCGGGAACGGGTCGCGCGGGCCCGCCGGAGCATCGGCGACGCGCCGGAACTCTACGTCGACGCCAACGGCGGCTACACCCGCAAACAGGCGATCCGGATGGCCCGACACCTCGACGAGCAGGGCGTGACGTGGTTGGAAGAGCCCGTCTCCAGCGACGACCTGGCCGGGCTGGCAGAGATCCGAGCGGCCGTAGCGCCCGAGGTGACCGCCGGGGAGTACGGCTACACCCTCGCCTACTTCGGGCACATGCTCGGCGCCGGAGCCGTGGACTGCCTCCAGGCCGATGTCACTCGCTGCGGCGGCATCACCGTCTGGCTGCGCGCGGCCGCCCTCGCGGAAGCTGCCGGACTGGAACTCTCCGGCCACTGCGCCCCGCACGTCCACGCGCACGCGGCCGCCGCGATCCCCAACCTGCGCCATCTGGAGTGGTTCCACGACCACACCCGCATCGAGGACCTCTTCTTCGACGGGGCCCTCGACCCGCAGGGCGGCAGCATCCGTCCCGGTGCCGACGACGCACCCGGCCACGGCCTGACCCTCCGCGCCGAACATGCGGAGAAGTACCGGACGGGATAGGCCGGGACAGGAGAGGAACGGAGCCACCACGCATACGCCGGAACGAAAAGGACGAGCATGAACCAGCAGACCGTTGTCATCACCGGGGCCAGCGCCGGCATCGGCCGGGCCAGCGCACGGCTCTTCGCCGAGCGGGGCGCCAACGTGGTTCTTCTCGCGCGGGGCAAGGCGGGCCTCGACGCAGCCGTAGCCGACGTGGAGGAGAGGGGCGGACTAGCCCTCGCGGTGTCCACCGACATGGCCGACCCCGCACAGGTCGAGGCCGCGGCCGTGGCCGCCGAGGAGGCCTTCGGGCCGATCGACGTCTGGGTCAACAACGCCTTCACGTCGGTGTTCGCGCCGTTCATGGAGATCGAGCCCGACGAGTACAAACGGGTCACCGAAGTGAGCTATCTGGGTTTCGTGAACGGCACCCGGGCCGCGCTCCAGCGCATGATCCCCCGGGACGCCGGCGTCGTCGTGCAGGTCGGCTCGGCCCTCGGCGACCGGTCCATCCCCCTGCAGTCCGCCTACTGCGGTGCCAAGCACGCCGTCAACGGCTTCACGTCGAGCGTGCGCACCGAACTCATGCACCGGGGCAGCCACGTGCACGTCACCGTGGTGCAGATGCCGGCCGTCAACACCCCGCAGTTTTCCTGGGTGTTGTCCCGGCTGCCGAAGCACCCCCAGCCCGTACCGCCCATCTACCAGCCGGAGGTGGCCGCCCGGGCCGTGGTCAACGCGGCCGACCACCCGCACCGCAAGCAGTACTACGTGGGCGCGTCCACCGCCGCGACCGTCCTCGCCAACAAACTGGCACCCGCCCTGCTCGACCGCTACCTCGCCCGCACGGGCTACGCCTCGCAGCAGACCGACGCCGGCGGACCCGGCACCCGCGAGCCCAACCTCTGGCAACCGGCGGACGAAGCCCCGGAACACGACTACGGAGCACACGGCACCTTCGACGAGCGGTCCCACTCCCGATCGGTCCAGGCGGCGCTCGCACGACACCCCGGGCTCGTACTGGCCGGAGCGACGGGAGCGGTGGCCATGGGCCTGGGAGCGGTGATACGGCGCAGGGGACCGCGCTAGACGCATCGACGCGGCAGGCGTCGCGCAGGTGTCGCGGTCAGAACCGTACGTCCTCAGCGGGGGAGATACGAGCCCCCATGTTGCGTTCCATCATCCGCAGGGCGGCCTCGGCCAGATCCGGGTGGATATGGGCCACGGCGTCGCGGGCCACCGTCACCCTCAGATGCCGGATGTGGGCGTCGAGCGCCGAGTACAGCACACACTGCTCGGTGACCTGCCCGCACAGCACGACGTGGTCGACACCCTGCTGGGTCAGCAGATAGCCGAGCGGCGTCTCGTAGAAGGCGGAGTGCCGTGCCTTGACGACGAAGAGCGACGCGTCGTCGGGTGCGACGGGCCGGACGAGGTCGGCGTGCGGTCCCTTCAGGGCCGTCTCCAGGATCTCGCCGTGGTGGGACCGCCACTGCCCGAAGTTGTCGTTGACGTAGATGACGGCGACGTCGAGTTCGCGCGCGCGGTGCAGCAGTCCGGTCACGGCGGGCAGGGACTCTTGCACCGAGGGGATCAGCCGGGCGGCGTCGTCGTGGTCGTACGTGTTGATCATGTCGATGACGATGAGTGCGCTCTGTGCCATGCCTTCCACCCTGCGTCGGCGACGGCGCCCGCGCGCCCTGTGGAGAGGGGCGGGGGCGCCGCCGGGAAACGTCGCCGCGGGCCGGGCGTCGTGATCAGCGGCCGAGTGCCTTCTGCAACTGCCCCTTGTCCATGGAGGAGCGGCCGTGGATGTTGCGCTTCTTCGCCTCGGCGTAGAGCTGGTCCTTCGTGGGCCCCTCGGAGCCGCTGTGCGAGCGCTGCCCGCCGCGTTCGGAGGCGGACTTCGGGTCGCGCGTGGAGGTCTTGCTCGCCGTCTTCGACTCTCCGGCGCGGGCACGTTCCTTGTTCACCGTGCGGGCCGCGATCTCCTTCGCCCGGCGAGTTGACTCGCCCCGCTGCTCGGCGCTCTCCTTTACGTGCTCGTACTGACGCTCCCGCTTCTTGCTCGATCCTGCCGGCATCGCGTTGCTCCTCTCCTGCCTCTCCTGAATTGCCTCTCCTGAATTGATCCACGGGTGCCCCTTCGCGGGGGCTCGTAACGTGCCAGTAGGGGCCTCGTCAGTCGCCGAGCTGGGGCAGCACCTTGGTGCGGTAGAAGTCGAAGAAGCCCTGTTGGTCGGGTCCGATCTGGTTGACGTAGGGAGCTGGTCGTTGGCCCAGAGGTGGTGTGCCGTACGGACGGCTTCGTCCTTGTCCGTTGCCCAGCACGTTCTCCACCGGTGTAGTGCTTGCCGCGGTGGCTGATCTGTTCCCTGGTGAACACCTGGCGCATCACGTGGACGCTGCCGATGCCGAGCCGGAAGCGGCCGTCCAGCTGTGCGGCGCTGGTGGTCGCGGCCTGGGGCGACGAGGGCCGGGTGGATGCGGACGAGGGGGCAGGTCACGGCGGTCTGCACGGGCACCGAACTCCGTCATGGCGCTCTCTCACGGCTGGTGGATCGTCCGCCCTCCGGGTGGCCGTGGAACGTGGCGGGAAACGTCCGTCCTACGCCGGGCGTGACATCTCGGTGATCGCCGTGGTGATCCGCTGGTGCAGGTGGTCGGGCAGTGGCGGCCCGTTGACCGAGTCGACGAGTTCTTCTGCGAGCAGGTGGAGTTTGGTGTTGGTGTGCTGGGAGACGTCGACCAGGACGTTCCAGGCGTCGTCGGGGCTGAGGCCGAAGGAGGCCATCAGGACTCCGCGGGCCAGGTCGATGACCGGCCGGGTCAGCATCGCGCGCTTGAGCTGCACGACTTCGACGCGCAACTCCTCGGCCTCGTCGGACACGCCGTTCTCCTTCATCAGGTCGTGTGCCGCAGCGGAATGATCGCGATGTCCGCGCCAGCCATTGACCACCGCGTTGACGGGCACACGGGCGCGGGCGAACAGCGATGACGTGTCGGTGAGGGCGAGCAGTCTCTCGACCCACGGACTGAGAGCCCGCACGCCGAGTGTCTTGCCGTCCGTCAGGGCGATTCGCCGGACGCGCAGGAGGACGTTGAGGCCGGAACAGTCGCAGAAGCCGACCCCGGTCAGGTCCAGGTCCACGCCTGAGGGCGACCGGGCCAGCGCCAGGCGCAGGGCGTGCTGCAGTGTCTGTTCCGTGTCGATGTCGATCTCTCCGGAGACCGTCACGACCGTCCGGTTCCCGGCCGCATGCGTCACGATCTCCAGGTAAGGCGACGGCTCAGCCACGGCCGGGGCGCGCGCCGTTGCGCAGGCGGTCCGGCCGCTGCTCGTGGGTGGAGCGGAGAAGTCGTGCTCTGACATGGCACTCGCTCCTGAAGCGTTCGCCTGTCCTCTGCCGCTACAAGTTTTGTCCGTCGTGTGAAACACGTCAAGAGATGCAGGAAATCTATTTCGCGCCTTTGAATACGCGAATGTTACGCCCTAGGCTGGGACGCATGGGTGAAGTATCCGAGACACATGCCGGATGGACGTTTCTCACCAGCCATGCCAGGGTGCTGGCCGCGATCGCCGAGGATCACCGCATCCGTATCCGTGATATCGCCGCGCGCTGCAGGCTCACCGAGAGGGCTGTCCAGAAGATCATTTCGGATCTGGAGGAGGACGGCTATCTGACCCACACGCGGGAGGGTCGGACCAACGCGTATCGGATCCAGCCGGGGACCATCCTGCGGCATCCGGCCGAGGCGGGGATGACGGTCGAAGCGCTGCTGTCCGCCCTCGCGCGGCACGACGATCAGCGTGATGGGCAGTCGCAGCGTTCACGGACCGTACGGCCGCGTGAGCGTGATTCCGAATCCGCCAGGTGACTGCGGGGGACTTGAGCGCGCGCCGCTGTTTGAAGCGTGCGGCAAGGGGGACCCGGCCGGTGCTGGGTGGTCAAGGGGAGTGGGGCTGCGGAGCCTCCCCCGCCCGTACGGCGAGAAGCGATCCGCAGCCCCACGGGCCCACCCGCCCGGTTGCGGCACGGCTGAACCTCAGCTCCACGACCGTTGCCCTCACGCCTTTCGTCACGATTTGTTGGTCTTCTCTGGCTCGGTGCGATCGTGTGCGTGAATCTGTTTCGGGGGTCTCCGCGCGGGAACGCGGAGATTGAGTGCTTCGGACAGGAGGCACGTCCGTGGGAGCCGGTGTACGCCGGGTTTGCGGGTGTGTTCTACCTGTTCAGCGCGTGCTCGCTCCCATGGGGACCGTCCAGTCGAACCCCCGTGAGGGAGTTGTGAGCACCATGGACACCATCACCAGGAAGCGCCATCCGCACGACGACGCTCCGGACACCGCTGCTGCCTTCGCCCGCCTCTCGGACCTGCCCGACGGACCCGAGCGGGACGATCTGCGCGACCAACTCGTCAGGGCCTGGCTGCCCATGGCGGACCGCATCGCCGGCCGCTACCGGGGCAAGGGCGAGGACTTCGAGGATCTGCGTCAGGTCGCGGCACTCGGTCTGGTCAAGGCCGTTGACGGTTACGACCCCGACCGCGGCCATGCCTTCGAGAGTTACGCCGTCCCGACGGTCACCGGGGAGATCAAGCGCCACTTCCGCGACCACATGTGGGCCCTGCACGTGCCCCGGCGCGTCCAGGAACTCCGCAACAGGGTGCGCGTCGCCCTGCGGGACCTGTCCGCGGCGGGCCCCGACCGGCGCCCGACCGTCACCGAGATCGCCGAGTACGCACAGCTGAGCGAGGAGGACGTGCGCGCCGGTCTGGAAGCGCTGGACAGCTTCGCCGCGCTCTCGCTGGACGCCGAGGCGCCGGGTGAGGAGGGGAACATGACACTCGCCGGCATGCTGGGGGAGCGGGATACCGGGTTCGACCTGGTCGTCGACCGCGAGGGGGTCAAGCCCGCCCTTCAGAGGCTTCCCGAGCGCGAGCGCACCATCCTCTACCTCCGCTTCTTCCGGGGCATGACCCAGAGCCGCATAGCGGAGCAGCTCGGCGTCTCCCAGATGCACGTCTCCCGGCTGATCAGCACCTCCTGCGCCCAGGTGCGCGAACGCGTGCTGGCCGACGCCGCGTGAGCGTTCCGCCGGAGTGCCGGGATGGGTTGTTGTTCGGCTCCGGCGCCATTGTGGCTGGTCGCGCAGTTCCCCGCGCCCCTACGGGGCGCTGCCGAACCGCAGCGGGAGAGGCGGGCCGGCCGCCCTGGGGGACTTCTCCCGGGGGCGGCCGGTGGCGGGCTCACTGCCGAACCCTCCCGGGAGCGGTTGGACAGGTGTCCGCCTCTCTTGCGACTACCGGGCTGGGCCCGCCGCAAACGACAACCGGGGATCACGGGTGGGGCGGAGTTCCGGGAATCTGGGTGGGCCCGTACTTGTCGAGGGCCTCTTCCAGTGGTGCCCGGACGTCGGACGGGAGGTCTCCGTTGCGTCCCCAGATGAGGATCAGTTCCGCGATGTTGCGCAGCTTGATGTTCGTGAGCTGGGAGACCTCGCGAAGCACGGCCCACCCCTCGTCCGGAGTGACACGACCGAGGGCGACCATCATGCCGATGGCCTGGTCCACCGTGGCGTGCGAGGTGACGGCCTCCTTGAACTGGCCGACCTCTTCCCGCAGTTCGACGATCTCTTCCATGACCTCCGCGGGCACGGAAGGCTCTGTCGGGACGTCGTGAGGCACGCCGTTTACCGAAGGGGTGTCCGAAGTCATTGTTTTCTCCGAGGTCGCGATCCCGGTGCTGTGCCGTCGTTCTTCGAGTACATGGTCGCCACTCGGGCGCGCCGGTGCCAGAGGGACAGGGCGCATGAGCATGGGGTGCATCAGAGCCCGCGTCCGGAACCCTGCCCTCGGCCCATCAGCCCCCTCAGTCCTTGTCAGGCGGGTCGGCGGCCCGTTGGGGCACCACGGTGTATTTCGGGTCCTCCGCCGAGGCGACTCCGGCCGCGAAGATGCCGAAGCGCGTGCATGCCGAGCCCGCGAGAAGGGCGAGACCTGCGACGACGGCCGCCGAGCGGCTGCGGCGGCCGAGGAGCAGTGCGGTCGTGGCACCGGAGGCGGTGAGCACCCGGGCGGTCCGGAGTAGGGGCCCGGCCCTGGCGGTAGGTCTCCGCGACCATGCCCAGACGCCGCTCGGCCGCCCGGGTGGCGACCTCCTCGGCCCCGGCGGCCAGGACCGCGGCGCAGCGGGCGGGCCCGGACTCGGGTGAGGGACCGAGGACCAGGGCCATGCCGGAGGCGGCGGCCGTGGCGGACGCGGCGAAGACGTAGGGGAGTTCGCGGTGCGCGCCGTGCCAGGCCGGCACGGCGGTGTCCGCCGCCAGGACGGCCGTGTACGAGGCGACCGCCGGGCCCAGCAGGGCAGCCGCCGCGGTCGCCGCCGCGCCCGCCCGGGGTAGGCGCCCGGTGACGGCGCTGACGGCAGCCGCACCGGCGGCCGGACCGTAGCCGGCGAGCAGCCACGAACCCACGCTCATCGGTGAGGTCGGCTTGAGGACCCGCAGCATGTTCGGGAACCGGCTCGGTACCCCGAGGTCGTGCACGAGCGCGGCGGCGGACAGCGAGACCGCCGCGAGCGAGGACACCTTCATCGCTGTGGCGGTGGTCGTACGTCCCGTGAGCTGGGCGCCCGCCGCGAGCACGGAACCCGCACCGGCCAGCCCGCCGAGGAAGAAATACCCGGCGATGTCCCGGGCGGCCCAGGACGGGGCCTTGATGACCGGCCGGCCGTAGTACGACTCGAACTCGGCGCGGGGGACCATGAGTTGCTCTCCCCGACGACCGCGACGCCCACCACGTCCACCCGGACCGCGCTGCCCGTTCCGCCCCGTCGCCGTCATCGTGTTCCCTTCCTTCCACGGAGGGCGGGCAGTGCGAAGGAGAGCGCGAAGCCGCCGACGAGCGACAGGGCGGCCGCACCTGCGTGCTTCCACATCGTGGGGAGGTCGCGGGTGGTGACGACCGGGTTCGGGGGCAGTCCGTAGACCTCGGGTTCGTCCAGGAGCAGGAAGAACGCGCCGTCGCCGCCGACCCCGTCGTCGGGCTCGTGGCCGTAGAGCCGGGCGCCCTCCACGCCCGCCTCGTGCAACTGGTCAACGCGGAGTGCGGCGCGTTCGCGCAGTTCGTCCAGCGGGCCGAACTGGATGGACTCGGTCGGGCAGGCCTTGGCGCAAGCGGGTTCCTGCCCGGCGCCGAGCCGGTCATAGCACATCGTGCACTTGAACGCCCGGCCGTCGTCGGGGCGTTGCTCGATGACGCCGTACGGGCAGGCGGGCACGCAGTAGCCGCAGCCGTTGCAGATGTCCTCCTGGACGACGACCGTACCGAACTCGGTGCGGAAGAGGGAGCCGGTGGGGCAGACGTCGAGGCAGGCGGCGTGGGTGCAGTGCTTGCACACGTCGGAGGACATCAGCCAGCGCAGTTCCCCGGTATCGGCGGGCGGCCCGGACTCGGTCTGCACCAGGGGCAGTTGGGTGCGGCCGTCCGCCACCGGTACCTGCTGTTCGATGAAGGCGACATGGCGCCAGGTGGAGGCGCCGAGTCCCTGGGTGTTGTCGTAGCTCATGCCGGTGAGGGAGAGGCCGTCCTCCGGGATGGCGTTCCACTCCTTGCACGCCACCTCGCAGGCCTTGCAGCCGATGCAGACGGAGGTGTCGGTGAAGAAGCCGACGCGGGGCGGGGGTTGGGGGTGTCCGGCGTCGCGGGCCGGGTCGGGTTCTGTACCGCTCAGAAGGTGACGGTCCGTCATGTCCTGGTCTCCGTCCCTGTGTTGGCGGTGATGCCCGCGCGCCTGCGGTACTCGGCGACCAGCTTCGGCAGGTCGGGGCCGCGCGGCCGGCGGCCCGGGCGGATGTCGGCGGTCAGCGCCTTGTCCTCCTGGATATGTGCGTTGGGGTCGAGGGCGATGGCGACGAGTTCGTTGGCCGCGTCGCCGGTGGCCACGCCGTTGGGGCCCCAGTGGAACGGCAGTCCGATCTGGTGGACCGTACGGCCGTGCACCGTCAGCGGGGTGATCCGTGCGGTGACCATGACGCGGGCCTCGATCGCGTTGCGGGCCGTGACGATGGTGGCCCAGCCCATGTGCTCCAGGCCGCGTTCTGCGGCCAGTTGCGGGGAGACCTCGCAGAAGAACTCCGGCTGGAGCTCGGAGAGATACGGCGACCAGCGGCTCATGCCGCCCGCCGTGAAGTGCTCGGTGAGGCGGTGCGTGGTGACGACATAGGGGAAGACCTCGGCACCCTTCTCGTCGCCGCTCGGGTGGTAGCGGTTGCCCTCCCGGGGCAGCAACTGGCGTACGGGGGAACGTGGTGTGGAGGGGTGGAGGGCATTGGCGAAGGGCGAGTCCTGCGGTTCGTAGTGCGTGGGGAGCGGGCCGTCCTCCAGGCCAGCGGGCGCGTACAGCCAGCCCTTGCCGTCGGCCTGCATGATGAACGGGTCGTCGCCGCGCAGCGCGTCGGGGCCGGTCGCGTTCTCGTCCGGTACGAAGTCGGGGGCGCGGTCGGGCACGAAGTCCGGGACGTCGTGCCCGGTCCATCTGTGGGCGTCCTCGTCCCACCAGACGTACGCCTTGCGCTCGCTCCACGGTGTGCCGTCCGGGGCGGCCGAGGCCCGGTTGTAGAGGATGCGCCGGTTGGCGGGCCAGGCCCAGGCCCACTCGGCGGCCACCCAGTCCTGTTCGCTTCCCGGCTTGCGGCGGGCGGCCTGGTTGACGCCGTCCGCGTAGACCCCGCAGTAGATCCAGCAGCCGCACCTGGTCGAGCCGTCGTCCTTGAGCTCGGTGTACGCCGAGAGGGGCGCGCCGTCCGGGCCGTGGCCGTTGATCTCGGCGAGCACGGCGGCGGCGACCGGCTCCCGCAGCGGGCCGTCCACCGGGTAGTCCCAGGTCAGATCCTGTACGGGCCGGTCCATCGGGTCGGTCGACGCGGCCAGCCGCTCCTTGATGCGGCGGCCCAGGTGGTACATGAACCACAGGTCGCTGCGGGCGTCGCCCTCGGGCTCCACAGCGGCGTGGTGCCACTGGAGCCAGCGGTTGGTGTTGGTGAAGGAGCCGTTCTTCTCGGTGTGGGAGGCGGCCGGGAAGAAGAACACCTCGGTGCCGATGTCCTCGGTGCGCAACTCGCCGGTCTCGATCTCCGGGCCGTCCTGCCACCAGGTCGCCGACTCGATGAGGGAGAAGTCGCGGACGACGAGCCACTCCAGGTTGGCCATGCCGAGCCGTTGGAGTCGTGTGTTGGCGGAGCCGACGGCAGGGTTCTCGCCCATCAGGAAGTAGCCCTTGCACGCGCCGTCCAGCTGGGCCATCACCGTGTCGTAGGTGGAGTGGGAGCCGGTCAGGCGCGGCAGGTGGTCGAAGCAGAAGTCGTTGGCCGGGGTGGCCGCGTCGCCGTAGTACGCCTTCAGGAGGCTCACGAAGTAGGCCCGCATGTTGCCCCAGAAGCCCTTGTCGGTACGGCTGGCCTCGATGAACGCGTCGAGAGTCTCATGCGCGTGGGCGTGCGGCATGGGGAGGTAGCCGGGCAGCAGGTTGAACAGGGTGGGGATGTCGCTGGAGCCCTGGATGGAGGCGTGGCCGCGCAGCGCCTGGATGCCGCCGCCGGGGCGGCCGATGTTGCCGAGCAGCAGCTGGAGCACGCTCGCGGCGCGGATGTACTGGGCGCCGACCGAGTGCTGGGTCCAGCCGACCGCGTACGCGAACGCGCTCGTCCGCTCGCGCCCCGAGTTGGCGGTCAGGGCTTCGCACACCTGGAGGAACGTCTCGCGCGGTATCCCGCAGACGTCCTCCACCAACTCCGGGGTGTAGCGGGCGTAGTGGCGCTTGAGGATCTGGTAGACGCAGCGCGGGTGCCGCAGCGTCTCGTCGCGGGGTGGCCTGCTCGTGGTCTGCGCACCGCCCGAGCCGTGCGACTCGGAGCTGCCGGAGCCGTGGACGCGCTCCTCGTACTGCTCGTCGACCTCGCCGGTGGGCTGCTGCACCTCGACGCCCTCGTACTGCCAGCTGGAGGGGTCGTAGTGGTGCTTGTCCTCGTCCAGGCCGGAGAAGACGCCGTCGAGGTCCTCGGTGTCGCGGAAGTCCTCGCTCACCAAGGTGGCGGCGTTGGTGTAGGCGAGGACGTACTCGCGGAAGTCCTTCTCCTCGGTCAGGACGTGGTTGATGATCCCGCCGAGGAACGCGATGTCGCTGCCGGCCCGGATCGGGACGTGCAGGTCGGCCAGCGCGCTGGTGCGGGTGAAGCGCGGGTCGACGTGGATGATCCGGGCGCCGCGCGCCTTCGCCTCCATCACCCACTGGAAACCGACCGGGTGCGCCTCGGCGAAGTTGGAGCCCTGGATGACGATGCAGTCGGCGTGCTGGAGGTCCTGCATGAAGGTGGTGGCGCCGCCCCGCCCGAAGGAGGTGCCGAGCCCGGCGACCGTGGAGCTGTGGCAGACCCGGGCCTGGTTCTCCACCTGGACCACGCCGAGACCGGTCAGCAGCTTCTTGATGAGGTAGTTCTCCTCGTTGTCGAGCGTCGCGCCGCCGAGGCTGGCGATACCGAGGGTGCGCGCGGTGCGCAGCCCCTCGGACTCCCACTCCCAGGTCCGGCGCCGGGTCTCGACCACCCGGTCGGCCACCATGTCCATGGCGGTCTCCAGATCGAGGGGCTCCCAGTCGGCGGCGTACGGCCGCCGGTACAGCACCTCGTGGCGACGGGCCGAGCCGGTGGTGAGCTGGAGTGTGGCCGAGCCCTTGGGACACAGGCGGCCCCGGCTGACGGGCGAGTCGGGATCGCCCTCGATCTGGACGACCTTGTCGTCCTTGACGTAGATCTGCTGGCCGCAGCCCACCGCGCAGTAGGGGCACACGGAAGCCACCACCCGGTCGGCGGTGTCCGTGCGCGGCCTGAGCTGCTCGGTGCGCGCCGACATGGCGGCCCGGCCCCGGCCCAGCGGGTCGGAACCGGTGAGCTGACGGAAGGCGGGCCAGTCACTGATCCAGGTGCGTACCCCCATGGTCGTGTCCTTTCGGCGGCTGGGGTCTACGGCGTCGCGTGGTGGTCGTCACTTCCAGATTCGCCCACCGGGGTGGGGATGGCGCGCGGAGCGTCAGCCGGACGGTTCGTCGGGCACCGGGTGCTCCGGCCGGGGGCTACCGGACTGCGGAGAGCCGCGCCGACCCGTGCCGGCCTCGTCCGTGTCGGGGATCTCTTCGTCGGGGGATTCCGGGCCCTCGCCCTCAGCCGACCGCGGCGCGTCGCCGTCGGGCTCCCAGGGGTCCCCGTCGGCACCCGCCTGCTGGTCGGGCATGTCCCTCGGCACGGGCTGCGTCTCCCGCGGTTCGTCGTCCCCGTGACTCCCCGGACGGTGGTCGCTCACGGCGCTCTCCCTCTCTCGGCCGGACCCTGGCGCGAGCCCGGGTACCCCGGACGCGGCTTCGCTACGCAAGGGTGTCGGATCCTTTCGTCCTGGAACCGCGGCGCGGGTCAGTCCTCGACGACCCGTACGGTCTTCAGTCGCTGGTCGGCTGGGTCCGGCAGGAACATGCCGGCCTCGACCCCTGTGACCAGGTAGGTCAGTACGGGCTCGGTGAGGCGTTCGCCGGGCAGGGCCACGGGGATGCCGGGCGGGTAGGGGGTGATCATCTCGGCGGCGATCCTGCCGACGGCTTCCGCCGCGGGGACCTTCGCTTGCCGGGCGAAGTAGGCGTCCCGGGGCGGGCGGGCCTGGTCCATCCGCAGTTCGTCGGGTGACGGGACGGCGACCTGGGGGGCGTCGCGCAGGTCGGCGGTGTGGTCGGCGAGGTCGCGCAGGGCCGTCAGGAGACGGGTGGTGGTCTGCTCGTCGTCGGCGTGGGTGAGCTGTGCGCTGATCCGGCGGTGATCGAAGAGGTGGGCGTCGATGTGGTGGTGGGTGCGCAGCCAGTCGGCGGCGCGGTAGCCGGTGGTGCCGAGTTCGCCGATGTCCATGACGACCGGGAGCGGGTCGAAGTCGTGGGCGAGGTCGGGGCCGCGGAAGTCCTTCGCGTCGTTGACGTGGAAGCCGTCGATCGCTTCGACGGCTATGCGGGTGCGGGCCGCCAACTCCAGTGCCCGGCCGAGGAGTTGACGACCGTGCTGGACCATCTGCCGGCGCCAGGCGTCGATGCCGGCGTAGATCAGGACGTTCGGGCTCGTCGTGCCGAGGAGGTCGGCCCGCGAGGCCAGTTCGGCGGGATCGACGAGGTCGCCCTGGAGGTGGAACACCGAGCCCTGTTCCAGGCCGCTGCCCATCTTGTGGATGCTGGTCACACAGATGTCGGCGCCGGCGTCCATGGCCCATGACGGCAGGTCGTCGTGGAAGGGGAGGTGCGCTCCCCATGCCTCGTCCACGACGAGCGGTTTGCCGAGCCGGTGGCAGACGTCCGCGATGCCTGTGAGGTCGGCGGCGGCTCCGTACGGGGTGGGGCTGGTGACCAGGGCACCATCCGCGTCCGGATGCTCCGCGAACGCCTTCGCGTAGGCCGCCGCCGAGGGGGGATGGGCGAGGTGGCGGGAGGTGTCCCACTGGGGTTCCACCCACACGGGCTCGACACCGGAGAGGATGAGCCCGGCCACCACCGACTTGTGGGCGTCGCGTCCGACGAGGAGCCGGTGGCCGGGGCAGGTGACCGCCAGCATGGCGGCCTTCACCGACAGGGAGCTGCCGCAGGTCGAGAAGAACGTGTGGTCCGCGTGCACCGCGTCGGCCATGAGGTTCTCGGCCCGCTCCAGCACGCGACCTCGGGTGAGCCGGTCGTCCAGGCCGCCGTTGGCCAGGACGTCACCGTAGAAGACGGCGTCACCCAGGACCGCGCGTGCGCGGGGGTCAGCCCCGCGTGCCCGTTTGTGGCCCGGGGGAGTGAATCCCAGTTCGTCCGCGTCCGCGTAGCGGGCGAGCGCTTCGAGAATCGGGGCCTCGGCCTGGTTCGCACCCATGGCGGCCGGGTTCCCCGCGGTGAGGCGATCATGCGGGCCGGCGGTGTCGGCACCGCCTCCACGCCGTTCAGATGTCGCGTTTCTCCAACGGCCGGACGGCGGGCCCCTGGAGGATCTGTCCGTCCGGCGCGAAACGGGAACCGTGGCACGGGCATTCCCAGGCCTGTTCCGCGCGGTTGAAGGCCACGATGCAGCCCAGGTGGGTGCAGCGGGCGGAGACGGCGTGCAGCTGGCCGTTCTCGTCGCGGTGAACGGCGCACTGCCGCCCGCCGCTTCGCACCACGGCACCCTCGCCGCGAGGGATGTCCTCCACCGCCGGACTCGTCAGCGGTGGCAGCCGGTCACCCACGAAGTGCCGGGCCACGTGCGCCTGGTGCTTCAGGAAGGTCCCGCCCTCGCGGATCACGGAGGCCACTCGGCGCGGATCGTAGAGGCCGCCCCACTCGCACGCGCGTCCGCCGACGAGGTCCCCGATCAGGCCGCCCGCCATGATGCCGCCGCTCAGGCCCCAGCCGCCGAACCCGGTGGCCACATAGGTGTGGCGGCTGCCGACGTGGAGCGGACCGACGAGGGGCACGGAGTCGGTGGAGTCGTTGTCCTGGGTGGCCCAGCGGTGCGTGAGCGTGAGACCCGGGAAGTGGTCCTGGGCCCAGGCGGACAGCCGGGCGAAGCGTTCCTCGACGTCGGCGGCGCCGGGCGTGAAGTGCTCCCCGGTGACGATCAGCAGGCGTTTGCCGTCGCCGTACGGTGCGCTGCGCACCGACCGTGTGGCCTGCTCGGGCGTGATGTACATGCCGCGTGGGGCGATCGCCTCGTCGACGGTGCCGGCCACCACGAGCTCCCTCCTGGGGGACAGCCTGGCGAAGAGCAGGGCCCGGTCGAACACGGGGTAGTGCGTGGCGATCACGACCTCGGCGGCGCGGATCGACACGCCGGCGTCGGTCGTCAGCACGCAGGGTTCGCCTTCACTGAGGCCCACGACCCGTGTGCCCTCGTACACGGCGCCGCCGCGTCGTCGCAGGTCGCCCGCGAGCCCCAGCAGGTACTTCCGGGGATGGAACTGGGCCTGCCCCGTCACCCGGACCGCGCCGGCCACCGGAAAGGGCAGATCGGTCTCGGTGACGAGGTCGGCCGGCAGCCCCGCCTCGCGGGCCGCCTCCGCCTCGGTCCGCAATTCCGCCACGCCTCGGGGGTCCTCGGCGTAGGTGAAGGCCTCCGCCTCCTCCCACTCGCAGTCGATGCCCAGATCCTCGACGATCTCGGCGGCGTGGCGGATCGCGGCGGACTGCGAGCGCGCGTACAGCCTCGCGCCCTCGGGGCCACGGGTGCGGCGGAGACGGTCGTAGACCAGCGTGTGCAGGGCGGTCAGCTTGGCCGTCGTGCGGCCGGTGACCCCGGCGGCGAGCCGCCCGGCCTCCAGTACGGCCACCTCGCGTCCCTGCCCGGCCAGTTCCCAGGCCGTACTGAGTCCCGCCATGCCGCCGCCGATCACCGCGACGTCGACGGAGAGGTCATGGGAGAGCGGGGGAGCGGGCTCGCCGGGTGGTGCGGTCTCCAGCCAGTACGACCCATTGGTTCCTGCCGTGGCGTTCATGGCGGCCGGGTGCCCCTGTGGCGACGGGATACGCGAAGCTACGCCAGCAGCCGCAGCACGGCTTCCTCCACGGCACCCTGCGTGGCCGGTTCGCCGAAGCGGACGCCCGCGCCCAGGTCGTCGAGGGCCGGGGCGATGGTCCGGCCCTCCTCGAAGAGTTCGACGACCCTGGGATTGATGTACGAGGCGCGGCAGATCGTCGGCGTGTTTCCCAGGTAGCCGGCCACCTCACGGACGGCACGCGTCACCGCGCGTCTGCGGGCGGTGACGCGTGCTGCGGCGACGGGCTCCGCCACGGCGAGGGCGACGGCCGCGAGGACGGTGGCGTGCCAGGTGCGGAAGTCCTTGGCCGTGAGGTCGGTGTCCGTGCGCTCGCGCAGATACGCGTTGAGATCGTCCGCGTGCACGTCGTGCCAGGCACCGGACTGCCAGTAGGCGAAGAGGCGCTCGCCGTCGTCACGGCGGCGCAGCAGCGCGCGCAGGGCCCGGCACACGGACTCCTCGGCCAGCGCCTGCGACACCTCCTTCGCGCCCTTGGCCGGATAGGCGAACCGCACCTCGCCGTGGCGGCACGAGGCGTGCTCGCGGAGCAGCGTGGTGAGACCGTGCGTCTCGTTGTCGCGGCGGTACGACTCGTTCCCGATCCGGAAGAACCCCAGGTCGAGCAGGCGCGCCGCGCAGGCCAGCACACGGTCCCGGCACAGTCCCCGGGCCTTGAGATCCTCGGCGGTGTGCTTTCGCAGCAGGGGCAGGGCGGGGGCCACTTCGAGCACGTGCTCGTGCTTGGCCGCCTCCTGCCGCTCCCGGAATCGTGGGTGGTAGAGGTACTGGCGACGTCCCGCGGCGTCGGTGCCGGTCGCCTGGATGTGTCCGTTGGGCTCGGGGCAGATCCACACGTCCGTCCACGCGGGCGGTACGGCCAGCTCGCGCAGGCGTTGCCGCTCGACCCCGTCGGAGATGGGGCGGCCGTCGGGGTCGACGTAGCGGAACCCCCGCCCGCAGCGGATCCGGGTGATGCCCGGCCGGTGGATGTCGCTGTCGCGCAACCGGACCTGCCGCCGTGAACTGCCTTGCGACGGCGCGGAGTTCACCGCCATGACCTGATGCGGTCCTCGGCGTCGGCCGGACGGCGCAGCATCCGGAAAGCCAGCAGGATGGTGGCCGGCCACAGCGCGGTGAGGCACCACAGGACGACGGAGTTGGAGCTGAGGATCCCCACGACGAGGAGGAGCAGCGACGCACACGTCAGGGCGGCCACCGACACGGGCAGCCACGGCCGGGCGCCCGGGCGGCGCATCCGCCGGGCGAGACGTCGGTCCTCGCTGAGATCCGCTTCGATACGCCACAGGGCGAGGCGTTCGTGCGACGTCAGCGCGACGTCGTCGGGGTTGTTGCGGCTTTCCACGGTGAGTACCTCATTCTCCCGGGCTGTGGCACGGGACCGCTCCGCTCCGGGTCGGCGCGGGAGTCCTCGGTGCTGATGACGGGACGAGTGCCCCGCGAAAGCCGACCGATGCCTGCCGGCGGCCGGGACGGAGTCTTCGTACGGCTTGCCCTGGTACGCGTGCCTCGCGCACCCACACGCACAGAAGGCACCGAACCGAACGATCACGTTCGGAAAACCGGAAGCGTTCTCACCCTCTCGATGGGGCGCATGGTTTCGGATGACCTCAACGCGGATTTCAACCGCCCCGGACGTCCACAGATGCCTCAAAGGAAAGGAGGCTGAGATGTTGCTCGGCTCTGGCCTGCGGCTGAGTCATCCCCTGCGCCTCGGCACAGAGTCCTGTTTGCGTGCTTGCGGTGGTTCAACGAGTAGATGTGTGGCACACGCACTCGCAATCTGAGCCACGAGGAGAATCATGCAGAGCACTGTCAGCTCGCAGAACTCGTCCGCCCCGGCACGGGCTTGTGCACCCGGAGCGGATCACTACGCCTCGTCCCAGCGCCGCGACGCCGTCAAGGTGCTCTGGGAGGAGCCGGTCACCTTCTCCATCCTGCAGAGTGCCCTCGCTCAGTTACCCCGGAGCGGCAAGCTGAGTGTGATGGACATCGGCTGCGGCGCCGGGGAGGGCCTGCGCCTCTTACGGGCCTTACGGGCCACGCGCAGTCTCCCGAACCTGCCGCGCATCACCTACCGGGGCCTGGACCTCGACGAGGACGACGCCCAGTTCTGGCACGGTGACATCCGCACCGATCTGCCCGAGAGCCCTTTCGACATCTACGACCTCGCCCAGGCCGACCTGGAGCCATACCCCATCTCCCGGGCCGCATCGCACATCAACTTCTACCGGCCTCAGGAGATCCCGATCGAGCATCACACCGAGGGGGCCGCCATGGTCGAGCTGATCCCTCTGTACACCAGCGGCAACTCCGATGGCGGCGCCACCCTGATCCACCCGGGGCCGCCCGAAGAGGGCCGGTGGGAGCTGAAACGGGGCCGCGCCCTGAACCTGGACGATCACGCACGCGTTGCGCAACGCACCGGACACGGTGTGCTGACGCAGGGGCGACGCCTGCTGCACACCGCCGAGCCGCTCGACGACGGCGAGCGCATCACCCTGGTCCTGGTGATGCGCTCTGCGGCCGAGCCCTGGAAGGACGGCAACAGCCTGGCCCGCCTGCTGCTCGACGATCCGATCGAGGCCGTCCGCGAGGAATGGATCAACGACCAGCAGTACCAAGCAGACCGCTACCGAACAGCCGCCCACTGATCCCAAGGACAAGGAACAAGGAGCACGTGATGCACGCCCCCACTTCCGAAGAGACGCGCGTCGCCGCGATCACCACCGGACTGGAGCGTTTCCGGCGCTCGCTGCATGCCGGTGAGCGCGCCGCTTCCGCCTACCACTTCTCCGAGCCGCGCTGGGAGACGCGGTTCGTCGCACGCTCCGCGCCCAAGCCCGCCGTCACGCTGCGCATGGCCGACTTCGGCTACTCCGACCATGAATTACACGGCCGCGAGGGGGACCGCGACGACCTGGCCATGGCCGGCCCCATCCGCCTGCTCAGCCCGGAGGGGGCGCAGGCGCTCAGGGAGATCTGCCACGAACTGAAGACCTGCGCCGTGCACAACGACTAGGTCGTCTCCCACCGACTGCGCGGCGTGGAGACCATCTCCCCGTTCGTCCACGCCATGGTCCGTGACCCCGCGTTCCTCAACGCCGCCTCACGCCTGGTCGGAGTCCCCCTGATCCCCCACCCCATACGCGACGCGGCAGTCCAGATCAATTACTACGGGCCGCCCGCCCCCTCACAGGCTCCGATCGTCGCGAAGTGGCACCTCGACGGCATGAACTACGTCTTCACCATGACCCTCACCGACCACGAGGAACACGAAGGCGGTGACTACATCTACTACCGAGGCCATCCGAGCCAGTTCGAGGCCCGCCGCGAGGAGATCACCGCAAAGGGATCGGCCCACCCAGACGTGTACACCGCCCCGTTCCAGCGCGTCGGAGACACCATGTTCACCCGGGTAGCCGTGTGTATCACGCGGTCACCCCCGTCACCCGCGGCCACCGCGTCACCCTGGCCGTATCCCTGTTCTGCCCCGTCCTCGGCAACCAGGACGAGAACCGCTTCTGGCACAGCGCGCCCGACGACGGGCTGCTGCGCACCATCAGCAACTGGCGTTCCCTGCGCCGAGCGGTCCGGCGTCCCGCCACCTACTGTCGCCGGGAAGCCATCCCCATCCTCCCGCTCGGCAACCACTGACGGAACTCGCCTCAGTGCTGCTCGGTTGCCGGCCAGCCGGCCAGCCGGCCAGCCCCAGCATGGCCACCCCCGTCACCACATCCAACAGCCGCCGAGCCCGCCGACTGATCCCCATGTTCTTCAGACGGCTCCCCAGCGCGGCATAACCGAAGGCACAACAGAACTCGACACCGATATAGGCGGCGCCGAGGGCCAGCAAGGGAGTAGCTGCGCCGTCGGCGCCGCGCGTCAGGAACTGCGGCAAAAAAACGGTGAACAAAATGAGGGCCTTCGGATTCGACGCTGCGACCACGAATTCCTGCCGCGCCCGACGCCACGCCGACGGACCGTCGTGCCGCCGCCTGTCGCCGTCCTCCGTGGAAAGCCCGGCGGTTCCCCGATCCGGCCGGCCCCCGCCGTGGCGCACCGCGGTGAGCGCGGTCCTCAGCCCCAACCACGCCAGGTATACAACCCCGCACCACTTGATCACATTGAACGCGAGTTCGGAGGCCGCGAGGACCGCCCCCAAACCCGCCGCGACCCCTCCCACCATCAATGCGAACGCAGTAAAGCGCCCCAAGGAGGCACTGATGGCAGAACCCCATCCATAACGCAAACCATTGCGCAAGGCCAGTAACTGATTTGCCCCCGGTGAAGCGGCAATCAGCAGAGCCGCAGGGAAGAAGGTCGTCCACTCCACATCTGAGATCATGTCGATACGCGTACCGGATACCGCGACGATTTCTTCCGTCGGCAGGCCGTGGCCGTCTGCGTGGAGAGGGCCCGTTCAATCCTTGTGAATCACACCGGGCTACGAGCGCGCACGCCCACGTGCCGATCGGTACCCGGAGGACGACTTCGCTACCGCGTTGAGGAATGGCAGCGCACCCTGAATGCCACCGCCTGGCCACGCCCGGGCCACGACGCCCTCGCGCCGATCCGGCGGCAGGGGCTGGAGTCGGGGAGGCGCGCCACTCCAGCCCGCTCGACCGCGGGCCGCACGAGGACCATCGACTCCCCATCGGCCGCCGCCCGGAATTCCGCTGCGGAAGGGATGGCGTCAGGCCGCCGCTGTTCGCGGCCGTGGTTGAGGGTGCCCGCCGCGGATACCCGGCCTCCTGCGTCACTGGTCGAAGGACGAGCGAGGAGGCGGACTGTATGCGAGCTCTGACCTGGCAGGGTCGGCGGGACGTCCGGGTGGAGACGGTTCCCGATCCGGTGATCGAACAGCCCGACGACGTGATCGTGCGGATCACCTCCACCGGTATCTGCGGTTCGGACCTGCACTTGTACGAAGTTCTCGGGCCGTTCCTGGACCCGGGCGACATCCTGGGCCACGAGTCCATGGGCGTCGTCGAGGCCGTCGGCCCCGAGGTGCGTGCCTTCGCCCCCGGGGACCGGGTCGTCATCCCGTTCAACGTCTCCTGCGGCACCTGCTTCATGTGCTCCCAGGGACTCCATTCGCAGTGCGAGACGACACAGGTGCGGGAGTACGGCTCCGGGGCCTCGCTGTTCGGCTACACCAAGCTGTACGGGCAGGTGCCGGGCGGGCAGGCTGAGTACCTGCGGGTGCCGTTCGGCAACGCCCTGCCGATCAAGGTGCCCGAGGGGCCGCCCGACGACCGTTTCGTCTATCTCTCCGACGTGCTGCCGACCGCCTGGCAAGCCGTCGAGTACGCGGCGGTGCCACCCGGCGGATCGCTCACCGTCCTGGGGCTCGGCCCGATCGGCGACATGGCCACGCGCATCGCCCGGCACCGGGGCGCCGGGCTCGTCATCGGCGTCGACCTCGTGGACGAACGCCTCGACCGGGCCGCCGCGCACGGAGTGACCTGCCTGGACCTGCGCCGTCACGAGAAGGACCTCGGGGGCGCGGTGCGCGAACTGACCGACGGGCGCGGCACCGACGCCGTGATCGACGCGGTCGGCATGGAGGCGCACGGCAACCCGGTGACCAAGGCCGCCCAGTGGGCGACCGCGCTGCTGCCCGACGCGCTGGCCCAGCCGTTCATGGAGAAGGCAGGCGTGGACCGGCTCGGCGCGCTCTACGCCGCGATCGACCTCGTACGGCGCGGCGGCACCGTCTCGCTCTCCGGCGTGTACGGCGGGGCCGCGGACCCCCTGCCGCTGCTGCGCATGTTCGACAAGCAGCTCCAGTTCCGGATGGGCCAGGCGAACGTGTGGCGCTGGGTCCCGGAGATCCTGCCGCTGCTCACCGAGGCGGACACCTTCGGCGTGGACGGCTTCGCCACCCACCACTTGCCGCTGGAGGAGGCGCCAAAGGCGTACGCGGCCTTCCAGGCCAAGCGGGACGGCATGGTCAAAACCCTGCTGCGCCCCTGAAACGCCGAAGCGCCCAGGTACGGGATCACGGCTCGCGCGACGCGTGTGTCAGCCGATGTGTCCGAGGGCACCCGTGGGCGGCAGTCGATGACATCCCTGCCTGAGCAGTGCTGATGGTTTCGCGCGCGGCGCTGCCCCTCTCAAAGATCGGAACCCCATGAGCGAGAAGAAGAATCCGGTGGCGGCCGCCGCCGACAAGGTCGTGGAGAAGGTCCAGGACGCGGTTCGCGGCGGAAACGAGATTCCCGGCGTCCCGGGTGTCCAGGCCCCGCCGGTCGAGGAGCCGACCGAGCCCCGCGGGCCGCTTCCGCCCAAGTCCGACCAGCGCGGACCGGACACGTACAGCCCGACCGGCCAACCCACCGGCGCCTCCCAGAGCCGGGTCGCCCAGGACGGTCCGAACCTCACCACCGCACAGGGTGCACGGTTGTACGACACCGACCACTCGCTGAAGGCCGGGCCCCGCGGGCCGGTGCTGCTCCAGGACCACCATCTGCGGGAGAAGATCACCCACTTCGACCACGAACGCATCCCGGAGCGGGTGGTACACGCCCGCGGCGCCGCCGCACACGGCGTGTTCCAGGGCTACGGCGCCGCCGCGGGAATCACCAGGGCCGCCTTCCTCGCCGAGGGCGTCGAGACGCCGGTGTTCGTCCGCTTCTCCACCGTCCTGGGCTCGCGCGGCTCGGCCGACACGGTGCGCGACACCCGGGGCTTCGCGACGAAGTTCTACACCGACGAGGGCGTCTTCGACCTGGTCGGCAACAACATCCCGGTGTTCTTCATACAGGACGCGGTCAAGTTCCCCGATGTCATCCACGCGGGCAAGCCGCATCCGGACCGGGAGATCCCGCAGGCGCAGAGCGCCCACGACACGTTCTGGGACTTCGTCACGCTCCATACGGAGGCGACCCACCACACGCTGTGGAACATGTCAGACCGGGGCATCCCGCGTTCCTACCGGATGATGGAGGGCTTCGGCGTCCACACCTTCCGGCTGGTCAACGCCCAGGGCGCCACCACGCTGGTGAAGTTCCACTGGAAGCCGAAGCTGGGTGTGCACTCCCTGGTGTGGGAGGAAGCGCAGATCACCGCGGGCGTGGACCCGGACTTCCACCGCCGCGACCTCGCCGACGCGATCGAGGCAGGGGCGTTCCCCGAGTGGGAACTGGGGGTGCAGACCTTCCCGGACAACGAGGACCAGATGTTCGAGGGCATCGACCTGCTCGACCCGACGAAGATCGTCCCCGAGGAGTTGGCCCCGGTCCGCCCGATCGGACTGATGACCCTCAACGCCAACCCGTCGAACTACTTCGCCGAGACGGAGCAGGTCGCCTTCCACGTCGGCCATCTGGTCCCCGGCATCGACGTCACCAACGACCCGCTGATGCAGGGGCGTCTCTTCTCCTACCTCGACACTCAGATCAGCAGGCTCGGCGGCCCCAACTTCGGACAGCTCCCCATCAACCGCACACACGCACCCGTGAACGACATGCTGCGGGACGGCATGCACCAGACCGCGGTGCACCGGGGCGTGGCCCCGTACCGGCCCAACTCCCTCGACGGCGGCTGCCCGTTCCTCGCCGGCGCGGACACCGGGGCGTACATCGAGGTCCCGGTCGAGGTCCCCGCCGCCCGCAAGGTGCGGGACGCGGCGGCGTCCTTCGACGACCACTTCAGCCAGGCCCGGCTGTTCTGGCTCAGCATGTCGCCCACCGAGCGCGAACACATCGTCGCCGCCTACACCTTCGAGCTCGGCAAGTGCTGGGAGAAGGCCGTCAAGGAACGGGCACTGAAGGTGCTCGCCAACATCGACCCCGAACTCTGCACGCAGGTCGCGGCCGGTCTGGGCCTCCCGGTCCCGGAGGCGAGCCTGCCGCCGACTGCGGTCCAACCCAGCCCCGCGCTCTCCCAGTTGGGGCGGGACTGGCCGGTCGAGGGCCGGATCATCGGCATCGTCACCAGCGGCGCGGACGACCTGGACGGCGTCCGCGAGGTGCGCCGGGCGGTCCTCGACGCGGGCATGGTCCCTCTGGTCATCGCCCCGGCGGGCGGCGTGCTGGACGAGGGCGGCGACCCGGTCACCGTGCAGCGCACCTTCGCCACCGCCCGGTCCACCGAGTTCGACGCGATCGTGCTGGCCGGGGCGCCGGCTCCGGCCGCTGACGCCTACGGTGCTCGCGACGCCAAGGCCGACGACGACGCGGCCGTGGCCACCGTCGTCGATCCCCGTCTGCTGCTGATGGTCACCGAGGCGTACCGCCACGGCAAGGCCATCGGGGCCTGGGGCGAAGGAGTCGGCGCGCTGGAGGCGGCCGGTCTGCCCGAGGGCCCCGTAGGGGTGGTGTTCGGCGAGACAGGGGCCTCGGTGCTCCCGGCCGTGACACGTCTCCTCGGGGGACACCGGGCCTGGGGCCGTTTCACCCCTGCCGTGTGAGAGGACTGGCGCGTCCTGAGGAGAGGGGATAGGACGGTTGGACGTCGAGGTGAGTGCGCCGCCGACCGGCTATCGGCAGGTGGTGAGGGTACGCGGCTGGCGGCCTTGGGGCCTGACCACTCTGCTGAGCCGGGTCCCCGACGCCATGGCGCCGCTCGCGTTGGTCCTGCTGGGCCATCAGGCGGGCTCGTTCACGGTCGGCGGTCTCGCCTCCGGCGCCCACGCGATTACCGAGGCGGCGCCGGCCCCCTGGCTGGCTGCGCTCGTCGACCGCTGGGCGGCGCACCGCTACCTCCGGGTGGCCCTGACCGCCCGCACAGCCCTCTACGCACTGTTGGCCGCCACCGCCACCATGATGCCCGTGCTGGCACTGGTCGTACTGGCAGCTGCGGCGGGCGGCGTCGGAGCCGGCGTGCCGGGTCAGCTACGGGCCCTGCTCGCCCGCAGTGTGCCCCGGCCGCTGCTGCATCAGGCGATGAGCCTCGACACCACCCTGCTGTAACTGGCGTGGACGGTGGCACCCGCCGCAGTGGCCGGTCTGGTCGCCGTGGGCGACCCGAGGCTCGCGGTCGCGCCACGATGGCCGCACTGGCCGCGACAGCTGCTCTGGCCTCGGCGCGCCTGCCCGCCCCGCCCTCCCGTCCGGACGATGCGCGGCCGGCGGAGCGGGCACCCCGTCGAGTTCTGCTGCGGGCGGCGGTGCCGTCACCCGCCCTGGGCGTGGTCGGAGGCTTCGCCGGTGGCGTCCTCGACACGGCGATTCCACCCGCTTTGGACACCTCCGGCTCCGCCGCATCCCTGGCGGGAGTCCTCTTAACCGGATATTCGATCACCAGCCTGCTGGGTGGTCTGGCCTACGGGCTGCGCCGCTGGCCCGGCCGGATCCATCGACAGGCTGCCATCTGTCTGGCGCTGCTGTGCGCGGCACTTCTGCCCGCCGCGCTCGTGCCCAGCCTGCCGGTGATCGCGGTGAGTGTGGTGGCGGCCGGTCTGTTCGCCGCGCCGCAGATCACGGCGCGGGCTCTGACCCTCCAGCGTGACCTGCCCGAATTCGCCTGGAGCGCGGGTTTCTCCTCCCTGTACGCGGCCAACGGCGCGGGCTATGGACTGGCCGGTTTCGTGGTCGCGGCCATGCTTCCCCTCGGCGCGCACATTGCCTTCGCCGGTCCCTTGCTTCTCTGTCTGCTCATCGCACTCTTCGCCACCCTGCCGTCCTGAGCGAGTCGGGTCGTGTCCGAGCGAGCGGAGCCACATCTGAACCGCCTGCCCGCCACGGTCCACAGCGCGCCCTGCTACAGCGCGTCCCTGGGGACCGACTCGTTCCAAGTGCGGGAGGCGACGCGGCGACCGCCCTCGTAGGCGTCCAGCGTGGCGTTGACGTGGAATTCCTCGATGTCGCAGGTCAGCGTCGTGCTCGTGCGGACCTGGATGTTCCACTCCTCGCGCCGGAAACTCATGGTCCATGTCGCCTCGCCGGCCGGTGAGGTGAAATCGTCGGCGATCGAGGAGTACCGCTCGTGGACGCGGCAGCCGACGTCCAGGCCCATCGCGTCGTAGTGGACCGTGCCGCGGTCCTTGACGATGTTCAGCGTCGCGCCGTAGTCGATCAGGTCGCGGCTCACCTCCCAGCGCTGCTCGGGCGGGGTCACCTGGGTCGTCGTGACGGGGGCCGCGCCTTCCGGTGCCTCGAAGGGGGCTGGGGTGTCCGTTTCGTCGGCCGGGCGGACCGGCAGGACGAGTCGGCACGGCCGCTCGTGGACGGTCAGGAGTGTGGGCCGTGGCGGTGGCCAGGCCAACGGCCAATACGAGGTGGACAGCGAGAGCCGGACCCGGTGGCCCGGGGGGAACGCCTGCGCCACACCGTTCAAGTGCACTGTCGCTCGGTGGAGTTGACCCGGTTCCACGAGGGCGGGTTCGTCCGTGCCGTCTCGGCGGGTGAGGTTGAGGACGCCGTAGGTGACCCGGGTGGCGCTGCCGTCCGGGGCCACGTCCGACAGCCGGGCGGCCACCATGGCCACGGGCTGGTCGGCGCTCACCTCCAGTTCGACGCGTGGCGCTCCGAGGATCTCCAGCCGGTCCGTCAGCGGCTCGGTCTCGTAGACCAGGGAGCCGCCGTCCTCCTCGCGCTGGTCGTAGGGCAGGTCGGGCGGGGCGTTGTAGGAGGCCCATTTTCCGGCGAACTGGCCCACGGACAGCGGGGACTTGAGAGTCCGGCTCTCTCCGTCGTCGGGGGCCTCGTCCTCGGCGCTGAGGTGGCGGGATCGCAGCGCGTACGCGGTGTCGCGCACATGGTCCGAGGGCCAGGTGGGCTCGCCTACCCACCGGCCTGGGCGGTCCTCGTACGAGGTGGAGGGCGGGACGCTGTCCTGCATCCACGCCCGGAGCATCGGACCGTCCATCGCCCCGTTGTCCGCCCCCTTCAGCCAGTGGTCCCACCAGCGCACCACTTCCTGGAGGTAGCCGATGGCGGGTCCGGGCTCGCCCAGGTGCGGGTACTTGTGGGACCAGGGCCCGATCAGTCCCTTGCGCGGCACGTCCAGGTGGGCGAGCAGACGGGTCACCGCGTTCGAGTAGCCGTCGGCCCAGCCGCTGGAGGCGAGGACGGGGCAGCGTACGGCGGTGTAGTCCTCGCACACCGACGCGTGCCGCCAGTAGCTGTCGCGGCGCTGGTGGCGCAGCCAGTTCAGGACCCACGGTTCGGCGGCTTCGAGCCTTTCGTGCCACATCTCGCGCCAGCGCTCGCCCACGGCCGAGGGGTCCGGGGGGCAAGTGGCGTAGGCGAACATGGTGCCCGCCTCGGCGAGGTTGTCGGACAGCATCGCGCCGCCCATGTAGTGCATGTCGTCGGCGTAGCGGTCGTCGGTGAACGAGGAGATGACGATCGCCCGCAGACTCGCGGGCCGCCGGGCGGCCACCTGGAGCGCGGCGAACGCGCCCCAGGAGATGCCCATCATCCCGGTGGTGCCGTCGCACCAGGGCTGCGCGGCCAGCCAGTCGAGCACCGCCTCGGCGTCGCTCTGCTCGATCTCCAGGTACTCGTCGGTGAGTACGCCCTCGGAGTCACCGGTACCGCGCAGGTCTACGCGGACACAGGCGTAGCCGTGCCCGGCGATGTAGGGGTGGTGGATCGAGTCGCGGACCGAGCTCAAGTCCCCCTTGCGGTACGGGATGTACTCCAGGATCGCGGGGACGGGGGAGTCGTCCGAGGACACCGGGCGCCAGACGCGCGCGGAGAGGTGGACGCCGTCCGGCATCGGGATCCTGACGTGGTCCTCCTGCTTGGTGGTGTGGGGGAGGTTCTCGATGTATCGCATACGTCTCTCAGGTCGTGTATGTATCTCAGGCCGTGCGGTCGGTCTTACGGTCGGCCGGCTGGTCGAGGGCGAGGCGCAGCGCGGCGACACAGCGGTCGTACTTCTCGCGCAGGTCGTGCTCGTCGGCGCCGCCGGTGAAGATGTGCGCCACCTCGTAGCTGTAACTGTCCTGCTGGTCGACGTCCGACAGGCGCTGTCCCTCGTCGGGCACGATGTCGATCCGGACGCCGGGTATCTCCTTCTCGATACGGGCCACTTCCTCGGGCGACGGCACCGCACGGACGACTCCGTCGGCGAACCAGCGGTGGTACCACTTGGCGGCCAGGGCGTACGGACCCTTCCGGAACGGCATGGCGGGATCCCGGCCCAGGGCGAGGGCGAGCATGCAGTGGTGGTTGGGCACGCCGTCGACGAAGGCGAAGAGCTCCGCGTGCGCCTGGGAGTGACGCGGGTTGATCTCCAGGATCGAGATCCCGTCGGTGGCAGGGTCGTAGAAGAACTCGATGCTGAAGGTCGCCTGCCGCCAGCCGATGTGCCGCATGACCCGTTTCGACACCTCGCGCAGCCGCCGCTGTACCGGATCCGGCAGGGCCGAGGGGTACTGGTGGCGCAGGAAGCTGGTGGAATCCGGGTAGTTGATGGAGTCGAGGACGCCGTACACGGTGATCTCGCCGTCGTGCTCGTATCCCTCGACGGCGACCTGGACGCCGCTGAGAGTCTCCTCGGCGAGGCATACCTGGCCGCCGACGCCCGCCATCTCCTGGGGCAGATCGAGCTGGTCCAGGATGTACTCGAAGGGTCGGCCGACACGGTGGATGCCCTGGCGGACGTGGTCCACGGCCTTGCGGAACTCCTCCAAGTCCCCCACCCCGTAAGCGAGTTCGGAGGAGTACGACAGGGCCGGCTTGACCCACATCGGGAAGCCCACGCCCTCCGGCGGCCGTGGGTCGGCCGCGTCGAGATCCACCCGGCCGAAGCGCGGATGTTCCGTGGCCACCTCCTGCTGCACGAGACGGCTCCAGTACTTGTGCTCGCACTTGACCACCGACTCCAGACTGGTGGCGCGCGTCGCGTACTCCTCCGCGAGCAGCGCGACGAGCGTGCTCACCGGGAAGTCCCAGTAGCCGACGATCGCGTCGACCGGCCCGTCGAAGTCGTCCAGCACGTGCCGGGCCCGGTCGATCAGGTCCGGTACGGTCACCTCGCCGTGCTGGAGCTCGCGGATGGTCAGAAGGCGGTGGAAGCGCAGTTCTTCGGCGCGGGGAACGGCCCGCAGGGTCCGCAGATTGGCCTCGTCGAGACCGACGACGAATACGTTGCGGGGGCGTGGACTCACGGACGGCTCCAGGGGTCGGGATACGGAACCGACCGTGTACCCGGGCGACGATCAGGCACACGGCCAGAGCCCCGGCGGCGTCGTCCGCCCGCAGGGCGCCGAGCGTGATGGCAGCCGTCCCGGGCGGAGACGCGCACAGGGATTGCCCGGGTGGCGCCGGCCGCCGGGGAAGAGTCGGTCCCCTCAGGTGAGCCCTCGACCCACCAGAGAAATCGCACCCCGAACGACCCACAACAGCTCACGTGAGAGCTTCTGGATCACGGGTACTCGCCGCGCATGGATGTCACGTCGATGGATGTCACCTCGCGAGAGCCGAGCCTGCCGTCCCCTCGTGGCCGGATCTCGGCGGCGATCATCGAATATCTGCGGAACACGGGACCCCTTCCGGACGACGGGGCGATGTCTGCCGCCGCCCCGCTCGGAGACGATCTCCAGCTCGCCCTCTACATCTGCTACGAGCTGCATTACCGGGGGTTCGCCGACGTCCATGCCGACCGGGAATGGGCCCCCGACCTGCTCAAGGTTCGGGCTGCACTGGAACAGCCGTTTCTCGACACTCTCCGGGACGCGGCGACCGTGCACCGGCACGCCGACGAGGCACTGGACGACCTGCTCGTCGAACCCGTCGACGGTTGCGGCGTCAGCCACTTCCTCCGGGACGAGGGAGAACTGTGGCAGGTGCGTGAGTACGCCGCTCAGCGCTCGCTCTACCACCTCAAGGAAGCCGACCCGCACGCATGGGTGCTGCCCCGGTTGTGGGGACGGGCGAAGGCGGGCATGGCGGCCGTGGAGTTCGACGAGTTCGGCGGAGGCCGCGCGGATCGCGTGCACGCCCGCCTGTTCGCCGAGCTGATGGCCGACCTGGACCTGAACACGGCGTACGGGCACTACCTCGACGCGACCGGTGCCGAGGCACTCGCCACCGTGAACCTGATGTCCCTCCTCGGCCTGCACCGCGCCCTGCGAGGCGCCCTGGTGGGACATTTCGCCGCCGTCGAGATCACCTCGTCGCCGGGTTCACGGCGTCTCGCCCAGGCCATGCGGCGCACCGGCGCCGGACCGGCCGCCGAGCACTTCTACGACGAGCACGTCGAGGCCGACGCCGTGCACGAACAGGTCGTCCGCCGGGACGTCGTAGCGGGTCTGCTCGAAGAGGAACCGCACCTCGACGGCGATGTCGCCTTCGGCGCGGACGCCACCACCTATCTCGAAGACCGCCTCGCCGAACGCCTGCTCGGTGCGTGGCGGGCGGGGGAGTCGTCGCTGCGCATACCTGCCCGGCCGGCGTTCCGACCACGAACAGGTTCTCCGGTACCCGCGAGAACCAGAGACGAGGCCCGATGACCACGGTCACTCTGCCCGGCGTCTACACCCCGCAGGACGACACCGACCTGCTCGTCCGACTCCTGCGCGACGAACGCCTTCCCCCGCGGGCCGATGTCCTCGACGTCGGCACGGGAACGGGTGCCGTCGCTCTGGCGGCGGCCCGGCTCGGCGCCCGCGTCACGGCGATCGACATCTCCTGGCGAGCGGCTCTCAACGCCAAGGTCAACGCGCTGCTGGCCCGCCTCCCGATCCGGGTCAGACGCGGCGACCTGCTGGCTCCCGTGTCGGGCCGCTCCTTCGACCTCATCCTGTCCAACCCGCCGTACGTGCCGGCCCCCACCGCCGCGTGCCCCCGGCGGGGCATGGCCCGGGCCTGGGACGCGGGGCAGGACGGCCGCCTCGTACTGGACCGGATCTGCCAGGACGCGCCCGGACTCCTGAAGCCCGGCGGGGCGCTCCTCGTGGTCCAGTCCGCGCTGAGCCGTCCGGAGGAATCGCTGCGGCGGTTGCGGGCGGCGGGCCTGCGCGCCGACATCGTGGAACGCCGCGGTGTCGCCTTCGGCCCGGTCCTGCGTTCCCGCAGCGGCTGGCTGCACGACCGCGGCCTGATCGAGGATGACGCCGAGAAGGAAGAGCTGGTGGTCATTCGTGCCGTACGACTCGGATGAACGGCGCCGCCGCATAGTGGCCCGGCGCGCGGGGCCACTCCTGGTGGAAGGGCCGGTGGACGTCACGCTGGAGGACGGCACCATCGTGTCGTCCGACCGGTTCTGCGTGGCCCTGTGCACCTGCCGCCGGAGCCGCACCTACCCGTGGTGCGACACCAGTCACCGCAGGTCCGACCGGCCGAGGCAGCCCGAGGGTGGAGCCGGCTCCGACTCCTGACCCCTTGGACGATGTCGCGGGAACTTCGGCCGTGCGGGAGGTCATGAGAGGGGTACCCGCACCGCTGAAGATCGTATTCGTGCAGGTGACGCGTGAGGGAGATGAGCGGCATGGTGCAGATCGGGTACACGATGATGACGGAGCAGGCCGGTCCACGGGAGCTGGTGGGCCATGTGGTCGGTGCCGAGCGGGCCGGTTTCGACTTCTCCGTCACGTCCGACCACTACTTCCCCTGGCTGGAGTCCCAGGGCCACGCCCCCTACGCGTGGAGCGTGCTGGGCGCTGCCGCGCAGGCCACCGAGCGCATTCCGCTGATGACGTACGTGACGTGCCCGACAACCCGCTATCACCCGGCGGTCGTTGCCCAGAAGGCCGCCACCCTGCACCTCCTCTCCGAGGGACGCTTCCGCCTCGGTCTCGGCTCGGGGGAGAACCTCAACGAGCATGTGGTGGGCGGCGGTTGGCCCGCCGCGCATGTCCGCCTGGCGAGGCTGGAGGAGGCCGTGGAGATCATCCGCGCACTCCTCGCCGGGGAGAACGTCAACCACCACGGCGCCCACTTCGACGTGGAGAACGCCAAGGTGTGGGACCTGCCCGACACCCCCATCCCGATCGGTGTGGCTGTCTCCGGCGACAGCTCGTGCGAACTCGCGGGCCGCCTCGCCGACCTGCTCATCGCCACCGAACCCAGGCCGGAGTTGACCTCCGCGTTCGACCGGTACGGCGGCGCGGGCAAGCCCAAGGTCGGCCAGCTGCCCATCTGTTACGACCCCGACCGCGACGCGGCGATCACTCGCGCCCACGACCAGTTCCGCTGGTTCGGCAGTGGCTGGCCGGTCAACTCCGAACTGCCCGGCCCCACCGCGTTCGCCGGTGCCACCCGGTTCGTACGGCCCGAGGACGTGGCCGAGTCCATCCCGTGCGGCGACGACGTGGAGGCGGTCGTCGAGGCCGTACGGCCTTACGTGAACGCGGGGTTCACCGAGGTCGCGCTCGTCCAGATCGGCGGCGAGCACCAGGAGCCCTACCTGGAATGGGCCGAACAGAAACTGCTCCCCGCCCTCCGCGAACTGTGAGCGGGAGAGGACACCGGGATGAGCACGAGACGCGCCGCGATCTTCGACGTCGACGGAACCCTCGTCGACACCAACCACCTGCACGTCGTCACCTGGTGGGAGGCGTTCAGGCAGGGCGGACACCGCATCCCCATGCGGGAGATCCACCGCGCCGTGGGCCTGGGCAGCGACGACCTGATCGAGCACCTCCTCGGCAAGGACCGCGACCGTGAGGACGACGGGCAGCTCGAAGCGGCCCATCACGCCCTCTACGCCACCTGCTTCGACCGGCTGCCGGCCCTGGATGGGGCGGGCGACCTGCTGCGTGCCCTGGCCGGGCGGGGCTGGACGATCGTCCTGGCTACCTCGGCGAGCGGTGCGGAACTGGCCGCGCTGCGCCGTGCGATCGACGCGGACGACGTCATCCTCGGGGCGGCGAGCGCGGACGACGTCGCCGACGGCAAACCCGCCCCCGACCCCGTCCGACAGGCCAGGGACCTCGCGGACGTTCCGAGCGAACGCGCCGTGTTCGTCGGCGACACCGTCTGGGACATGAAGGCCGCCGTACGGGACGGAGTGGTCCCGGTGGCGGTGCTGTCCGGCGGGATCCCTCGCGCGGACCTGGAGAGGGCCGGCGCCCACGCGGTGTACCGGGATCCCGCCGACCTCCTCGAACAGCTCGACTCCAGCGTCTTCGCCGACCGGTGACACCGCGAGCCCCCGTGCGGAGAGCGGGGGCGTTGCCCTGGGGGCGGGCCCCGGCCACTCCACTCGGGTGCGCGGGGCACGTGCGACGCGCCCGCTTCTGGTCGGCGGGCCGGGAAGAGGGAGCGGCGCGGCTCAGTCGGAGGGATCTTGCGGGGACATCCGCCGGTTGGCGTTCCGGCTGGTGGTCAGGGGGTCCCCCACTCCCTGCTCCTGTTCCGCCGGGTCCTGTGTGTCGTCCTCGCGGTGAAGTTCGGCCAGTTCGCGCAACGCCTCGTCGACCGCGTCGTCCGAAGTGCCGGGCTCGGGCGTGTGATCGTCGCTGCTGTGGGAGTCACCAGTGTTCATGTGGCCCGGGTACCCCCGTGGACGCTTCTTCACCGGACCGGGACTGACCGGCTCGTGCAGTGGCACGTCGGCGACGGCACAGGCCCGGAACGCCACGCGGCAGGTCCGGAGCGCGACCGGGGCGGTCGGCAGGTGGGACGGACGGGAGCGGCTCCCGGTGCCCTCACCGCGAGGCGACGCGGCCCCGGCGTTCGCGCCCTTCACACGTACGGGATGAACGGGACCGGCGGGAAGACCATGTCGGTGCAGTGCCCTCGCCCGTCCGGCAGAGGCGGCATGCCGACGAGTCGCGGAACCGGCCGGGTCCGGGGTCAGGCCTTCGCCGGCCAGCGCGGCGGGGTCCGGCCCCGGCCTCGGAGGCGCCCGGGAAGGGAACCGGCGAGCCGGCTGTTTGCCGTCCGGCGGAACGGGCTAGTCGGGACACATGAAAGCGAGCAGCGTCATTCCGACCGAAGCCGTACCGGCCTCCGCGGGCACCGCAGGGCTCGCCGCCCGCGGCCAGTCCCTGCTGCTGGGCGCTCTCTACGCCCTGGAGCGGGCTCAGTCCCTGGACTCCGCCGTCGCACCGGTGCAGCGGGCCGTCCGCGCCCTGCCCCTGGGTCCGCTACGGGACGTTCTGCACGGCAGGCAGCTGGGCCATCCTCTGCATCCGGCGCTGGTCCAGATACCGATCGGGGCCTGGCTGTCGTCCGCGGTGCTGGACGTCCTGCCCGGCTCAGGCCGTGGTGTCCGCGTACTGGTCGGCCTCGGTACGGTGGCCGCCGTGCCGGCGGCCCTGGCGGGCTGGGTGGACTGGGCGGAGCAGCACGAGCAGCAGATGCGGACCGGGCTGGTCCACGCCGGCTGCAACGCGCTGGCCGTGTCCTTGTACACCGCTTCCTGGGTCGCGCGCGCCCGCCGACCGCGGCTGGGCAAGGCGCTCGGCCTCGCCGGTCTGGCGGCGGCGGGAACGGGCGGGCTGATCGGCGGCCACCTCGCCTACCGCCAGGGCGCGGGGGCCAACAAGACGGAACCGGTGCCGCATCTGGTGAAACCCGGCTGGCACCGGATCGGGGACCGCGACGACCTTCCGGCCAAGACGCCGGTGCGCCGCATGCTGGGCGAGGTGCCGTTGCTGGTGTACCGCGCCACGGCCGACGAGGTGCACGTACTGGCCGATCAGTGCAGCCACTTGGCGGGCCCGCTGTCCGGCGGCGAGACAGCCGACGGGTGCGTGACATGTCCGTGGCACGGAAGCGTCTTCCGTCTCTCGGACGGCGGGAACGTGGCCGGCCCCGCCACGGCCCCGCAGCCTCGCTTCGACACCAAGGTCGAGGCCGACGGTTCGGTCATGGTCCGGCTGCCGGGAGCGGGCTGACCCGCCCGGCACCCGCGGACCAGGGCGACACCATCCGGCTGTCCGACGTGCCGACGGCGGGTCTCGCCGCGTAACGGTGTCGACGGCCGCCGCATCGGTCGAATCCTGTGTCGGCGGAGGTGACAGCGGGGGCGGGGGAGCACCTGCCGCAGGACGTCGGGCCATGGCCGCGCGATCCGGTGCCGCCGTTCGAGAGGGGGCCCTGGGTCTTGCCGGCCCCCGGCATGGGCGGACGGGTGCGGGACTGCCCGGCGCGGCATCCCGGGGTCGCGACGAGGGGCCTGGGATACGCAGTCGCGTTCTCGTCCCGCCCACGCGAGATCAACAGGGAGTTTGTGCTGGGGAAGGAGGGGCAGTCGGAAGGTCGTGCTTCGGACCGGAGGCGCGTGCCCAGCGGGAAACCACCGGCTGCCGAGGCACCTTCGGCGGCATGCGTGTGGTCCCGTGCGGCGCCCTTGGCCATTTCGTCCGGGCCGTTCCCCGTGCCGGGTCCGCGCCCGTCCTGAGTGATTCGGGAGCGAACACGCATGCTGACCGACATGCCGACACCCCGTCCAAAGCAGTCGACGGTGCCCACCCCGGGCGAGGCGGACCTCTCGTACGACCTCGTCGTTGGCCGGGATGCGGCCAAGCGGGGGCTGCACCTGCTGCCTGAGCGTGAGCGTGAGCGGGCCATCCTCCACCTGCGTTTCTTCGAAGCGTTCACCTACGCGCCCGTCCGCCGCCGGACGGCCTGACGCCGTCACCCGCCCGCAGGCGCAGGCCCCCTCACAGCGAGGAGCACCACCGATGCAGCAACAGACGTCCCCACGCATCCCCAGCCGCGTCCGAGCGTCCGGTCGTGGCGCCGCGGACGACCCCGGCCCGTTGGCCGAAACCGTCCCTCCGCCGTCTGCCGCGGCGGAGCGTTTCCTGCGCTACGTCGACGCGCAGGCGGCCGGCGCAGCCGACTGCCCCCTGCCCGGCAGCGGACGTACCGACGCGCGCTTCGAGCAACTGAGCGCGGTCGCGCGGGAGGATCTGTGCGCCGCCCGGCTGGTGGAGGGCCATCTCGACGCGGTGGCGATCCTCGCCGAACTCGGGGGCGAGCCCGTCCGGCCCGGCGAGTACTGGGCCGTGTGGGCCGCCGAACCGCCGGGCCCGGGGCTGACCGGCACCCGTACCCCACACGGCTGGATTCTCAACGGCGTCAAGAAGTATTGCTCCGGGGCGCGCACCTGTACGCACGCCCTGGTCACCGCCTCCACCGAGGACGGCCGACGGCTGTTCGCCGTCCGCACCGGCGCCCCCGGCCTCCCGCCCGACCGGTCGGAGACCGACCCCGTCACCCGCCCCGGGTGCCGGCCGGTCCCCGGGACATGGCAGGCGGTCGGCATGGCCGCCAGTGACAGCCCGGACATACGGTTCACCGAGGTGCCCGCTGTCCCGGTCGGCGATGTGGAGGGGTATGTGCGTCGGCCCGGCTTCCATCACGGCGGGGTCGGTGTGGCCGCTTGCTGGTACGGCGGCGCGCAGGCGGTGGCGCGGATCCTGTTCGAGCGGGCCGGGAAGCACGACGACCCGTTCGGCGACGCGCACGCGGGCGCCGTGGACCTGCGTCTGCACGCGGCGGGCACGGTACTGCAGCGGGCCGCAGCGGAAATCGACACCGACCCGCTGGACCGGAGCGGAACGGCGCGGCTGCGGGCCCTGCGGGTGCGCTCCCTGGTGGCCGAGGCATGCGCCGGAGTGCTGGACCATGTCGGACGCGCGACCGGAGCGGGACCCCTCTGCCACGACGAGCGGCACGCCCGCGCGACGGCCGACCTCGCCGTCTACATCCGCCAGCACCACGCCGAACGCGACCTGGCCGCGCTGGGCGCGGAGGTGGCGCGCGGCACCGGAGCGGACCGGTGAAGGCCCCGCGCGCCGCGGCGGCCGAGAGGTACGCCGATCCGATCCAGGCACCCGGTACCGATGAGAAGCGCTGGCGTTCCTGGGCGGGCTGGAGACGGATGCCCACGTACGCGCCGCCGGTCCGGGGCCGGGTCGTCGTGGTCGCCGCGCACCCGGACGACGAAGTGCTGGGCGTGGGCGGCGCCATCGCCCTGATGACGGCGGCCCAAGTCGCGGTCACCGTGGTGTCGGTGACGGACGGGGAGGGCTCCCACCCCCACACCACCCGACTCACCCCGGCCCGGCTCGCCGAGCTGCGCGCCCGCGAACTGGACGACGCGCTGGGGGAGTTGGGCGCCGGTGAGGCGAGGGTCGTACGACTGGGGCTGCCCGACACCCAGGTCGCCGCGCACGAGACCCGGCTCGCCGCGGAGCTGGCGGAACTGCTGCCGGGTGCCGCGCTGTGCCTGGCGCCCTGGACCGGCGATGTCCACGGCGATCACGAAGCGGTCGGTCGGGCGGCACGGGAGGCCGCCCGCGTGACGTCGGTACCGTGCCGGTTCTATCCGGTGTGGCTGTGGCACTGGGCCGAACCCGGCGACCCGCGGGTGCCCTGGGAGCGGGCGTCCCGGATCGTGCTCCCGCCTGCGGTACAGGCCCGCAAGCGCGCAGCGGTCGACCGGTTCGGCAGCCAGATCCACCCGCTCGGTCCCGCCCCGGAGGACGCCCCCGTACTGCCACCGGAGGAACTCGACCACCACCTGCGCGGCTGGGAGGTGGTGGTCGGATGACCCGTCCGCGTACGCCCGCCGGCTACTTCGACGGCATGTACCGCGACACGGAAGACCCGTGGAGCCTGACGCGACGCTGGTACGAGCGGCGCAAATACGACCTGACCGTCGCGTCACTGCCGTCGCCCCGCTACCGGCGGGCGTTCGAACCCGGCTGCTCGGTCGGCGAACTCACCCGTCGGCTGGCCGCCCGCTGCGACGCGCTCCTCGCCTGCGACCGGGTCGAGGCGGCGGTCGAGACGGCCCGGCACCGTACCCGCGACCTCGCGCACGTCGAGGTACGGCGCATGCTGCTGCCCGAGGAATGGCCGGAGGGCTCCTTCGACCTCATCGTCCTGTCGGAGCTGCTCTACTACCTCGACGCCACCGCGCTCGACCAGCTCCTCGAACGCGTGGTGGCGGTGCTGGAGCCCGGCGGGACCCTGGTCACCGTGCACTGGGACCACCCCGTGCCCGAACACCTCACCACCGGTGCCGGTATCGCCCGTCGGCTGAGCACGCTGCCCGGTCTCGGCCTCCTCGTCGACCACCGCGAGGACGACTTCGTTCTCCAGGTCCACCGGCGCACCGGACCGGACGGCGAACGCCCTGTCTCCGTCGCGGCCGGGGAGGGCCTGGTATGAGCCCGGACATCGCGGTCGTCGTCCCCGCCCACGACGAGGAGACGCTGCTCCCGGACGCCCTCGCGGCGATCACCGCCGCCGCCCGTCACCCCGCGCTCACCGGCACACGGGTCCTGACCGTCGTGGTGGCGGACGCCTGCCGGGACCGTACGGCGGCCCTCGCCCGGGACGCCGGAGCCCTCGTCGTCGTCACCGACTGCCGCAACCCCGGCCTCGCCCGGCACGCGGGTGTCCGCCACGCACTGGAGCGGCAGGCGCGCGACGGCGGGCCCGGCTGGATCGCCACCACGGACGCCGACAGTGTCGTCCCGCCCGGCTGGCTGGTCCACCAGCTCGCCCGGGCCCACGAGGGATGGGAGGCCGTGGTCGGCACTGTCGTCCTGCCGCCTTCACCTCTGGCCGCGCGGCACCGGGCTCTGTACGAGGCGACCAGGCCCGCTCACGGGGCGGCCTGGCACCACCCCCATGTCCACGGCGCCAACCTGGGCGTGAGCGCCGCCGCCTACCTGGACGCGGGAGGGTTCCCGCCGCTGGCCGTCGGGGAGGACCGGGCCCTCGTCCAGGCCCTGGAACGCCGGGAGCACCGGGTACTGCGCACCGCGCAGCACCCGGTGCTCACCTCGGCACGGCTGCGCGCCCGGGCCCGCGGCGGCTTCGGGGACCACCTCTCCGCGCTGTCCCACCGGGCCGGCGCCTGAGCGCGGACTCCTGAGCGAGAACTCCGGTTCACATTCGGGCTCGTCCCGCGAAGAAGCCCGCCGGGAACGCGGCAGGGCTTGCGATGAGGTTCCGCCTCCGCGCCATCGCCGTGTCGTACCGCCCTCGCGCCCCTCTGCCGGGCTCTGCCGGGCGTCAGCCGGGCCAGGTTCCGGTCAGGCGGCGGGTGGTGGCGGCGCCGGCGCGGTCGACGGTTGCCTTGACCGCGGAGAAGATCGCGCCTTGCAGCGCGGCGGCGAGTAGCACCTCGCCCCAGGAGCGTTCCTCGTCGGTGGCGTCCGGGGCGTCCTTGTCGTGGCCGAGTATTTTCCACGCCTGCTTGAACGCGGCTCCGGCGGCCATGCCGCTGACCGCCCCGAGGACCAGCCCGACCGGCTTGTAGGCGATCTTCGATGCCTTCACCGCGGTTCACCCCCTCCGGCGGTAGGACAGCCACACCACTACGGTGACACCGGCCGCGACCAGCAGGGCGGTGCGGTTGTCCCGCGCCAGCCGGGCTCCCTGGGCCGTCTTCTGCCGCACCGGCTCGGGTGCTTTCTCCTGCCATACGCGACCGGCCTCGGCCGCGGTGGCGCGGGCCTGCCCGGAAGCCTGAGCGGCTTTTTCCTTGACCGGGTCAGGGAGCTTGTCCTGCGCCTGGTGGGCCAGGTCGGCGCTCTTCGCCTTCAGTTCCCTGGCCTTGACGGCGGCCTGGCCTTTGATCTCGTCGGCCTTGACGGCGGCCTGTTCCTTGAGTTCGCCGGCCTTGGCGGCGGCCTGTTCCTTCACCTCGGCGACCTCCGCCTTGGCCCGCGCCTTGACGTCGGCCTTGGCCGCCAGCGCCTCGACCGTCTGCCCGAGCTCGGTCCGGACCTGTTCGACCTGCTCCCGCAGTTCGTCGGGCGCGGCCGGGGTGGGTTCGTTGTGGGACGGCTTGGTCATCGCTGGGCACTCTCCTTGATCTCGGCCACGTCGGCCTTCACACTGTCGATCGTCTGCTCGGGCACGGGCGGCGCGGCCCGGCCGACCTGCTTCTTCCCCCTCAGGGCCAGCACCCCGGTGATCAGAGCCAGCACCGCCGCGACGATCAGCGCCGCCGCCCACACCGGCAGGGGCACCGCCAGCGCGGCGATCGCGGTGGCGACCAGCGCCTGGAGCATCAGGAAGCCGACGACGCCCGCGCCGCCGAACAGCCCGCCGCCTTTGCCGTAGTGCCGGCCCTTCTCCTTCAACTCGGCCTGCGCCAGCCGCAGTTCGCCCCGCACCAGCTCGGTCAACTGCTGCGAGGCCCGTTGCACCAGCTCACTCACCGGTTCCTGGCCTGGGCGGTCCGTGCTGCGGGAGTCCGCGACGTGCGGCTGTGTGTTCGACACAGCGGTCATCTCCCCTCCATATGGGTTTCCCGGGCCGGGTCGCGTCATCGTCCCGACTGCCCGATGACTGCGCGAGTACCCTCGACGGGCGAGTTCAGAGCGGAGAAGTCGACCGGCGCGCCCTCTGGCCGGTACCGATGGCACCCGCTGGCGGACCTACTGCGCCCGCGCCGTGGATGCGTCATTCCTCATTCAGCCTGCGTACGTCCGCCTCGTCCCACGTGTGCGTGGAGCGGGGCTGCGTGTACGGCTCGGCCTCCGGCGGCAGGCCACCCGCGACGGCCCGCTGCCGCACCGTCTCGGCATCGATCTCCAGGCCGAGCAGAAGCGCCAGGTTGGTGATCCACAGCCAGACGAGGAAGACGATGACGCCGGCCATGGCACCGTAAGTCCGGTTGTAGGAAGCGAAGTCGGCGACGTAGAAGGCGAATCCGGCGGAGGCCGCCAGCCAGATCACCAGGGCGGTGAAGCTGCCGGGCGTGATCCACCGGAAGCCCTTCACCTTCGCGTTGGGGCTGGCCCAGTAAAGGATCGCGATCATCACCGTGACGAGGACGACCAGCACGGGCCATTTGGCGATCGACCACACCGTCAGCGCGGCGTCGCCGACCCCGAGGGCCGTGCCGGCCTGCCGGGCCAGGCCTCCGGTGAAGACCACGATCAGCGCGCTGATCACCGCCAGGACCATCAGTACGACCGTCAGGGCGACGCGGACGGGGAGGATCTTCCACACCGGTCGGCCTTCGGGCATGTCGTAGACGGCGTTCGCCGCGCGGATGAACGCCGCCACGTAACCGGAGGCCGACCACACCGCCAGCGCGATGCCGACGACCGCCATGACCGAGCCGACTCCGGCGTCGCGCTGCAACTGCCGTACGGCCTCGGTGATGATGTCTCTCGCGGAGCCGGGAGCGAGTTGCCCGAGGTTGTCGAGGAGCTTGCCGGTGACCGACTTGCCGGCGATACCCACAAGGGAGACCAGCACCAGCAGCGCCGGGAACAATGACAGCACTCCGTAGTACGTCAGCGCCGCCGCGCGGTCGCCCAACTCGTCGTCCCGGAACTCCCGCATGGTGCCTCTGACCACGGCACTCCACGCCCGCAGGGGCAGTTTCGAAGGCCGGTCCGGCGCCTCACGCTCAACCTCCGGGCCGGGGCCGACTTCTTGCGGCCCCGGGGCCGCGGGTTCCCGCGTCCCGTCGTTGTCGTGAGGTGCTTTCCGTCCCGGAAGATGCGGTCTCGCCATATCGCCCGGGTAACCCGCGGGTCCTTGCCTACGCCACCGGCGTTGCCGATGCCGATGGCGCCGGACATCTTTTTGCACCTTCCGGAGCATGGAACGGGGCGGCGGAAGCACTCGGAGGGGCATGGAGTGCTCGATCTACCAGGAGCGGACCGGTGAGTGCGAGCAGGTCGACTGCCGGCAGAGGACGGCGGATGCAAGGCCACCCTGGACCGGGTGACCGCGCTGAAGCCCGCCGAGTTCGCCTGGATCCGCGTGGACGAACCCCGTCAGGAGGATCTGCGGCAGCTCGGCGAGTACCTGAAACTGCACCCGCTGGCCGTCGAGGACGCCGTCCACGCCCATCAGCGTCCGAAGCGGGAGCGCTACGGCGACGTGCTCGCCATCGCGGTGAAGACGGTGTGGTTCGTCGAGGAGAGCGCGGATGTGGAGACCGGCGAGGTGATGATCTTCCTCGGGCCGTCCTTCGCGCTGACCGTACGGCACGGCGCGAACGATCCCACCGTCGAGGCCGCACGCAGGCTCGCGGGGCAGCCGCAGATGACAGGGCTCGGGCCGGTCAGCGTCCTGCACGTGGTGCCCGATGTGATCGTCGACGACTACGCACAGGCCGCCGCCCAGGCACGGACCGACCTGACGGACCTGGAACGGTGCGTGTTCTCACCCGCCCGGGACGATCTCACCGAGCGGATCTACTCGCTCAAACGCGAGGTGGTGGAGTTCCGGGACGCCATCGGGCCGTTGGTCCCGGTCATGCGGCCCTTCGCCCAGGAGCGGGACGACTGGCCGCGCGAGGCCGCGCTGTACTTCCGTGACGTCACCGACCACCTCTCCCGCACCGACACCGAGGTCCGTGCCCTGGACGACCTGCTCGGCTCCGTCCTCGACGCCCATCTCGCGAAGGTGGGCACCTGGCAGAACGACGACATGCGCCGCATCAGCGCCTGGGCGGCCCTCTTCGCCGTCCCCACCACGGTCGCCGGGATCTACGGCATGAACTTCGCCCACATGCCCGAACTGGACTGGCGCTACGGCTACCCGTGCGCGCTCGCCGTGATGGCACTAGGAGCCGGACTGCTGTACCGGGCGTTCCGCCGCAACGGCTGGCTGTGACAGTGAACCGCGTCCCGGTCCGGCGGCCCGACCGGCCGGCCGGAGCCGGCCCGACACCTTCCCGGGGCCGACCGGGACAGTCGGCATAGGTGCCGCCGATCGGTGGCACCTGGACTTCCATGCATGCGATACGAGCCGTGGTGCGAAGAGGGCGGCGCCAGATACGGGCCGCCGGGCAGGCGATCGGGCGGGCGTGGGCGGGTCCGAGCCGGGAGCGGGACCTGGCCGTGCAGGCGGGCAAGGCGGCCCTGGCCGCCTGGATCGCCTGGGCGGTGGTCGGCCGGTGGCTCGACGCGCCCATGGCGTTCGTCGCCCCCTGGGTGGCGATCGTGCTGGTGGAATCCACCGTCTACCGGTCCATCGCGTACGGGCTGCAGCAACTCGCGGCGATCGCCACCGGGACGGCCGTGGCCACCGCCGCGGCACTGCTGCTGCACGACACGATGACGGCGATGGCGCTGGTCCTGCCCACGACCGTGCTGCTGGGGCAGTGGCGGCGCTTGGGCAGCCAGGGCATCTACGCCGCCACCGGCGCCCTGTTCGTCCTCACCGGAGGATCCGTCACCGTCCCCGCCGCCGCTGCCCGTATCGGCGAGGCCGTCTTCGGCGCGGTGGTCGGTATCACCGTCAACGCGCTGATCCGCCCCCCGCTCTACCTGCGCGATGCCCGCACCGCCCTGCGGGACGCCCTCCGCGAGACGCACGACATCCTTCACGCCGTGGCCGACGGCCTCGACGAAGGGAAGTGGGACGCCCAGGAGACCGGCGCCTGCCACGAGCGCGCCCTGCGTCTGCAACGCCTGGTCGGCCAGGCACGCAGCGCCCTGAACACCAGCCGGGAAAGCCTGCGCGTCAACCTCCGCCGCCGCACCGGCCCGACGCCCCCTCCCGGCGAGGACTACGACGACGCGGTGGTGGTCCTGGACCACGCCGCGCTTCACACAGCCGACGTGACCCGTACCGTCCTGGAGGCCGTGGCCGAAGCCGGTGCGGCCGCACGGCCCCACCCCGCCCTCGCCCGCCGCTACGCCGTGTTCCTGCGCCGCACCGCCGACACCCTCCGCCTCTACGACCAGAGCCGTTTCGGCCGCCAGGGCGAGCGCGAACTGCGTCAGGCCGTACGGGAACTGCACCGCACGCTCGACGTCCTGCGCCACCACGTGACCCGGGCGGAGCCGGGCAGCCCCGGCGAGTTCGCCACCTACGGCACCCTGCTGACCCAGGCCCACCGCCTGGCCGGCCGGCTCACCGCGCACCTCCCCGAGCCGCAGGCCGCGAGCGGGACGGCAGGGTTCGACGGCGGTGAACACCAGCCGACGGGACGAGGCGCACCGTCACCTCCTCGTCCCGTACCGCTCCACGGGCACGGGAGAGGGAACGAGCCTCGGCCTCAGCCCGAGGATGGCGCAGAGCGGGCCGCGGGCGCACATCGCGGCGGCGCTGACAAAAGTCTCCATGTGCCGGACGGACCGCACCATCCAGTACGCCGTCAGCGCCCCCAGGCCACCCCGGAACCCGACGGAGAACCATGACCGTGACGGCCGCCGTCCTGGCCGGTTTCCTCCGCGCTCACCGGCACACTCCTGGCTGTCTGGGTCCGCCACACCCTCGGCAGTGATCGGCTGGGACGCAATGCGGGTGCGGAGGGGAGTGGTTTGCGGGCGACGCGGCGGGCAACTCGACCACCAGGACATCGCGCCATGAGCCTCTGTCCCGTTCCGAGGGGCAGAGCGCCGCGGCACAGAAGGAAGATGAACGACCGTGACCACTCAACTCCCGCGCACCACGCCGAAATCACCGATCCGCGTCGCCGAGACGGGCTGGTCGAAGGCCCGTCACCGCCGGGGGAAGGGCGTGCGGACCTGCGTCGCCGCCATCGCGGACGAGAGCGCGCCCGCAGTGGCGCAGTCCGACACCGAGGCGAACATCATCCGGAGCGCGGACTGACTGTCCGGTCGAACGCCCGGACGACTTCATGCCCTCTCCCTGGGTACCCGACGCGATCCGGACCCGCGTCGGTCCACTGATCCGCCGATCCGGCGTGGACGGCCCCCCACCGACCCCCCAATCGAAGGAGGAGCGAATGAGCACAGGCACCGTCAAGGAAGCCGTGGACGTCGGTGTGCCGGTCCACACGGCCTACAACCAGTGGACCCAGTTCGAGCACTTCCCCCGCTTCATGGAAGGCGTGGAGGAAGTGCGGCAGCTCGATGACCGGCACAACCACTGGATCACCAGCATCGGCGGTGTGCGGCGGGAGTTCGACACCGAGATCGTCGACCAGGCGCCGGACGAGCGGATCACCTGGCGCTCCGTGGACGGCGACACGCGGCAGCGGGGCTCGGTGCGTTTCGAGCCCTTGGACGACGCGCACACCCGGGTGGAACTCACCATGGAGGTCGAGCCGACCGGCGTCGCGGAGAAGACCGCGGACGTACTGGGCGTGATCGACCGGCGGGTCAAGGGGGACCTGCGGCGGTTCAAGGACTACATCGAGGACCGCGGCGGCGAGACGGGCGGCTGGCGCGGACGTATCCGGCCCGAGGACCCCGGAACGTCCCTCTGACGTCGACCGAGGAGATGTATTCGTGAACGTGGACATGTGGGGCTACCAAGCGGCGGTCGGCTACACCGCCGGCACCAGTCTGATCGGCTACAAGGTCGAGGCGACCGACGGCGGTATCGGCAAGGTCGACAAGCACTCCGACGACGTCGGAGCCTCCCACCTCGTGGTCGATACCGGGGCCTGGATCTTCGGCAAGCACGTCCTGATCCCCGCCGGCCTCGTCACCGGCGTCGACACGGCGGAGGAGAGGATCTACGTCGACCGGACGAAGGAGGAGATCAAGAACGCTCCCGAGTTCGACAAGGACAAGCACACCGGTGACGCGGGCTACCACGAGCAACTCGGCAGCTATTACGAGAGCCACCGTGCGTGAGATCTGAGCCGGGGTGTGCGAGGGGTGGGCCGGAGCAGCGGGCTCCGGCCCACCCCTTCCCCTTCGTCGTGGAGTGCCTCAGGCGGGGCGTGTCAACCGTGCGACAGGGGGCACTCCTCCGGATGAGAATCCCGAAACCCCGACGCGCCCCCACGCGCATGGACGCGGATGAGGACAGATGGTGGACATCCAACAGGCGGAGCAGCCCGCGTGGTTGTCGGTCCGTACCGAAAAGATCGACGGCATCCTCGTCGTGACGGTGGCCGGAGAGATCGACCACGAGACAGGCGGCTCGCTGAGAGAGGCGCTGGACCTGCCGGACGGCGTGGCACCTCGGGTCGTCGTCGACCTGCGCCACGTCACGTTCATGGACTCCAGCGGCATCAACGTTCTCATCGCCGTGCACCACACCCTCGCCGAGGCGGACGGCTGGCTGCGGTTGGCCGGAGCTGCCCCATCCGTCCTGCGCACCATCCAACTCGTCGGCATCGACGCACTCATCGACTGCTACCCCACTCTTCCGCAGGCCCTCGGCCACTGATCTCTCTGATCTCTCGGACGGGGATCGCGGAGCGGGCTCAGGTGCTGGCGGCTTCGCGGATGGCCTCAGGGGCCTTCTTGTCGAGGGCGACGCGGACCAGGGCCGCCGCCAGGACGGCCGGCTCCGCGCCGTCCGCAAGGCGGAGCAGCGCAGCGGGTGTGGTGGGCAGGTCCAGGGCACGGGCACCCTGGAGGGCTTTGGCGTCGAGGTACGGCTCCGTCCCGGGCCAGACGGCCTGTGCCTCCCGCAGGAAGATGTCGGCGCCGGCCGGTCCCAGTCCGGGGAACTCCTGGAGCAGGCGCCGTATCGTCGCCGTGTCGCCGTCGGCCTCATCCCGCAGTTTGCGCAGGTCACCACCGTAGCGTTCGATGGCCAGCGTCGCGCCGTCGCCGAGCTGCGTGGCGGTGCGCTCGTCGTAGCGCCGGTAGCCGCCGCGGCCGAGCGCGTCGACCCGCTGCTGCCAGGTGGCCCCGGCCATCCGGCGTGGATCACGCATCCCGGCGGCGGCCAGCTCCTTGGCGGCGGCGACCGCGATGTCGGCGCGGATACGCGCACTGAGCAGACAGGCGAGCACGAGCAGCCGGTACAACGTCTGAGGCGTGTCCTTGAGCGGGATGCCCGCCTCGTCGGCGTAGGTGCGGCCATGGGCGTCCAACAGCGCCCGCATCACGTCGCGTCGGGTGGTCGTGGCCATCCGATTCCACCTCCGAAGACTGTGTACGTACGGTGTTTCGCGTACCCGGATGCATCCGGGCGAAGAGGAGAGAAGGGGAGAAGGGGAATGACGCGAACGCGCCTGGCCCAGGAGTGGAAAGTGCCGCCGACTACGTTCCGTTCGTGATCGTGGCGAGTTCCTTGTCGAGCGCCGGGGCGATACGTCGGGCGTCGAGGCCGACCCTCCCGCGCACCTTCCGCACGAACTCCGCCACGCCCTCCCCGGGCAGCCACACCCGTGCGGTGGAGTGGGCGCCGAGGCTCACCTCGACGCCGTCGACCGGGCCCGGTGCGGGCCGTACGGCGATGTCTCCGTCGCCGGCCGGGGACATCAGGCCGCGGGCGAGCAGGTCCCACGCGAAGGTCCAGCCGACTTCCAGTCCCTCGGGTCCCAGCAGCACCAGCCGCGCGGCCAGGCAGTCGTCCGGCCGGTAGACCAACTCCGTGGGGATGAGGGCCCCTTCGTCCTCTTCGAGGACCACGAATCCGGTCGTGCCGACCGTCAGCTGCGGGTCGTCCGGGCGCTGGGTCATGTCACGGTCTCCGGCTGCCCGGAGCCGCTCTCGGCCGTAGGGACGATCGACGTCCTCGGCCGCGAAGGTCCGGTCGTCATGGATTCCGGGCACAGCACACGCACTGCCGACATGGCTTCCTCCACGGTGCGGGTGCCGGTCAGGACACACAGGGTGTAGACGGCGTTCTGCGCGGTGACCGCGACGGCCGGGTCCCCGCCGGCCGAGAGCGCCAGGTAGTGGTCGAGGGCCTGCCGCAGCACTGCCGGGTCCGGCACCATCACATGAGGTCTCCACCGTTCCGGCGGGGTACCCGGGCTCGTCGGGTCGGGTTCGTGACGAGAGGGGGAGGGCACGATGACACTCCTCGGAGGGCGAAGGAAGCGTGCCTGCCGGCCGAAGCACTTGACTGCGCTCCCGTGTGCCCCGTCCGTACGCCCCGAAACAGATGGCACAACAAGGGACGGCCCGTGTTTGCCCGGGGCCCAGACGTGTACGCGAACGTCATGACCGAGTCACAACGAGAGACCGAGCGAAAGTACGAAGCCCCCTCGGCCGACGACACCGCATGGCTGCCGGACCTCACCGGCGTGGACGGAATCGACTCCGTCGTGGATCAGGGCACAGCGGAACTGGACGCCGTGTACTACGACACCGACGACCTGCGGCTGGCCGGCACGTCGGCCACGCTCCGGCGAAGGACGGGCGGGAGCGACGCGGGCTGGCACCTCAAGCTGCCGCTGTCCGGTGACAGCAGGGAAGAGGTGCGGGCACCGCTGTCCGAAACCATCCCGGACGCCTTGCGGGAGCTGGCCCTCTCGCGTACCCGCGGTGCGGATCTGCGGCCGGTGGTCCGTATCCGCTCCACCCGTGGTCTACGGCAGCTCGTCGGCTCCGGGGGCGGGGCCCTCGCCGAGCTGAGCATCGACGCGGTCCGTGCCGAGTCCCTGCTCGGCACGGGCACGCGCGCCGCATGGACCGAGATGGAGGTCGAACTCGCCTCGGACACCGACCCCGAACTGCTGGACACCGTGGAGAAGGCCCTGGCCGCGAGCGGCATCGGCCGCGCGCACAGCCCCTCCAAGCTGGCCCGCGCCCTGGAGGAGACGGACGTCGGGGTGCCCCGAGTGCCCGACGCACGTACCGAGGCAGTAGTGCCGGGGTCCGCGGGTGAAGAGGTCCTGCGCTATGTGGACGAACGGGTCCGCGCCCTGGTGAACCTGGATCCCGCGGTCCGCCGTGACCTGCCCGACGCCGTGCACCAGATGCGCACCACCTGCCGCCGGCTGCGCAGCGTCCTGCGGTCCTACCGGTCGGTCCTGGACCGGAAGGTCACCGATCCCGTTCGCCAGGAACTCAAATGGCTGGGCAACGAACTGGGCGCGGAACGCGACCAGGAGGTCCTCCGGGAGCGACTGGGCGCGAGGATCGAGGCGCTGCCCGGGGAACTCGTCCTCGGGTCCGTCTCCGCACGCGTACAGATATGGGACATCGGCAACACCTCCGAGGCCCGCCTGCGCACACTCGCCGCCCTGAACTCGCCCCGCTACCTGGCCCTTCTGAACCGTCTGGCCACGCTGACGGAACGACCCCCGCTGCGTGCCAAAGCCGCCCGGCAGCCGGAGAAGGTCATGGCCAAAGCGATCCTCAAGGAGTACGGCCGCCTGTCCGACCGCATGGCCCACGCGCTGGAACTCCCGCCGGGAACGGAACGCGACAAGGCCCTCCACGAGGCCCGCAAGGCGGCCAAGAAGACGCGGTACGCCACGGAGCCGGCGCGCGGCTCACTCGGCAAACCCGCCAAGCGGCTGGGCAAGCGGGTCAAGGCCGTCCAGCAGGTGCTCGGCGACCACCAGGACAGCGTCGTGGCCCGCGACGCGCTGCGAAAGGTGGCCGTGGCGGCACACACGGCCGGCGAACCCGGCTTCACCTGGGGCCTGTTGTACGGCCAGGAGCAGGCCGCGGCCGACCGGGACGAACGGGAACTGCCGACCGTGTGGGGAGAGGCGTCGCGGCGCCGGTTGCGTAAGGCCCTGAACCGTTGAGAACGGCGTCCGCGCGGGACTCAGCGCAGGGCGATGAGACCGATGGCCAGTGCCGCGCACACCAGACCGAAGCCCTGACGGCGGTTCAGCCGTTCCCCCAGGAGCAGCAGCGCGAGGACGACGGGGACGGCGGGATAAAGGGACGAGAGCACCGTGGCCACGGCCATGAGCTGCCGTGCGGTCGCCTCCAGGTAGAGCACGATGGCGGCCGTCCCGATCATGCCCGCCGCGACCGCTGCCGCCCACGCGCCTGTAGGCATGGTCCAGTGGCTGCCGTACGGCACCAGCACGCAGGCGATGACAGCGACCGACACCACCCGGCTCAGCACCACCGGCCACAGACCGCTGTCGCCGTCCACCTGAGCCATGGCCAGGAACTGCAGACCGAACCCCACGCCGGCCACCAGGGCACTCGGCACACCCTCGGACATCGCCCCCTTTCTCTCCCCGGCAGTGCCCGCTGTGTCCTGCGAGACCAGCCACAGCGCCGGCAGTACGGCGGCCATGCCCACCCACACGAGTGCGGCGGGGCGTTCCCGGAGCAGCACCACGCCCACCAGCACCGGCAGCGCCACGGCACCGACGTCACTCACGGGCACGACGACGCTCATCGCCCCCTGCGACATCGCCCGGTAGAGGAACGCGACGCCGACCCCCGTTCCGATGCCCGACAGTGCTCCCCAGCCGTCGTCCGCGAGCGAGGCGGAGCCGCCGTGCATACTCGCGGCCAGGACCAAGGCCAGCACGGTCCCGCCGAGTTGGGCATGGAGGGCGACGGTCATTCCGTCGACCCGCCGGGACAGCAGACCGTTGACGAAGTGGGTGATGCCGAAGCACAGCGCGGACGCCATGGCAAGAGACTCACCCATCGCATGTGCCCCTCGCGACGGTGGTTGTCGGAGCTGACCAAGGCCGGGTCACCAAGAACATGGAGACACCCCTACCCCCGTACACCCCGACAATCAGGCAGCACAGCCCGCAATGGTCGGCCGTGGTTTCACGCCCGCAGCGAGGGCTACCCGACCGTCACCTTCGGGAACTTCGGTCGCGGTGGCCGCAGCCGTCGTAGCCGGAAGAGAAGGGACGCACATGCTGATCGAGCACCGGGGTCGCAAGCCCGTGGTAGCGGACTCGGCCTATGTCGCGCCGTCCGCCACTCTGTGCGGGGCTGTCGTCCTGGGCGAGGGGACGAGGGTGCTGCACGGGGCTGTGCTGACGGCGGAGGACGGGGAGGTGAGCGTCGGTGAGAACACCGTGGTGATGGAACACGCGCTGGTGCGCGGACGTTCCGCACACCCGGCGCTGATCGGGGACGCCGTCATGGTCGGCCCCCACGCACACGTCAACGGGGCGGTGCTGCGTGACGAAGTCTTCGTCGCCACCGGCGCCTCCCTGTTTCCGGGCGCGGTCGTGGAGGCCGGTGGTGAGGTACGGATCAACGCGGTGGTGCAGGTCAATTCCCGCGTCGAGGCGGGTGTCGTGGTACCGATCGGCTGGATCGCGGTGGGCGACCCGGCCCGGCTGCTCTCTCCCGAGAGGCATGAGGAGATCTGGGCAGTGCAGCGGGAGCTGGACTTCCCGGGCACGGTGTACGGCGTGGACCGTGGCACCTCGATGCGCGAGATCATGGCCGTACAGAGCGAGTTCTACGGCTCCCATCGTCAGGACACGGTCCTCGGCCACGAGGGGCTGTGAGCGGGGGCACGGCTACGAACGAGGCCCCGGAGCGGAACCCCTTGTGCCTACCGGCACCTGCCGGCGCACCCGAACAGGACTGGAGCCCTACGGGTTGGTGGATGCCCGGGGTGCTCCTCCCCGCAGGCGTCGGCTCGGGCCACAGCTCCTTGCTTGTGCCAAGATCGGGTGAAACCGTTGTACGGAGCGCTCCGGGGAGGTGATGGTCATGGCGGGGGACGACCTGTTGGGCGATGGGGACGCCGAACAGGAAGCGGACGTCGAGCGTGCCCGCATCGCCCATGAACTCATCGCCGGAGTACGTGGGTTGCCTCCGTCCGACGTGCCCGACGCGCTGTGCCGTAGTTGTGTGGCGCTGCTTCCGTCGGCGGCGGGTCTGTCGGTCTCGGTGCTGGCGGACGGTTCGGACATGGGCGTCGTGCTCTTCGCCAGCGACGACGTCGCGGCCCGGCTGGCGGAGATCCAGTACACCCTCGGCGAAGGCCCGTGCCGGGAGGCGGTCCGACTGCGGGCACCGGTGTTCGGGACGGACCTGACGCGTGCCGCGGAACGGAGGCGCTGGCCGCTGTTCTCCGTGCAGGCGGCCAGGGCCGGCGTGGAGGCCGTCTTCTCACTGCCCTTGATGGGTGCCGGAAGCGCGCTCGGCACCCTGGACCTGTACCGGGAGACCCCCGGAGCGTTGAGGCGGGACGACACGCGCACGGCCCTGCTGGTCGCCGACGCGGTCACCCTGGCCGTCATCGCCCTCGATCACGCTTCCCCGGACCCCCACGCGGTCGTAACGTGGCTGGCAGGAGCGGAGTCGGACCGGGAGGAGGTCCACCAGGCCACCGGGATGATCATGGTTCAGCTGGGAGTGAGTGCCTCGGAGGCGCTCCTGCGTCTGCGGGCGCGCGCCTTCGCTCAGGGACGAACCTCCACCGAGATCGCGCGGGCCGTCATCGACCGCCGCGTGGACCTCCGCGATGACTGACCGGCCGGTAGACGTGACCAGACTCGTAACTACAGCGCCGGGGAGGCGAGCATGAACCGCGAGCGACAGCTGGCGCAGGCTTTCGTCGTCCTGGCGGACACCTATGCCGTGGGATTCGACCCCCTGCACCTTTTCCACAGTCTCGTCCATGCCTGCCAGGACCTGCTGGACGTGGACGCGGCGGCCGTGATGATCGCCGACGCCCGCGGCAGCCTGCGGACCATGGCGACGACCGACGAGGACGCGGCCTTCGCCGAACTGCTGCAACTGCAGAACGGCCAGGGCCCCTGCATGGACTGCTTCCGCACCGGGGAGCCGGTGAGCGTCCCGGACATCGCCGCCGAGTACGAGCGCTGGCCGAAGCTGGTCACCGCCATGATCGAAGCCGACTACGGCTCCCTGCAGGCGATCCCGGTCCGCCTGCACACGCGTCCGCTCGGCGCCCTCACGCTGCTGCGCCGAAGCCCGGACCGCCTGGCCGAGGACGACGTACATCTCGCGCAGGCCCTCGCGGACTCAGCCGCGCTGGCCCTGATGCACTGGTCCGCGGAGCCGGAGCATCTCGACGAGGTCATCACCCGTGTGCAGAGCGTGATCGCGTCGAAGGCCGTGCTGGAGATCGCCAAGGGCATGGTCGCGCAGTACGCGGGCGCCACCATCGGTGAGGCGGCCCGGCTGCTCAGTGGCTATGCGAGCGGGCAGCGGGTTCGTCTCACCGACACCGCCCACGCTCTGGTCAACCGCGGTCTCACGCCGGCCGCGATCGTCGACGCGCAGCCCCAGAGGTGAACCCGGCGGACTGATCGGGAAGCCCCTGGGGCAGCAGGACCGGTCGGGTGAGCTGCCGGCTGCCCGACGTGCGAGGCGGTTTGCCCCGTGGTCGCGCCGCGGTGGCGGACCATCGGTTCCCGCCGCTGGGAGGTTCAGGTCGGGCCGGGCCCGCCGCCGCCGAACGAGCCGCTGGATCCGGAGCCCCAGCGGGGGCGCTCCTGCTTGTCACTGCGTTTGGTGCCGGAACGGCCGAGTTGGTGCGGCCTGAGGCGCTCGCTCTCGTCGTCCGCCCGGGGCACCTCGTTCGGCTCCCGGATCTCCCTGCTTTCATACGTGGGCCCGGATTCCGGCAGCGTGGGATGCTCATGGGCCTTGGGCGGACCAGGTTCGCGGCGGCGCACCCGGATGCCGAGCAGGACGGCCCACACCAGCACTCCGACGATGACGAGGCCGCCCACGAAGGCACCCAGCGTGCCGTACGCCGCGTTCGAGAGGGCGATTTCCCCGTGTGTGGTGTATGTCGCGTTCATGGTGGGCGAGTACCCCTTCTTGGGAATTGAAGACTCCAGATCACCAAGGCGTGGCGCCCACAACTGACGAAGGGGCGCGGATAACGTCTCGCTCCGAACGATCACCGGACGGCGTGGCCAGCGGCGTCGCTGCCCGGATCCGAGGCATCGGGTGAGCTCCTCCGCACGGAGTTCACCCGCCCGCGGTTTCCGCCGGAGTGGCAGGGGCACTCGCGAATCGCTTTTCTGCTCCGCGGTCCGCGCGCCTCCCGCCGCGCCGCCGGCCCCGGGCAGCCCACGGAGGAGGACCATGACCGAACTTTCGGAACGCGGCGCCGCAGCCGCGCGGACCGCGTCCACAGCCTCTCCGGGGCGGGCGCTGTTGCGCTGGACGACCACGACCGATCACAAGGTGATCGGCAAGATGTACATGGTCACGGCTTTCTGTTTCTTTCTCTTCGCGGGTCTGCTCGCCATGGGCATGCGGGCCGAACTCGCCCGCCCCGGGCTGCAGTTCATGAACGAGCACACCTACAACCAGCTGTTCACGATCCACGGCACCATCATGATGCTGCTCTTCGCGACGCCGATGTTCGCGGGGTTCGCGAACGCGGTGATGCCGTTGCAGATCGGTGCTCCCGATGTGGCCTTCCCCCGCCTGAACGCCCTGTCGTACTGGATGTATCTCTTCGGCGGACTGATGGTCGTCTCGGGTTTCGTGATCCCCGGGGGCGCCGCCGCCTTCGGCTGGTTCGCGTACGCGCCCCTGAACAGCGCGTACAACTCACCCGGCTCGGGCGGTGACCTGTGGGTGATGGGCCTCGTGGTGGCCGGTGTGTCGACGACGCTCGGCGCCGTCAACTTCGTCACCACGATCCTGTGCCTGCGCGCCCCGGGGATGACGATGTTCCGGATGCCGATCTTCACCTGGAACATCCTCTTCACGTCGATCCTGGTGCTGCCCGCCTTCCCGGTACTCACCGCGGCCCTGCTCGCCCTTGAGGCGGACCGGAAGTTCGGGGCGCACGTCTTCGACGCGGCCAACGGCGGTGCCCTGCTGTGGCAGCACCTGTTCTGGTTCTTCGGCCACCCGGAGGTCTACATCGTCGCCCTGCCGTTCTTCGGGATCATCTCGGAGATCATTCCGGTGTTCTCCCGCAAACCGCTCTTCGGGTACGTTCCGCTGATCGGTGCGACGATCGCGATCACCATGCTGTCCGCCGTCGTCTGGGCGCACCACATGTTCGCCACCGGCGCGGTGCTCCTGCCGTTCTTCTCCCTCATGTCGTTCCTGATCGCCGTGCCCACCGGCATCAAGTTCTTCGCCTGGATCGGCACGATGCGCAGAGGGTCGCTGTCGTTCGAGACCCCGATGCTGTGGGCGATGGGCTTCCTGACGTCGTTCCTGCTGGGCGGTCTGAGCGGCGTGCTCATCGCCTCGCCGCCGCTCGACTTCCACGTCACCGACTCGTACTTCATCGTGGCGCATCTGCACTACGTTTTGTTCGGCACCGTCGTCTTCGCCATGTTCGGCGGCTTCTACTTCTGGTGGCCCAAGTTCACCGGGAAAATGCTGGACGAGCGCCTCGGCAAAGTGCACTTCTGGCTGCTGTTCCCCAGCTTCCAGCTCACGTTCCTGGTGCAGCACTGGCTCGGCGAGGAGGGCATGCCCCGCCGGTACGCGGACTATCTGCCCGCCGACGGCTTCACGCTCCTCAACACGCTGTCGTCGACCGGCGCCTTCCTGCTCGGCGTCTCGACCCTGCCGTTCCTCTACAACGTGTGGCACACGGCCCGGTACGGCAAGAAGGTCTCCGAGGACGATCCCTGGGGCTTCGGACGCGGGCTGGAATGGGCTACCTCCTGCCCCCCGCCCCGCCACAACTTCGTGGCGCTGCCGCGGGTGCGCTCGGAGTCCCCCGCCTTCGACCTGCACCACCCCGACATCGTCCGGGTGGCGAAAGAGGAGGGCCAACGATGAAGGTCGAAGCGTTCCTGTTCGGCGGCGTCGCGGTGTTCTTCGCGGGCTCCGCCGTCCTCTACGGCTACTGGTCCCACTGGGACCCGCCCGGTACGGCGGCGCTGGTGGTGGCGTTCCTGATGGCCGCCATGATCGCGTTCTTCTGCGGGACGCACTACCGGCGCAAGGGGCGCCGCCCGCAGGACCGGAGCGACGCCGAAGTGGCGGACGGCGCGGGCCCGTTGGAGTTCTTCCCGGCCAAGAGCCCGTGGCCCGTCGTCACCGCCTTCGGCTTCGCCCTGCTGAGCACCGGGGTCGTCTTCGGGCTGTGGCTCTTCCTCATCGGTGCCGGGGTGCTGGCTCGCGGTGTTCTGGGGATGGTGTTCCAGTACGCGGGCCGGGGTGACCGTCAGGAGGGCTGAGCGGCGCCCGGGGCGCTCCGGGACGGAACGTCTCGACCGGGCGGTGCCCGCTCTCGTAGCCGCCCGAGACGGACTGCCGTACCTCTCCCGTCTCCTCGCCCTCCTCCAACGTCTCCTGCTCCGTCCGCAGCAGGGCGTGGCACAGCCAGCGCGTCACCACGAACGCCACGACGGGGGCCACCACGAGGGCGATGCGCAGGATCCAGGTCAGCGCGTTGACCGAGATGCGGAACGTCTGGGCCACCACGTCGTTGCCGCCGGCCAGCAGCAGCACGCCGTAGAAGGTGATGCCGGCGACGCCGAGTCCGGTGCGGACGGGACGTTCACGCGGCCGGTCGCAGAGGTGGTGCTCCTGGTGCCACTCGCCCGTCACCCGCTGTTCCACGAACGGGTACAGGTACAGGACGACGAAGAGCAGCAGGGGCAGTACGACCGCCGGAAGCAGCACGTTCCACATGACGGTGTGCCCGGCGATGTTCGTCTCCCAGGGCGGTACGAGCCGTAGCGCGCCCTCCAGGAAACCGACGTACCAGTCGGGCTGGGAGCCGGTCGACACCTGGTCGGGGCGGTAGGGCCCGTACACCCACACCGGGTTGATCTGGGCGAGCCCGCCGAGCAGGGCGAGCACACCGAAGACCATGAGGGACAGACCGCCGGAGGAGGCGATGAACTGGGGGAAGAACGGTTTGCCGACGGCGTTCCGGTTCGTCTTTCCCGGTCCGCGCCACTGGGTGTGCTTCAGGTAGACGACCAGGATCAGATGGACGGTGACCAGAGCGATCAGCGCGCCCGGCAGCACCAGGATGTGCAGCCCGTAGAGCCTGGAGATCATGTCGTGACCGGGGAACTCGCCCCCGAACACGAACATGCTCACGTACGTGCCGACCACGGGGATCGACAGCATGATGCCCTGCGCGATACGGAGTCCCGTTCCGGAGAGCAGGTCGTCGGGGAGCGAGTAACCGGCGAAGCCCTCGGCGAGCGCGAGCATGAACAGGGTGACGCCGATCAGCCAGTTGACCTCGCGGGGCCTGCGGAAGGCGCCGGTGAAGAAGATCCGCAACAGGTGCACACCGATCGCGCCGACGAAGACAAGAGCCGCCCAGTGGTGCATCTGCCGGACAAGAAGCCCGCCGCGGATGTCGAAGCTGATGTGCAGGGTGGAGTCGAACGCCTCCGACATCCGCACCCCCCGCAGCGGCACATATCCTCCGCTGTACGTGACCTCGCGCATCTCCGGCTTGAAGAACAGCGTCAGCCACACCCCGGTCAGGACCAGCACGAGCAGGCTGTACAGCGCCAACTCGCCCAGCAGGAACGACCAGTGGTCGGGGAAGGCCTTGCGGAGCAGCCGCCCGCCGCCGTCCGTCGTCGGCAGCCGGGCATCGACCGCGTCCGCGAAACGCTCGCCGGGAGAGCGGGGTGACTCGGTCGTCGACGCTCCCTCGTCCCGGTCGGGTCGCGCCGCCCTCATGCCGCCCCCGGACCTTGCCCGGTGAGTCCCACGCACCGTTCGTCCCTCACGGACGCCTCCCTCCGCACGCACTCGCGGCGCGCTTGTGCTCGTGCCGGCAGATCGCGGCGGGCGAGTACCCCGACTGCGCGGAACAGTCGCGCGGCGGCCGAACCAGTGCGTGCCGGGTGCCGGGGGACACGTACCGGGTCTCTCCGGAGACGGAGCCACCGGATACTCCCACCCTCTCCCTCCGGTCGCGCCGAGCGACATCCCTGCGCGCCCGAACGGGGGTCCGGTGCTCCTCGAACCGCCCTCGCCGATGCCTCGGTGCGCGTTACACGATCCGTGGGCCGGGAATCCGAAGCGTGTCCACCGAGCCCCGCCTGGACTCTCGGCAGGAGGAGGAAGCGAGCCCATGACGAAGGGGCGAGGAATCATGACACCCGGTGCCGAGCGCGTCGGCGCGGACGAAGACGCCGAGGGCGCCCTCCGTACCGTGCCGGAACAGCGGGTCCGGCGGTTTCCCGTCATCGACGGCCGGAACCCGGTCGGCATCGTCGAGCGAGCCTATGCCGCCCGTGCCCTCCCCGATCCGAAGGCGGGCGCGGACGTCACGAGTCGGCTTCCGCGCTTCGCGCCTGTGGGGGTACGGCCTCCTGGAGTTCCGGCCGTCCGTCGTCGTGTTCGGCGTCGTGCCGGGCCAGAAGGGACAGCAGGTCGGCCACCGTCAGTCCCGCCTCGGCGGGGTGGCGCAGGATGGTCCCTTCCTCGATGCGGTAGGCGTTGGAGCGGCCCTGACGCGTGTGGGTGAGAAAGCCGCTCTCCTCCAGATCGGACACGATCTTCTGGACCGCCCGCTCGGTGAGACGGCAACGCGCGGCGATGTCACGGATGCGGGTGGCGGGATCTGCCGAGATCGCGGCCAGCACTCGTGCGTGGTTGGTCAGGAACGTCCAGCCGGTATGTGGTTCCGGTGCTCCGTGCATGCTCACAGCCTACGCCTCTTGATTCACGCATTCAGAAGACTGAAACTCGTTTCGTGTATTATTTAACATGCGATGGTGTTCGAACGGAGCCCCGACGGGCACGAGGTGGACACGTACGGATGCCAGTGGAGTTGCTGCCATGTCGGAACCTGCATCTACGAGGCACCGTGCGGCGGGATACGCCCCGTGGACGAGAACAGCACGAGCGCCCGACAACCGCCGGATGCGTCGTCCGGCCCGACATCCCACCCCTGGAAGGAATCCGTGTCCCTCGGCGAAGCGCACCAGGATCCGCGCATCGAACTCGTTCAGCTGCGACGGGCCATGCAGACACGGCCGTCGATCGATCTCGCCCGCGGAGTGCTGATGGCGTCCTTCGGACTCTCCCCCGAACAGGCCTGGGACGTCCTCGTCATGGTCTCCCAGAACACGAACACCAAACTGCACCACGTGGCCGAAGAGATCGTCGGCGCTGTCACCGGCCCTCCGCTGTCCGAAGTCCTCCAGCAGCGACTGGCCGCGACGGTCGCCGCCCTTCCGCGGACTCCGACGGCGGAAGCCGGCGAAGTCTGAACCTCGACAGGCCCTTTCCGCCACGTCGTTGACCTTCCTGCCGGTGCCCTTCCGTTTCCGGCCGTCCCGCATGGGCACTCGGGCCGGGATCCGGACGGACGAGTCGAATGCGGACAGGTCATGGAGGAGGCGTTCATGGAATGGGCTCGGCGGGCTGCCTGTGCTCATGAGGACCCGGAGCTGTTCTTTCCCCTCAGTTCCACAGGACCGGCACTACGGCAGGAACTCGCCGCCAAGCGTGTCTGCTTCCGCTGCCCAGTGATCCGACAGTGCCTCGACTGGGCGATGGACAGCGGCCAGGCACACGGCGTCTGGGGCGGAACGAGCGAGCGGGAGCGCGCCGAACTGCGCAGGACGGCTGCCTTGGTGGACGCTCACGAGTGAACGCCAGGCGCTATGTCTGCCAGGTCCATTCGGTGACCGAGGACGGGTCGGTGCCGGTGCGGCGCAGTTCGCGTTGGATCTCGTCGCGGCGATGGACGTAACGCGCCGCCAGATCACCGGTGGCGGCCGGGCGGCCCCGCAGGTGTCGCAGGGCGGTGAGGGCGAGGTCGTGCCGTGAGACGCCGTTGCTGATCAGCAGGTCGTGGGGCGTGGTGGTGGTGCCTTCCTCGATGTAGCCGCGGACGTGGAAGCGGTCGGGGTCGGCCCGGCCGTGGAGCAGTTGGTGGACGGCGGACGGGTAGCCGTGGAAGGCGAGGACGACCGGGGTGTCGGGCGGACGGGACGGTCGCCGTTCCTGGCCGCAGCCTGGATCGAGCTGATGGCGGTGTGCGCGTCACGGACGGCGTCGGCGACCGGGGCGCCGTCCGGCCCGCCGGTCACGTCCACGATCCGTGGGTCCCAGCCGTAGCCGCGGAAGAGATGGGTCAGCTCCTCGTCGGTCATGGTGGCGAACAGGGTGGGCGAGGAGATCTTGTAGCCGTTCAGGTGCAGTACGGGCAGGACGGCTCCGCAGGTCACGGGGTCGAGAAATTTGGTGGAGTGCCAGGCGGCGGCGGTCGGCCCGGTCTCCGCCTCGCCGTCGCCGACGACGCAGGCCACCAGCCGGTCGGGAGCGTCCAGCGCCGCACCGAACGCGGTGGCCAGCGCGTAGCCGAGTTCACCGCCCTCGTGGATCGTGCCCGGCACCGCCGGGGACAGGTGGCTCGGGAAGCCCTCGGGGGCGCAGTAGCGGCGGGCCAGCTCGGTCAGCCCCGCCTCGTCGCGGGCGAGTGCCGGGTCGTACTCCTCGTGGGTGCCCTCCAGCCACAGGTTCGCGTGGTTGGCGGGAGCGCCGTGACCGGGCCCGGTCACCAGCAGGACGTCGGTGTCCCGCTCGCGGACGAGCGTGTTGAACGCCGCGTACACCATGGTGATCCCCGGGCAGGAGCCCCAGTGGCCCAGCAGCCGGGGCTTGAGGTGCTCGGCCGCAGGGGCTCCCGCAACAGCAGGTTGTCCCGCAGGAAGATCAGGGTGGCGGCCACGTAGTCGGCCGCTCGACGGTACGCCGAACCGTCCTGGTCTGCCGGGCTCATCTGGACACCTTTCCGTTTTCCGTCAGGCCGCCCCGGGTACCCGCGGCCCTGCGGCACACACGTCCGCACCCTTGTGCTTCCTCGCAGCCCCCCTCCCGGGAAAGGATGAACGTGTCGATACGGAGCGACAGCCCGGTCCTGGTGGCCGACGCCGGATCGTCGAGCCTGAGGCTGACGGTGTTCGGCCGTGACGGCATGGTCCAGGCCGAACATCACAGCGACTCCCCGCCCGGCGACGACACCCCGGACTCGCTACGGCGGCTACTGGACAAGGCGCCCGCTCCGACGGCCGTCGGTCACCGCATCGTCCACGGCGGACCGGAGCTGTCCCGCCACACCCTGGTCGACGACGAGGTCCGCGCCCGTCTGGACCGGGTGGCCGACCTCGCGCCCCTGCACGTCCCGCCGGCCCTCACCGTGCTGGACGCGGCCCGCGAGCTGCTGCCCGACGTCCCGCACGTCGCCTGCTTCGACACCGTCTTCCACACCGGTCTGCCCGCCGCCGCGCGCGAGTACGCGGTGCCCGCCCCCTGGCGCGAGGACTACGGACTACGCCGCTACGGCTTCCACGGCCTCTCCTACGCGTGGGCGCTGGACCGGGCCGCCGAACTCCTCGGCCGCCGCGCGGAACAGCTCCACCTGGTGATCTGCCACCTCGGCGGCGGCTGTTCCGCCTGCGCCGTGCGCGACGGGCGCGGCGTCGACACGACGATGGGGTTCACACCGCTGGAGGGCCTGGTGATGAGCCACCGCAGCGGCAGCGTCGACCCCGGCGCCCTGACCTGGCTACAGACCCGGCACGGCCTGTCCGCGGACGGCATCGAGCACGCGCTGAACCACGACTCCGGACTGCTCGCCCTCTCCGGCACCTCGGACGACACCCGTGACCTCGTCCGCAGCCGGGCGGCAGGAGATGAGCGGGCCGAACTCGCCCTGGACGTCTTCACCCACCACTGCCGCCGAGGCATCGCCGCGATGACCGCGTCCCTGGACCGGCTCGACGCCCTGGTCTTCACCGGGGAGATCGGCGAGGACCAGCCCGAGGTGCGCGAGGAGGTGTGCGCGGGGTTGCCCGCGCTCGGCCTCGCCGGCGGCCTGCGGGCGGTCGTCGCCGAACGCCCGGAGATCATCAGCGATCCGGGGGCGCGGGTCCCGGTCGTCGTCGTCCCCACGGGAGAGGCCCAGCAGGTCGACCTGGAGACCCGAGCCGTCCTGGCCCGCCGCCGCTGAGGCGTCCGTCCCTGTGACACACGTGGTTGCGGAACCGCCGTCTCAGCTGCCCCTACGACTCAAGCCGCGCTCCTGGCCAACGCGGGGATGATCCCGCCGGCGAGGATCGCCTCGCGTTGCCGGGGCGACAGGTGGTGGTGAAGCCCGTAGGTCTCGTCGCGGGTGGTGTTGTGGACGGTCAGGGTGGACGGGCCGTCGGGGGCGAGAGCCCGGTGCAGTCCCTCGATGCGGAGTCGGTCGCCCCGCTCGATGCGGTCGCGGTCGCCGGCGTCGTCGAACTCGGCGGGCAGGACACCGAAGTTGGCGAGGTTCTGCCAGTGGATACGGGCGTAGGACTGGGCGAGGACGGCGCGCAGTCCGAGGTGGCGCAGCGTGATCGCGGCGTGTTCGCGGGAGGAGCCCTGGCCCCAGTTCTCGCCGGCGACGATCACGTGGCCGCCGTGGTCGCGGAGTTCGGCGGCGCGGTGGGGGTACTCGGCGTCGAGCCGGGTGAGCGTGAACTCGGCGAGCTTGGGGACGTTGGAGCGGTACGGCAGGGCCTTGGCGCCGGCCGGGGAGATCTCGTCGGTGGAGACGTCGTCGCCCGCCTTGATCAGGACGGGTGCGTCGATGGTGTCGGGCAGCGGGTCGAGGTCGGGCAGGGCGGAGATGTTGGGCCCGCGTACCAGCTGTATCTCGGCGGCCTCGTCCGGGGGGAGGGGCGCCTCCAGCATGGCCGTGTTGACCGTGGCCCGCTCGGGCAACTCCACCGCCGGGTACGGCACATGGCGGTCGGCGGCCCAGTCGCGCGGGTCGGTGATCGTCCCGGTGAGGGCGGACGCGGTCGCGGTCTCGGGGGAGCAGAGCCAGACCGCGTCGTCCTCGGTGCCGGAACGGCCGGGGAAGTTGCGCGGGAACGTACGCAGTGAGTTGCGCCCGCTGGTCGGGGCCTGCCCCATACCGATGCAGCCCAGACAGCCGGCCTGGTGCAGCCGCGCACCGGCCGCCACCAGGTGGAAGGTGGCCCCGGCGCGGGTGAGGTCCTGGAGGATCTCGCGGGAGGTGGGATTGACGTCGAAGCTCACGCCTGCGGCGGTCTGACGGCCACGGGCCATGGCCGCGGGCACCATGAAGTCACGCAGCCCCGGATTGGCCGAGGAGCCGATGACCGCCTGTTCGACCGGCTCGCCCGCCACCTCCCGTACCGGTACGACATTGCCCGGTGAGGTGGGCTTGGCGATCAGCGGCTGGAGGGCGGAGAGGTCGATCTCCTCCTCCAGGTCGTAGCGCGCGTCGGGCTCGGCGGTCAGCTCGCGGAAGTCCCGCTCGCGGCCCTCGGCCCGCAGGAAGGACCGTACGGCGTCGTCGGCGGGGAAGACCGAGGTGGTGGCGCCGAGTTCGGCGCCCATATTGGCGATGACGTGCCGGTCCATCGCGGTCAGGCGGTCCAGGCCCGGCCCGTGGTACTCCAGGATGCGGCCGACCCCGCCCTTGACCCCGTGGCGGCGCAGCAGTTCGAGGATCACGTCCTTGGCGCTGACCCAGTCGGGCAGGGCGCCGGTGAGCCGGATGCCCCAGACCTGCGGCATCCGCACGTACAGCGGCTGCCCGGCGATCGCCAGCGCCACCTCGAGGCCGCCGACGCCGATGGCCAGCATGCCCAGCGAGCCGGCCGCGCACGTGTGGGAGTCCGACCCGGCCAGGCTCCGGCCCGGCACGCCGAAGTGCTGCATGTGGGTGGGGTGCGAGACGCCGTTGCCGGGTTTCGAGTACCACAGGCCGAAGCGGCGGGCCGCGGACCGGAGGAAGACGTGGTCCTCCGCGTTGCGCTCGTCCGCCTGGAGGATGTTGTGGTCGACGTACTGCACGCTGACCTCGGTGCGCACCCGGTCGAGGCCGAGGGCCTCCAGCTCCTGCATCACCAGCGTCCCGGTGGCGTCCTGGGTGAGCGTCTGATCGATCCGCAGACCGATCTCCTCGCCGGGGATCATCCGCCCCGTCACCAGGTGCTCCTCGATGAGCCGGTGCGCCACCGTGCCACCGGCCGTCTGCTGGGCCACCATCCCGCCGACCTCCCGTTGCCGTTTTCGGACCGACTCACGCGTACCCGACATGCCGACCCCTGAACGGGGCGGGTCTCACAGCAGACTGGGACGGAGCTGCGGCGGACGCGTCGGAGCCTACGGACGCGCTCCTCCCGTACGGGACTACGGGAGGTCGTCGTCCTCGTCCGGGATCCGGTGGACAGCGGCTTCTTCGGCAGATGCCGCGCCGCCGTCGATGCCCACGTCCTGGGCGAGCATGTCCTTCTCGGTGTCCCCGTGCGCGCCCTCGTCCGGAGCCACCAGGCGTCCGGCCCGGTCCGCTCCCACCTCGTCGTCCAGCGGCTCACCTTCCCCGCCCGCGAGATCCCCCACGCCGTCGCCCGTACGGGACTCCTCAAGCGCCGGATCGGTGCGCTCCTCGGCCAGCCTCCGGTCCAGGCTCTCGCCCTCCCGCTGCTCCCGTGCCGTCGTGCCCTCGTGTTCCACGGCGAGCGGACGCTCGGGCGGCGACCAGCCCTCCTCGTAGGGATCGCTGCCCCGGTCGCTGAGGGCGTCCTCCGGATCGAGGACGCCCTCGTCCTCACGGCCGTCGGGCCCCTCGGGCTGGTAGACCTCGTCACCCATGACGTCGTCCTGGTTCCGGCTCTCCATGGTGCTTGTACCTTCCGCCTGGATTCACGTGCCTCCGCTCCGCGTATCCAGTCCGGCCCCGCCCACACACACGGCCTGCCGGAGTGTGTGCCGGGGCGGGACGGGTACCCGCGCCGGGCCGGAGGGGCAGGACCCCCGGGAACCCGAAGGAGGCCCGAATGACGAGCAGTACGGAGACCGGCGGCGCCACGGGCACGCCGGACAAGGACTACAACCTGATCTGGTACGTGGAAGCGTGCTTGAACAACGCGCTGCGGCTGGAGACGTACATCGCGGACGCGGAGCGCGAGAAGGACGCCGAGGTCGCGGATCTCTTCCGCAAGGCCCAGGCCGACAGCCGCAAGGGTGCCGACATCGGCAAGCGGCTTCTCCGCTCGCGCCTGGACGGAGCCTGAGCAGGATCTCGTCCACAGGCTGATACCGCGTCCGGCGTGAGGCTACGCCGGACGCGGTATTCGGGCGTGACCCACGAAGCGGTCCCCCCGTCACCGCGAGGGCAGGCCTGCCCCGGGTCTTCCCGTGGGTCTTCCGTCAGGGGAACAAGGCGACACCGATGACGATCAGTGCGATGACGCCGATGACGAACACGGCGACCAGCCATGGACTGCGGTGCTTCACGGGAGCCTTGGGTTCGCCGCCGCGCGGCCGGTCCTCCGGCAACGTGGGGTGGGCCGGACGGTCCCGTGAGTAGAGTTCCTCGTCCCGTTGGTTGTCCATGAGAACTCCTTCATCGTCCCGTGAGCCCCACCGCACCGCCTTCTGGCCGGACGGCAGGGGGCTCTTCATGAGGATCGAGTCCCCCTCGTCGGTCACGGCAATCTCACGTGTTCACTCCTGGGCGACGGTCGGGCGGCTGTTCCTCAACCGGCCTTCGGCGGAGACGGCGCAGCGACCTGTGACCACCGGCCGGGAACGGTCATCGAGGTGAACGTCGATGCCGCTCGGCCGAGCCATGGACTCGCCGTGCGCGAGGGCCGGCGGCGCTCCCGGTGGCCGGGTCCTCGTCGAGCCCGGAGCCGGGGCGAACGGCAGCGGTCGTCAAAGGTTCGACCTTCCGGCATCGGGCGGCTCCCTCATCTCTCCCATGGCTTCGGTGCTCGGCGGTGGCAAGTTCGTGCCGTTCCAGCAGTCCGACAACCGGCGGCAGTTACTGAAAGCAGGCGATGGACCGACCGGTGACGGTGATGCCTCATTCCGCCGTGCGCGCGGGGGAGCGTTCGCGGATGACGTCCTGCGCGGCCTTGTCGTCGCGCAGCCCGAGGTAACGCGGGTGGCGCAGCATGCCGTCACGGGTCCACTCCGTGAAGGCGATCTGCGCGACGAGCACGGGTTCGGTCCAGTGGGCGCGCCCTTCGCGGACGTGGTCGGCGAAGGGTGGCTCGCGGGTGCCCAGTCCGTCGAGCCGCGTACGCAGGGCGAGAAGGGTGCGGTGGTCGAAACCGGTGCCGACCTTGCCCGCGTAACGGAGCCGATCGCCGTCGTAGTAGCCCAGCAGCAGGGCACCGAGCCCGACCCGGCTGCCGGCGGGTTCGGTGAAGCCACCGACGACGAACTCCTGGCCCAGCGAGCACTTGAGCTTGAGCCAGTCCGTCGAACGGTCAGACTGGTAACGGCTGTTGGCGCGTTTGGCGATCAGGCCCTCCCAGCCACGGTCGCAGGCATCGGCCAGCAGTTCGCCGCCACCCCGGTTGCGGTGGCTCGTTGCACGGAGCGGCGCGCGGTAGGCCAGAGCGCGACGCAGCAGCGACTTCCGCGTGCGCAGCGGCAGCGCCCTCGTGTCGGCGGCCTCCAGGCGGAGCAGATCGAAGACGTAGTACGTGACGGCGACCCCGCTCGCCTCGATGTCCCGGCGTCTGGTCAGCCCCATGCGTTGCTGGAGCCGGGCGAAGTCCGTGCGTCCGTGCGAGAAGGCCACGATTTCGCCGTCGACGGTGAAGTCCGTGCACTGCTGTGCGGCGAGCGCGTCGACGATCTCGGGATACGTGGCGTTGAGTCGTCTGCCGGTGCGGGAGAGCAGGGTGACGCCGTTCCCGTCGCGGACGGCCAGGACGCGAACCCCGTCCAGTTTCCGTTCGAAGATCCACCCGTCGGAGAAGTCCCGACGGTCGCTGAGGGTGGCGAGCATGGGATCCGCGGCCAGTTTTCCGCCCGGACCCGCCTCGCTCAGCAGTACGGCCTCCTCGTCGGGCAGCGTGCTCAGCAGATCGGCCATCACCGCTCGGCTCCTCGGCCCGCCGCGGCGACCTGATGCAGCGTACGGCCGGTGCGCACCGAGCGGGCCCGGCGCGGATCCGGGGTCGCCCGGCCCCCGGTGCGGGCCCGTTCGTCCTTGGCCTTCAGCAGCAGCCAGGCCTCGCCCTTGCCGTCCTTGCCGCCGCCCCGGAACCGGGTGAGCGCGTACTCGCCGCGCAGCTTCGAGCCGTCCAGCCGGAAGGTGACGTGTCCGCGTCCGAGCGCCTCGTCGAACGGGACGGGCCGGCCGTGCCGGTCGTGGCTCAGCGGCCGGTAGGTGCCGTGGTCCCAGACGATGACCGTGCCTCCACCGTACTCACCCTCGGGAATCACGCCCTCGAACTCCTCGTACTCCAGCGGATGGTCCTCGGTGGGCACGGCGAGCCGTTTGTCGCCGGGGTCGGTGGAGGGTCCCTTCGGCACGGACCAGGACTTCAGCACGTCGCCGACCTGAAGCCGGAAGTCGAAGTGCATCGTGCTCGCGTCATGGATCTGCACCACGAACCGCGGCTCCTCGTCACGGGTACCCGGCCGGCCACGGGGTTCCTTCGTCCGGTCGAAGTCCCGTTTGCCTCGATAGTTCCGCAGCGGGTCCTCATCAGCCATGTCGAGCCGCCTTTCCACACCTTTCGAGATACGGCCTGTCAGGGGACGCGAACCCTCGCACCACACTCGCGCGGGGCGCACGGTCCCGCAGCCCGGGTACCCACCCGTTCCTCAGCGACCCCTGCGGAGGCTCCGTCCGCCGACCGGCCCTGCGGACGCGCTGAAGCCGTGGACGGTGCGGGGTGGAAGTGCCGGTCGTCTACGCCAACGACACCTCGACGCCCCTGTCCACCAGAACCTGGCCGAGGCGGCTCCGTGGACGAGGGAACTCAACATGGCCGCGCACATCACGACCGGCAACGACGTCGGCTTCTCCGACATCACCCGTCGACAACCTCAGGCCAGGGTCGACGGCGTTCGTGCGCAGTGGACCGGCGCCTGGCTCCAGCGCTTCTGCCGCTTGTAGGGTTGCCGCACGAAGGTCAAGATCACCGGTCTCTGATGGGATGGTCCTCGTCATCGGGACTGTTCGGTTCTGACAGCTCTCGCGACTGGCTCGGGTTCGAGGGTGATCACGTCCGTGAAGCTGTGCCAGAAGCCCAGCGGGCATGGGTGATCAACGAGTGGCTGCGTCCGTGCGTGTGGGAGCACGGTCCGGCGCGGGAGGGCGTAGGGGATGCGGGACCGCCAGTGGATCACCGCCCGCTGAGGCGAACTGGGCGCCTTCGCTCGGGAGTTGGCCAAGCAGCTTCAGGAGATCCAGGCCGAGCGGGATGAAACTGGCGGTTGCGTAGCGGGTGATGACGCCCTGACGCCAGGCGGCACGCCAGGCATACGCGACACCCGTAGTGCCCGCGCGAGCTGCGGCGGCCGCATGCCGACCGTGAACGTCTGTCTCGGCAGCCTGGAGTCGCCCCCGCTCTCGCCGGCCCGTTCCACCGTGGTCAGGTCGCCTCCGTCGGGATACCTCATGCCCCCGGACTACATCTACCCACCGAGCCCACGTCACTCCGAAGTGAAAACCACAGAGCCTGTGGATTTCCTGTGCTTTCGCCGGTGTTCTTTTTGCGTTTTCCTTTCCTTCTCGAAGGTCGAATATCGACCACACCGCATCGGGCGTCCATGGGGGACCGGAAATACGCCGCGCACCGGTAGGAAGGTCTGTGTGAGCGATTCCGTGGAGCTCAACTGCTGCGGCCACTCCATCTCCGAGGCCACCGTGTGCCGGGTGGCGTGCGTGGCGACGTTCAGTGCGGCGGCCGCCCGGCCCGCGCGGTCGCGCACCGGGACCGCGATCGAGCGCAGCCCCTTCTCCAGTTCCTCGTCGACGGTCATCTGGAGGCCTCGCCTCCCGCGCTGGTACCGCTGCTCGCCCCGTGCCACGGTCCGCATGCTCGATCTGCCCGGGACGGCCCCTCTGACGGGTCAAGGGCGCGGCTGTACGTACCCGTTCCGCCAGGCCCAGGCCGCGATCTCGACGCGGTTCCGGGCGCCCAGTTTGAGCTGGACGCTGGAGAGGTGGGTCTTGATGGTGGAGAGGGAGACGTAGAGTTCGGCGGCGATCTCCGCGTTGGTGCGGCCGAGGGAGACCAGGCGGACCACCTCGCCCTCACGGTCGGTGAGTTCCGGCACCGGCGCGGAGGCGGAGGCGGGGGCCCGTCGGGCGGCGTCGGGCTGTGGCGCGGTGAGGTGCTTGAGCAGCCGTACGGTGACGGACGGCGAGACCAGTGAGTCGCCGGCCGCGGCGGCGCGGACCGCCTCGGCGAGGAGGACGGGCCCGGAGTCCTTGAGCAGGAACCCGCAGGCACCGCCACGCAGCGCCCCGTACACGTACTCGTCGAGGGCGAAGGTGGTGACCACGACGACCCGCATCGGGTCGGCGACCTCCGGTCCCGCCAGGAGCCGGGTTGCCTCCAGGCCGTCCAGCTTCGGCATCCGGATGTCCAGGAGACACACATCCGGCCGCACCCGCCGGGCCAGCGCCACGGCCTCCTCGCCGTCGGCCGCCTCCGCGACCACGGTGATGTCCGGCTGGGCGTCGAGGAAGAAACGGAAGCCGGTGCGGACCATGTCCTGGTCGTCGGCGATCAGGACGCGGATGGGGGCGGCAGCGCTGGCTCCGGGCGTGCTCATGGCCTGATCATGCCTCAGGGGTGCGGTCGGGGGTGGGTCCGGGGGCCGGGGCGGTACACCTGGCTGTCTCGGTGCGCGGTCCGTGTCGGATCCACCGTGGCCTTCCGCGCCGAGGGCCCGAGGCCGGTGATCGCGGCGGACATCGCGAGGGTTCCGACGACCGCGCGGACGCCGAGGCGCGGGAGACCGGGGGGCGATCGGGGTGTTCGGGGTGGCACCGGCCGTCACCAGTGCGACGAACGTGCCGACGATGGCAGCCTCGGCCCCGGGCAGCCCGCTCCGCGGCCCCCGGCGGCCGGAGGACCGGGCCGGATGCGAGGTCGGGGCTGGACGAGGGAACGACGAGGGAACGCACGGAGGTCTCTGTGGGCTCAGACGACGGAGTACTGGCTGTGGTTGTCGATCCGGCCGTCGCGGAGCCGGAGGATCCGGCCGCAGTGCGCGGCGACGTCGGCGTCCTGGGTGACCATGACGAGGGCCGCGCCCGTGTCCCGGGCCGCGAAGGTCAACAGCTGGACCACCTCCGTGCCGGTGCGCTCGTCCAGCGCCCTGGTGGGCTCGTCGGCGAAGACCACCTCCGGCTCCACGACCAGGGCGCGGGCGATGGCGACACGCTGCGCCTGCCCGTCGGAGAGCCCGCCGGGCCGACGGCCCCGCAGGCCGTCCAGGCCGAGCGGCGCGAACCAGCGGCGGGCCCGCTCGATGGCCTGCCTGCGCGGGGTGCCCTCCAGCATCAGCGGCCGGGCGACGTTCTCCTCGGCGGACAGATCCGGCAGCAACTGCCCGCACCCGCAAGGGAAGACGAACCCGAACCGCCTGCGGCGCAGTGCGCTGAGCCGGCTCTCGTCCAGCGTGTCGATGCGCCCCATCGGGGCATCCCCGGCCGAAGGCCGGGGGACTTTGGCCGGGGGGACCTCCGTCCCGCTTCGCCCGCCGCGCAACAGGACCTGGCCGCTGTCCGGCCGGATGATCCCGGCGAGCGCGAGCAGCAGCGTGGACTTTCCGGACCCGGCGGGCCCCGTGACCGCCAGCGAGTCGCGCGCGCCGACCTCGACGTCCACGCCCGCCAGGGCGGTCGTGGAGCCGTACTTCTTCGAGAGGCCGTAGCCGGCCAGAACGGTGTTCATGGTGCGTGCCCCCGTTACTTCTCAGCGCTCGAACTTCCAGGTCACGGAGGAGCCCATGACCTTGACGACGGAGACGGGGATGTCGACGGACCTGCCGTCGCCGCTCTTGCCGGTGCAGGTGATGGACGCCCCGGCGACCGCCTTGAGTCCGGTGGGGCAGCTGACACCCGACACCTTTGTGCCCACCCAGGGCAGCGGGTGGTACTTGCCCTCGGTGCGGCCCGCGACGATGTTGGAGGCCAGCGCCCTGTGGCCGTCGACCGTCACCGTCGATTGCGCGTCGAGCCGGGTGGTCGACTCGGTCCCGGCGAGCAGGTGGGCGCCGAGACCGCCCAGGGCGACCGCGGCGGTCGCGCCGCCGACGACACCGACGAGGTACCTGTCGAGCTTCATGGGGTGACTCCTGCCGACTGAGGGGAGCGAGCCCCGGACGAGATGGATGGCTCCACCCTCGCGGGTGAGCCGGGCGCGCACCTCGGCCATACGGCCATGACCGCCGTCGCACCCGCGACCATTCGGCCGATCCGGCCGCCGACCGCCTCGCCTACCGTGAACCGCATGATCTCCATCTCGGGGCGGGGCTGCGCCCGCGGATTCGGCGTCGGCTTCCTGCTCGTGGCGTCCGTCGCCGACGTGCTGGAGACGGGAGCCGCAGGCAGGAGCGTGTCGCCCATCCTCGTGGTGCTCCTGGCCGGCCTCGCCGCCCTCCTGTGGCCGGCCGCACGCCGGCCCGCGTGGTTCACCCCGCAGGTGCGCAGCGCCGTACCAGCGCTGCTCTCCCTGACGTATTCGGCGGGCACGCTGCTGGCCGGGGCCAGGACCCCGTTCGGCCCGGGCGAGGTGGCGCTGCTGCTGTCGCTGCTGTTCATCGCCGTACGGCACTCCCCGCCCCGTTGGGCCGTGGTGTGCGGGGTGCTGGACGGCGCGGCGCTGCTGGCCACACCGGTCCGGGAGGCCAACACGCTGGACGGCTCGGACGCCACGACCGTGCTCCCCTACCTGCCCGTCGGCCTGGTCCTGGCCGGTCTCGTCGCCGGCCTCGCGGCCTATCTGCGCTCCCTCGACTACCGCCGCGCCGTCGCCATCGGTGAGACGCGCCGCGAGGAGCGGGTGGCGATCGCCGCCGACCTGCACGACTTCGTCGCCCACCACGTCACCGGCATCCTCGTGCACACCCAGATGGCCCGCATGATGGCCGCCACCCGGCCGCAGGAACTCGACCCGGTCCTGGCCGGCATCGAACGCGCCGCCACCGAGGCCCTGGCCTCGATGCGCCGCACGGTCGGTGTGCTGCGCGACACGGGTGAGGAGGCCGAGCGCCGCCCGGTCGGCGACCTGGCCGCCATCACCGGACTCACCGAGGGCTTCGGCGGCCCGGCCCAGAAGGTCACCCTCCGCCGCGACCCGGCACTCACCGACGACCTCCCCCACGAGGTGCAGGCCGCCGCCTTCCGGGTCGTCCAGGAAGCGCTGACCAACGTACGACGCCACGCCGCCGACGCCACCGAGATCACCGTGGGCCTGCGCCTGGCCGGTGACCGGCGCGAAACACTGGAGGTGACGGTCACCGACAACGGCCGCGGCGGCACCCAGCTCCCCGACGCCGCCCACGGCGGCGGCTTCGGCCTGGTCGGTCTGACGGAGCGGGTCACTACCCTGAGCGGGGCGCTCGACGCCGGGCCGCTGGCGGGGCAGGGCTGGCAGGTGCGGGCGCGGATTCCCCTGGGGAAGGCCTGATCGGGCGGGAGCTTGAGGAAGCCCCGCGTGACTCGCCCGGCACGACCGGGCGCGGCCGACGGCATTCGGCGGTTGATCCCCTCACGCCGTGGTTACGACAGCGCGGGCTTCGAGGTCACCATGCTGATCAAAGCCATCGGCGACCTCGACCGCGAAGGGTTGCACGTCCCGGCCCCGGCACGTCGACGAGCCGGCGTCCTGTGGGCACTGCCGCGTGACAGGCTCTCCTCCTCCGCTTCCCGGGTCGTGCGGGCGGCTTGGCCTGGTCATTGAAACCCAGTCGTCGGTCCATTCTTCCGGACGTGACATCCGGGGCAGGTCCGGAGACTGCTCTGCATAGCGCTCGATGGAAGGGCTTTCCGACGGGCTCGGGGTGGCTTTTCGCCGCACTGAATCAGTGCGGGTTCACTGCAGAGGCCCCGGCGGGAGGGTGTGGAAATGCCCCGCCGGGGCTTCTCGTGCTGCATCAGGGCGCGGTCGGCCGTCGTGCGTCGTGCACGGCCGCTCCCGCGGTCAGAGTTCGTCCTTGGGGTTGGGGTTGGGCCCGTCGTTGAGGGCGATCGCCAGCAGAGCCGCGGCCTGGCGGGCGGTGTTGATTTCCGCTCCGGCGACGCTCGTGCTCGCGGTGTTGTCCGTTCCGTTGTAGTGGCCGATGAAGACATGGCTGACGCGGGCCCAGCTATGGATCAGGGCGATCTGCTGAGGGGTGTAGCTGACCGAGTTCCTGCTGTCCATGGCGGAGGCGACGCGGTCGGCGAGGGTGCGGAAGCGGGAACCCTCCGAGATGCTGAATATGAGGGTGAGCAGACCGCGGGCCTGCCTGAGACGGGACGAGCTGCGGTTGCCCAGATCGTGGAGGGCCGCTCCCAGGGTTGCGGGGCCCATGTTGACGTTGGTCAGCGCCTGATTGGCTTCCCGGGCGAGAGCGTCGTAGCCCTCCTTGCCCAGGAAGTAGTTGTCGTCGGTGCTGGACGCGTTGGGGACGCCGCTCACGAGGTTGAGGACGCGGTTGTTGGGCTGCATGACTCGGTAGACCCGCACCACGTAGAGGTTGCTGAGCCGCACCACGGCGTGCACGGTGGGCGCGGCCTCCCCCGGGGAGCTGATCACGATGTCCGCGTACTGGTATGTCCGCGTGTTGTCGAGGATGGTGACGCTCACCTGATTGCCTCGCGTGTTGACGATTTCGCCGCTGGCGCGTGCGTTGGCGCGAGTGCGAGCCAGCTCGTTCAATTCGCTGAGCATCTGGCGGTAGGCCGCGGCACCGCCGTCGACGTTCCAGTGGACCTGCGGGAAGGTTTCCTGGGCCACATTCTGGGCCTTGATCGCCACGCCGCTGGACGCAGGGGCCGCGCCGACGGTGCCGAGGGAGGGGAGGCCGGTCAGCGCGACCGCGCCGGCGAGGAGCGCCGAGAGGCCGAGGCGACGCACGGTACTTATTTGCATGGGTTTCTCCGGTCACGGGGCAATGAAGGGGCTGCGAGGAACGCCAGGCCGTATCCACGCATGGGCGGACTCCGGCCCGACTCCACCGAGAATCGCTGCGGGCGAGTTGATTGACACCCCCTTTCACCTGCGCAAACAATCTCGTGGACGGCAGCGGATTGACCGGCGTCACCCATCCGTCACCTGCAATCAACCCTCCCGTTTCCCGGTGCGTCGTATGGTCGTCGCTCTCGATGTCTCATTCGTGAGGTCTGTGGAGGTACGAACGCATGGGGCGTCCCGAAAGACCGCTGGACCCGACCTCCGGTCCCGTCCAGCGGCTCGCGCACGAGCTGCGCGCGCTGCGCCGGACGGCGGGCAGCCCGTCGTACCGGACGATGGCCACGGCCGCGGGTTTCTCCGCGACAACGCTGTCGTATGCCGCGGCCGGGGAGCGGCTGCCCTCGCTGGACGTCCTGCGCGGATACGTCCGTGCCTGCGGAGGCGACCAGGGCGAGTGGGAGCCGCGCTGGAAGGAGGCCGAGCAGGAGACGAACCTGGCCCCCGCCGAGACTGTCGAGGACGTACCGGCGCCGTACCGCGGGCTCGCCCGGTTCGAGCCGGGCGACCAGCACCTCTTCTTCGGCCGGGACCGCGTCGTCGACGAGGTGAGCGAGCTGGTCTGCGACCACCGCTTCGCGGTGCTGTTCGGTCCCTCGGGCAGCGGCAAGTCCTCGCTGCTGCGAGCCGGACTGATACCCCGCCTCAAGGAGGAGATGGCCGCACGCGGCCACCCGGCCCGGCTGAGCATCCTCACCCCCGGCCCGACCCCCGCGACCAGCTACGGCCACCTCCTCGCCCCGGAGCCTGGGGAGCCGGAGAACTGGGTCGTCGTGGACCAGTTCGAGGAGATCTTCACCCTCTGCGCCGACCAGCGGGAGCGTTCCCGTTTCCTCGACCTGCTGCTCGCCGCCCGTGACCCGGACAGCAGGCTGCGTGTCCTGATCGCCGTACGCGCCGACTTCTACGCCCGCTGCGCAGAGCACCGGTCTCTGGCGGACGCCCTGCACGGTGCCGGGCTGCTGCTCGGCCCGATGACGGCGGAGGAACTGCGCGAAGCCGTCGTCGGGCCCGCGCAGGCGGCCGGGTGGCTCGTCGAGCGGACGCTGACCGCCCGCCTGGTGGACGAGGCGCTCGACGAGCCCGGCGGACTGCCGATGCTCTCGCACGTTCTGCTGGAGACCTGGCGCCGCCGCCGGGGCCGGATGCTCACCCTCGCCGGCTACGAGGCCGCCGGCGGGGTACGCGGCGCCATCGCCGCGACCGCCGAGGAGGTCTACGGCGGCCTGACCCCGCCCCAGGCCCGCGCCGCCCGCCATCTCCTGCAGCGCATGGTCGTACCGGGCCGGGGCACCCCCGACACCCGCCGACCCCTCACGCGCGGTGAACTGGCGGAGTGGAGGGACCCTGACGTGCCGGTCGTCGTGGAGCGGCTCACCCGCGCCCGGCTGCTGACCGCCGACGAGGACGGCGTCCAGCTCGCCCACGAGTCGCTGATCACCTGCTGGCCCCGGCTGCACGGCTGGATCGAGGAGGACCGCGAACGTCTGCGCCACCACCGGATGCTGGCCGAAGCGGCCCGCACCTGGCTGGAGCACGACCGCGACCCCGGCGCCCTGTACCGGGGGACCCGGCTGGCCCGCACCGAGGAACTCTTCCCCGACCACCTCGACGACCCCGCCCTCACGGCCCCTGAGCGCTTCTTCCTCATCGCCGCGCTGGACGCCCGCGAGGCCCAGCGCCGGGCGGCCGCCCGCATCAGCCGCCGCCACCGCGTCCTGACCGTCTCCCTGTCCGCCGTCCTGGCGGTCGCGCTGCTGACGGGTTTCGTGGTCTGGCGCGAGTACGACACCAACGAACTCCAGCGGACCCAGAACGCGGCCCGTCGTGTGTCCGAGGTCGCCGATGCCCTGCGCACCACCGACCCCCACACCGCTCTCCTCCTCGGCGCCGCCGCCTGGCGCATCGCCCAACTCCCCGAAAGCCGCCGCGCGTTGCTCGGCTCCCTCGGCCAGGTGGAGACGGACACCTTCACCGACCCCGCTCCCGGCGACGGCCCCCTCCGCGTCCTCGCCGACGGCGGCCGAACCCTGCTCAGCGCCTACGGCCGCACCTGGCACACCTGGGACGTCACCACCCACCGCGGCACCGGCTCGGGCCGGGTGCCCTCGGGCACGGTGACCGGCGTCGGCCCCGGCGGACGGGTACTCGCGGTCACCGGGGACGACAACCGGGTAAGGCTGTGGAACACGAGCACTGGCCGGTGGATCGGCCCCGCCCTGCCGGACGTGATCGACCTCCGCTTCACCCGCGACGGCCGCGCCTTCCTGGCCACCGAGGGCGACCGCGTACGGCTGCGCTCCTCCACGGACGGCCGCGTGCTGTTCCAGACCCAGGTAACCGACCTGGCGTTCAGCGACCTCGCCGCGGACGGCCGACACGTGGCCATCTGCCCCTCCGGGCAGGCCCCGCAGGTGTGGGACACCTCCACCGGCCGCGCCCTCCCCGGCGCCTGGCAGCGGGACCCCGTCTGCGACGAGGACACCGCTGTCCTCGCCCTCGCCGGCGACCGCTTGGCCGCCGCCACCGGCAGCGGCCTGCGCATCTGGGACACCGGCACGGGCCGGAAGACCACCGACATCCACGACCCCGCCGTGCAGGACGCCTCCTTCAGCCCGGACCGTGCCTTCCTGGCCACCGCCGACCGCGGCGAGATCCGCGTCTGGCGGCTCACGGACCCCACAACTCCCGTCTTCCAGCACTCCTTCAACAACCAGCATCTCTACGGCGGCCTGGTCTGGGAGGACGACGGCCGCGCCCTGCGCTACCTGGAGGGCGGCACCGCCCACACCCTCGGCCTCGGCCCGGCGGTCACCCCGGCCTGGCGCACCGCCGCCATGGACGGCGTACGCCTGAGCCCGGACGGCCGCACCTACGCCACGGTCCGGCGTACCGCCGACCACTACACCTTCAGCCTCCGCGCCACCGCCGACGGCCGCCTCCTGCGCACCCTCCCGCAGGTGAAGGTCCCCGTCTCCACCCACCCCGCCCTGCCCGTCGTGGCGAAGGACACCCTGCCGCTGCTGGCGTTCAGCCCCGACGGCACACGGTTCGGCTACGGCGTCTCGGCGCCGGGGCGGGAGGTGGGGGCGCAGCCGTTCACGGTCTGGGACGTGCGGCACGGGCGGGCGGTGACCTCGCTGGACCTGCCGGGTTTCCCGGTGCTGGAGATCGCCCTCGGCCGGTCCGGCCGTACCCTCTACGCCGCCCGCTCCACTTCTGTGGGAGGCGTGGCCGACGAGGTGTGGAACGTCGCACGCCGTCACCGCACCGCGGTCCTGACCGGCGTCACCGCCTTCCACCTCGGTGTCCGCCCCGACGACGAACTGCTCGTCGGCGACGGTGTAGTGGCCCGCCCGCCCTCGGGCCGGGCCACCGCACACGACCTCGTCCGGGGCGAGCAGATCGGCGCTTTGTCCTTCACCGCGGACGGCTCCCTGCTGGCGGCCGGCGACGGAACGGGCCGGGTCGCCCTGTGGGACGGAGATCTGCGGCACCGCGAGGGCATCCTGCGCAACGTCTTCCCCGCCCCGCTCGGCGAGACCCCCGAAAGCGTGCGGGCCCTCGCGTTCAGCCCCGACAGCCGCACTCTCGCCGTCGGCGGCGACGCGGGCAGCCTCCAGCTCTGGGACGTGGCCACCCGGCAGCCCCTCGGCAGCCTGCTTGTCACCCCCGGTGAGGAGATCGACTCGCTCGCCTTCAGCGCCGACGGCACCACGGTGTACGCGAGCGGCGACCACGTCCCCCTCCAGCGGTACGTCGTCGACCCGGCGCGGGCACTGGCGCGGGTGTGCGCGCGGGCGGGAGGCGTCGGACTGACACCCGCGCAGTGGCGGACGTACGTGCCGGACGCGCCGTACCGACGTGTGTGCGACGACTCTGTTGCGGGACGGTGAACAAACACGTAGGTGCAGGTCAAGCAATTGATTGGCCCCGGGGGACGGCTGTCCGGTCAACTCCCCGGCGGCAAGGCTCCTGTCCGACGCCAGGTGCACGACGCCGGCGCACGACGAGGAGAATGTTCATGAAGTTGTTCCGGCGCAACCTCAGACGTACGGCTCTGCTGGCGCCCGCCCTCGCCCTGCTGGCCATCCCCTTCTCCGCGGGCTCGGCCAGCGCCTACAGCCCCGGCTGGGATCCCGCCACCCACCCGGACCCGATCGGCGCCTGCAACGGCCAGGGCCCGAGCATCAACTTGTGCCAGTACCACGAGGTGAACGCGTGGACCGCGCTGGGCAAGCGGCACCAGGTCAGCAACGTGTCCAACAACTGCGCGGGCACGGACCCCCAGACGTACCAGGTCAACTGGAAGTACTCGACCAACACCTCGTACTCCTACGCGAACACGCAGAGCCTGGAGGTCAGCCTCGGCTTCTCCGACGAGATCGAGGCGGGGATAAAGGCCAGCTCGTCGAGCACCGAGACCTGGACGGTGGGCGACCAGCGCGAGGCGGGCGCGGTCGTCACCAACACCATCCGTCCCGGTTTCGCGGGCGCCTACTGGTTCGCCCCGTACGTCCGGCACTCCCAGGGCTGGGTGGAGGTCCACTACAACAAGAAGCAGCACGGCCACTGGGACTGGTTCTACCCGTACAAGGGGTCCAACCAGGTCCACATCGACACGCCCGTCGCCTGGTCGGACGGTTCGATCAAGGGGCAGCTGTACTGGGCCGTCTGGAAGTGCTGACTTCCACGGATCCCCGCACCTGAGTGAATCGGCCGAACCCCGAACCGCCGCCCCGGACAGCTCGGGGCGGCGGTTCGCGCGTACGGAGGCCGCCGACACCGACGGGCGCCGACCGCGGTCGGCAGGTGTCAGCAGCAGCTGTCCGGCGTAGATGAAGGCCAGTAACGCGAACCAAGGCGGTACGCCCCCGGCGCGGAGACCGTCAGCCGGGTGAACTCCCCGTCCCTGGCGAGGCAGGCGCCGTCGCTGCGCAGCCAGGGCGAGTAGGCGATGCGGACGGTCACCGCTCCGGGCCGCGGCATGCGGATGTCCATCTCGGCCGGGGTGGTCCGGGTCACCGTCGCCGGTGGGGAGACCAGGGGTACGGCGTCCTGGACCCGGTACACCCGCCAGTGCGCGTCGTGCCAGACGGGGCGCAGCCACCCGGGACGGTGGTCGCGGACCAGGGCGGCCTCGGCCTCGGCGTAGTGCCAGGGCTCGGCCGACGGCAGCACGACGAAGCCGACCGCCCAGTGGTCGAGCCACGCCCGGTAGGCGGAGGCGGAGAAGGTGCCGTCGTAGAAGAGACGGTGGCGTTTCATGTCGAGCTGCTGGTTCCAGCCGCGGGCCAGGTCGACGTGGGGGGAGAGGAGGGCGGCCTCGCGCTGGGAGACGGTCGGGACCGCCTCCACGCGGGTGCGGTCGGCGCCGAGTCGGTCAAGGGCATGTACGACCCCGTGTGTGTCGGCGGCCCAGGCGGGCACCGGCGCGCTCTGCCGGAGGTCGAGAACGGACTTCGGCACGATCCACGCGGTGGAGCACACGACCGCCGTGATCAGGACCACGCGGTGCCGACGCGCCCGGCCCGGCGTGGACATGAGCGCCGCGAGGAGCACGGGCGGCGCGAACAGCCAGGCGAACCGCTCGACGTTCGTGCCGATGGGCGAGGGCACGAGGTAGACGAGGACGCAGACCGCCGCGTAGACGGCCCCGGAGCCGCGGGCCACGCGCCAGGTGCGCGGGGCCAGGGCGGTGACGGCCAGGCCGAGGAGCAGCGGTGGCAGCAGTCGCGGGAACGTCATCGGCTGCTGCCCGGAGAACGGGAACAGCAGCGTGGTCGCGGCGACGACTGCGGCGGGCGGCACCAACAGGGACAGCGCCCTGCCTCGGTCCCGTACGGCGAGGAGGGCGGCCCCCACCACGGCCAGGAACAGCCCGGCTACCGGAGACGCCAGCGTGGCCAGTGCCGTGTACGCCGCCACGAGTGCCGGTCGGCGTGGGCCCGTCAGGAACAGGCAGGCGGCGAGCGCGAACGCCACTCCGAGGGCGAAGGTGGAACGGCCCGCGTGGACGTTGCACCACAGCATCAGCGCGGCGAGCAGCGCCGGTCCCAGGGGCCGGCGGATCCCCGCCCGCACCATCAGCGCGGCCGTCAGCCAGGTGGCCGTGAGCCCGGAGACGACGGTCACCGTGCGCACGCCGAACGCGGCCATCAGATACGGCGAGAGCACGCTGTAGTTGGCGACGTGCGCGCCGCCGTACCAGGACAGCATGTACGGCGATCCGCCGTGGTGGGCGACGAAGTGGGCCCAGGTCTCCTGGGCCGCGAGATCACCGCCGCCGGTGGCGAGGAAAGCCCACCACACCGCGTAGAGCGGAAGCGCGGTGAGGGTGGCGAGCAGCGGGACGCGGTGACGTCGCCTGAATTCCCGGGCGGACGGCGGGTGTTGGGCGGGGGGTGAGCGGTCGGGGGCGGGGCGGACGGATTCGGCTGTGGGGGTCACGGGCATCCCGATCGGGCGTGGGGCTGAACGACATGGGGCTGGGCGAGGGCTTACGCCTGCAAGTTCCTCGCGGCTCTCTCACCCCGTCGGGCGCGATGCCCGGTCCGGGCCGCGAGACGTCGGCGGGTCACAGGACGACCGCCAGGGCGTAGCAGGCGAAGCCCGCGGCCAGCGAGGCCGCCGCCGCACGCCAGGGGCCGCGGACGCCGGTCCAGGGTGTTTCGAAACGGTGGGTGAGGCGGGCGATGCCGAGCAGCGTGACGGCGATCAGGGGCAGCCAGGCGAGCCGGGCGAGGAGCCAGACGGTGGTGTCCGGGGAGGTGGTGAGTCCGGGAACCGGGCCGTCGAGGAGCGAGCCGGGGACGGCCAGGGCGAGCAGGGCCGTCTGGTGCCAGCAGAAGATCGTCATCGCCGAGAGGTTGACCGCGGCGACCGCCGCCCACAGCGCCCGCCGCCTCCGCAGCAGTGCGTCGAGCCGGTCCCGCAGCAGGATCGCCGCACCGCACTGGGCACTGGCCAGGGCGAGTACGAGCAGCGACGGCGGATGGGCGTTGGTGCGCCCCGCGCCGGGCACGCCGACCATGCTGGCCGGGTAGTGGAAGACGAGGAGGAGTACGGCGAACAGCGCGCCGCCGCCCAGCAGCATCAGCCGGGCGCCGCGCCGGCCGAGCCGTCCCTCGCCCCAGCAGACGCCGAGGTGGTACGCGAACAGCCAGCCGGGACCGAGGTTGAGTATCCCCAGCCAGGACGGCATGGCGTGCGCCCACGGGCCGTAGCGCAGCAGGTCGACGACGGCGACCGCGCCGAGCAGCGGGAGGGCCGTCCACGCGCCGGACGTGCGGGCGGCGCGCAGGCACCACGGGGTGAGGGCGGTCACCAGCAGGTAGATGCCGACGAACCACAGGGGCTGTACGACCAGGACCACCCCGGTGCGCAGCGTGACGGTGGGCACTCCGGCCGCGTACAGCACCGGCAGGAGTACGGCCCACACCGCCGCGACGCCGACGACGGGACGGCCGAGACGGGTCAGTCGGCCGCGCAGCCAGACGCTTGTCGGGACGCCGCGTCCGGTGGAGCGGCGCAGTGACAGGGCCGAGGAGTAGCCGCCGACCAGGAAGAAGATGCCGAGCATCTGGAGCAGCCAGCTCGCCGGGGCGAGGAAGCCGAAGGTGGTGAGCGGGCTGGCGTTGTGCAGCGCGCCGCCGGGGTCGCGGGTGAGACCGCCGAGCAGCCAGTGGCCGACGGGCACCGCGAGCAGCGCGAGGGCGCGCAAACCGTCGACGGCGCGGTCGCGGTGGGCGGGGGTGTGGGCCTCGACACGGGCGACCGCACCGGCCGCCGCGTGCCGCAGCCGCAGCCGCTCCCGGGCCGTGGTCTGCGGTGGGACCGTGGCTTGTGGTGCCCCGGCGGCGTCCTGTGCCTGCTCCACCCGAGGGCCCGGCTCGGTCCGGTCGCGCTGCCCGGTTCGTGTGGTTCGCTCGCCCCGCGCTGAGGGATTCGCGGTTCGGGCGGGAAGGTCAGGCAAGGCCATGGCGGCAGTCCTTCGCGGTGTCCGGGGTGGGGCGGGCGCAGGTGACGGCCGGGTAGTCGCCGAGGGCGATGTCGGCGAAGTTGCGCAGGGAGGCGGTGCCGGGCGTGAAGTAGCCGGTGTGGCCCTCGGCCCGGTCGGAGGAGACGACGCGGGCGCCGAAGGCTGGGTCGGTCGGGTCGGTGCCGTGGCCGAGGCCGAAGAGCTCGACGGCGGGTATCCGCCGCACCCAGTCGGTCGGATCGCGGTCGGCCGCCCACAGCCGGGCCCCGAGGGGCACCTGGTCGGCATGGTCGAGACGCACGCCGGGCGAGGCCGCGACCACCAGGTCGGAGAGCTGACGGACCGTCAGCCGGTGGGCGGCGATGCCGCACAGGACCGAGCCGTAGCTGTGGCAGAACACGGCGGGCGGGGCCGCGGGGCGGGTCGTCGCGGCCAGGCCGTCGAGGAACCGTATGAGCCGCGGCGCACCCGCCTCGGCGAGGTGGCCGGTGGCGGCGTCGTAACCGACGCCGACCGGGGTGGTGTAGCCGACCCACGCGATCACCGCGGGGCGGTCGGCGGGCGTGCGCCGGGCCATCTCGGCGCGCAGGTCGCGGGCCATGCGGGCGGTGGTGGCGTACGAGGTCAGGTCCGTGTCGGACCCGGGGACCAGGACCGCGACGCGCCGTGCGGTGCGCAGATCTCCGTACACCTCGGCGACCTGTCCGCGGCCTCTCGGGTCGAAGGCGAGCACGCGGTGGCCCGGCGCCAGGAGCCTGCCGTACGTCGCGGCCCGCTTCCGGGCCTGCCGCCGCGCGTCACCGGACAGCTCCGGGTCGGCGGCGCGGGCCAGTTCACGCTCGCGTTCGACGGTGAGTGCCCGGGCGTTGGCGGTGTACCGGAGCTCGGGCGGGGCGCCGTCGAGGTTGCCCACGACGAGCGGGTGACGCCGGGCCAGCAGGCTGCGCTGCGGCGCCGTCAGCGCGGCGAGGAAGCGGGCGACGGCGGCCGGAGCGGTCGCCGCCGGATCCGGCAGCCGGCTGCCGAGCACGTGGTCGGCCGTCCATGCCGCCGCCCCGGGCGGCGGGCCGGTGACGGCGGTCTGGATGTCACCCGCCGCCCAGCCGGCCGTTCCCGCGCCCATCGTCATCATGAGCGTGCAGGCGGCCAGCGTGCGTGTGAAGCGCCCCATGGTCCGTCTCCCTGCTTCCGTCGCACGGTCGGTCGCCGTTCGCGTCGACCTGGTGGGCGGAAGGTAGGGAGCGGGTGTGCCGCCGGGCGTCACACCGGGGAGCCAACCTGCGGCTAGTCCCCTGGTAGGGGGCGGTACGCCGGTGTCACCGCAGCGTGAAGAAGACCATCGGGTTGTCGCGGCTCGCCCGGACCGGGCCGCCCAGGGCGAGGGCCTCCTTGATGGCCTTCAGCCGGTCGTGGGTCTCGCGGGCGTGCGCCCTGGAGGCGGTGAAGTACGGGTTCTCCCGCTCGGCCAGCCAGCGCAGCACCACCGCCCCCTCGGTGAACGGCAGCGGCCTGCGGCCGTGGAAGACGTCGTGGACGCACACCGGTATGCCCGGCCGCATCCTCGGCAAGAGGTGCCGGATGTACCAGCGGGCGAAGCTCGCGGAGTGCGCGGCGTCGATGAAGAGGAAGTCCGCGGTGTCGGGGACCTTCTCCAGGTTCTCCACCACGTTGCCCTGGGTGAAGGTCCAGCAGCCCGCGGCGAGTTCGCCCGGAACCTCCCGTGCGACGTGGTCGACGATGTCGTACGAGTACAGGTGGCCGGTGCCGTTGTCGTGCAGGGCGCGCAGGATCCAGGTGGTGGACCAGCCATGGTAGGTGCCGATCTCCACGACCGTCTCGGGGCGGGCCTCGCGCAGCAGGAGGTAGGTGATCTCGGCCTCGATGTCGTCGAGTTGGGCCTTCATCGAGATGGGCGGGGCGAGCAGCGCGCGCTGTTGTTCGCGGGCCCGGCCGAGATCGTCGGCGTAGGTGCGGTAGAGGCGCCGGATGCGGTCGAGGCTGATGGTCTGGTGCATGTGGTCGAAGTTGCTGGGCTGGTGCATGTGTCACGCTCCTGCGAAACCGGTCCGTGGTCTGGGCGCGGTGACGCTAGGGCGCGGGCGGGGGGCGGTACGTCACACCGGGGTGCCAAGTCGGGTGTCACACCTGGGTATGACGGGGCGGATCCGGACGAGGGGCCTGTTCAGTCGGGTGCGCCGGGTGCGACGAGCCCCGACTCGTAGGCGAGGACGACGAGTTGGGCCCGGCCGCGGGCGCCGAGTTTGGCCAGCAGGCGGGTCATGTGGGTCTTGACGGTCTGCTCGGCCACCACCAGCCGGGCGGCGATCTCGGTGTTCGACAGGCCCCGCGCCACCAGGCGCAGGACCTCCGTCTCGCGCGGTGTGAGGCCGTTCAGCCGCAGGCGAGCGGTGCGGTGCGCGACGGGACGGCGCCGGGTGACGTCCTCGATGACGCGGCGGGTGACGGACGGTGCGAGCAGCGCTTCACCGGCGGCGATCACCCGTACCGCCTGTACGAGTTGGGCGACCGGCGCGTCCTTGAGCAGGAAGCCGCTGGCGCCGGCGTGCAGCGCCTCGTAGACGTAGTCGTCGATGTCGAAGGTGGTCAGCATGAGGACCTTGGGCCGGTGCACCACACCACGCGGCGGATCCAACAGCAGCCGCGTGGCCTCCAGCCCGTCCATCTCCGGCATCCGTACGTCCATCAGCACCACGTCGGGGTGCGTGCTGCGGCTGACCTCGACGCCCAGCCTGCCGTTGGGCGCGTCCCCCACGACGTCGATGTCGCTCTGCGCCGAGAGCAGCGCGGCGAATCCCGAGCGCACCATGTCCTGGTCGTCGACGACGACCACCCGAATAGTCATGCCGACCTCTCCCGTTCCTTCGCGACGGCGAACCTGCCCGGTCCGGTCATCCGGCGGTGAGGCCCGCTACGACGGGGAGCCACTGCGTGGCGATCAGCGCGGCCACGGCCAGCGCCGTGACCCGTGCCAGGTGGCGGTCGCTCCGCCTGCCACGAAGCGGTGCACGCGTCCCGCCGTTCTCACTCCGGCTCCCGGTGTCCGCTGCCCTCGCCATGCCCGGCTCCCTCGTCGTCCCGCTCGGTCCGTCACCCTCCGCGTGTCTCGCGAAGGCCGGGCCTCAGCCTCTCGTTCGGGCAGGCGGCGCCGCCTCGGTCGAACGGCCGTAATCCACCTGCCGGGACCGCTCCCGCCTCGGCCGAACAGTGGATGACGAGGAGCAAGGGATGTGACCTGCTCCTTCCTCGCGCGCCGCTCGGCCTGTCGGTGAGGCTCCGACCGACGCCGAACGCGGCGGTCGACTGCGACTGCCGGGCACGAACTCGGCTCACGCGCTCCGCACGGCCGGTACGACGGGGAGATGGAAGGGCATGGCCGTGACGCGCACGGGTGTCGTGGACCGGTGTCGGACATCTGACGGGATCTGTTCATGGACGCGCGAGTCCTGTTCCACGCGCCGCACGCGTTCGGCGTCTCGGTCCGCGCAGTGCGAGGCCCGCTGTCGGCGGGCGGAACCGTGATGCCGGCCCCGGACGGGCGGTGGCACGGCCGGCCCCTACCTCCGTACCGGGGGAGGGGGTGCGAGGGCTGGTGACCTCCGAGGGCGGCGCCGGCATCCGGGTCGGATCGCCCTCTTGCCGGTCGGGCGGGGAAGGGGAAGGGGGCCGCGGGCCGTGGCAGCGTGACTGCCCGGTGCTTCGGCCGGTTGGTGTCGCCCGGGTGTGGTTCCTGCGCCGCGACGCTCCGAAAAAAGGACAGGCGGTGCCTGCCGGGATGCTCGTAACCGGCAGGTACCGCATGACTGACCCGGAAGGTGGCGCGCGGTCGGGACACCGGGCGGGGCCGGGCGGCCACGTACCGCGGGTCATCCGACCCGACGACGGTGTGAGTCCTCCGGGTCAGGAGTCGGTCTGGGCCTGCAGTTCCATCTCGGCCAGTTCGGCTTCGAGATGGGCCATCGCCTCGCCGCCGGCCATGAGGTCGGTGATCTGCTCCCGGGTGCGTTCGCCCTTGCGGAAGTCGTCCGCCTTCTGGCCGCGGATGAGGACGGCGAAGTGGTCGCCGACCATCATGGCGTGCCGGACGTTGTGGGTGACGAGGATGACGGCGACGCCCTTGGCGCGGGCCTGCATGATGATCCGCAGGACGTGGGCGGCCTCCTTGACGCCGAGGGCAGCGGTGGGTTCGTCGAGGATGAGGACGTTCGCGCCGAAGTACACGGCCCGCGCGATGGCCAGGGCCTGGCGCTCGCCGCCGGACAGGCTGCCCACCAGGCGGCTGCCGTCGGTGACGCGGGTGATGCCCAGGGACTGCATCTCGCGGACGGCGATCTCCCCGGCCAGCTTCTTGTCGAACAGCCTGAACGGGCCCCAGCCCTTGGTGGGTTCGGCGCCGACGAAGAAACAGCGGCCGACGCCCATCAGCGGGAACGTGCCGCCGAACTGGTGCACCGTGGCGATGCCCCGGGCCGACGCGTCGCGGGGGCTGTCGAAGACGACCGGTTCGCCGTTGACCTCGATGATGCCGGTGGTGGGCTTGTGGAACCCGGAGAGGATCTTGATGAGGGTGGACTTGCCGGCGCCGTTGTCGCCGAGCAGGCACAGCACCTTGCCGGGCTCCACCTCCAGGGAGATGTCCTGCAGCGCGTGGGTGCCGAGGAAGGACTTGCTCACGTCGGTCAGGCGCAGAAGGGGTGCGGTCATGGTCAGGCCTTCTTCGCGGATCGGGGCTTGTAGGACAGGGCGAGCCGGCGGAAGGTGTTGTTCATCAGGACCGCCACGAGGATGAGGACACCGAGGATCAGGCTGGCCCAGTCGGAGTTCCAACCGGTGTAGTAGATCCCCTGGTTGACGATCGCGAAGGTCAGGGTGCCGAGCACGACGCCCACGACGGAGCCGTAGCCACCGGTCAGCAGCACGCCGCCGATGACCACCGCGATGATGGAGTTGAAGACGAAGGACTGGCCGTTGGCGACCTGGGCGCCGTTGTAGAGGATGGTCTGGATCACGCCCACCAGGGCGGCGCCGAAGCCGCTGGCCATGTACAGGGCGATCTTCACCTTGTCGACCGGGATGCCGGTGGCGCGGGCGCTCTCCTTGTCACCGCCGATGGCGAAGATCCAGTTGCCGTACTTCATCATCTGCAGCACCACCGTGACCAGCACCGCCAGGCCCAGCCACCAGAAGATCGCGACCTCGAACTGGCCGGCGATCAGCTTCCCGAACAACGCCTTGGACAGCGGGTCGGGGCTGATGGCAACGCTGGTCGTGCCGGTGGTGACGCGGGAGAGGCCGAGGGTGAGACCGGCCAGGCCGGACAGCGTGGCCAGGGTGACGACCAGCGAGTGGACGTTGGTGCGGGTGACGAGGATGCCGTTGATCAGGCCGGTCAGCAGGCCCAGGCCGAGCGCGCACACGATGCCGACGATCATCGGCGCGCCCCAGTGGCCGGACACGATGGCCAGCGTCATCGAGCTGCCGGCCAGCACCGAGCCCACGGACACGTCGAGTTCACCGGCGATCATCAGCAGCCCGACGGGGATGGCGATGATGCCGAGTTCGGAGGCGATGTTCAGCCAGCTCGCCGCCCCTCCCGCGGCGAGGAACTTCTCCCCGCCGAAGATCGCGAAGAAGACGAACACGCTGATCGTTCCGATGAGCGCGCCGACCTCGGGACGATGTCGCAGTTGCGCCAGAGGGCTCTCGGTCTGCTTAGGCGGGGCGACCGCGGTCGCTTTCCCGGCCGTCGTGTCGGGAGTTGAGGTTGTCATCGGAGTGGTGTCACCTTCGTCGATCCGGGTGTGGTGCGGGGCGTGGGCGTGGGGGCCCTTTCGGGTGCGGGGAGGTGCCGGGCCCGGGGAGAGGCCCGGCACCGGGTCGGTCAGCGGACTCCGGCCTTGGTGCCCGCGATCGCCGCGTCGACGTTGTCCTTGGTGACCAGCAGGGGGCCGGTCAGGATCGGGTTCTGCGGCGGGAGCACGCCGTAGGACAGGAACTGGTTGGCGATCGACACGACGTAGAAGCCCTGGAGGTAGGGCTGTTGGTCGATGGCGAAGAGCTGGTTGCCCGACTTGATGCGGTCGAGCTGGCTCTGCGAGAGGTCGAAGGTGCCGAGCTGGACCTTGCTGCCGACGCCCGCCTGCTTGATCGCGGCGGCGGCGCTGTCGGCGTCCCCGGTGTCGACCGTCACGACCGCGTCGATGCTGGAGTCCTTCAGCAGCGCGCCCTTGATCGCCTGGGTGACGGCGGACGGGTTGCCGAAGTTCGAGGAGGGCAGCGGGAGTTGCTTGGAGGCGGAGCCCTTGCTGACGGCGCCGTCCTTGATGCCCTTGCAGCGGGCCTCCTGGTTGGCGGAGCCGGGGACGGTGTTGACGCAGAGGATGTTCTTCGCGCCCTCCTCGGCGAACTTCGCGCCGCCGGCCTCGCCCGCCTGGTAGTCGTCCGACCCGATGTACTTGACGGCGCCGACCCGCTTGGCCGCGTCGATGCCGCCGGAGTTGTAGATGAAGACCTTGATGCCCTTGGCGATGGCCTGCTTGATCGCGGAGTCCTGGTTCCCGGGCACCCAGTCCGGCACGAGGATCGCCGAGGGGTTCTGCGAGATGGCGGTCAGCGTCAGCTTGGCGACGTCCGGGCCGAGGTTGTCGTAGCTCTGCGGGCCGAGGTAGGTGACAGTGCCGCCGCCCGCCTTCACCAGCTTCGTCGCGTCCTCGACACCGCGCTTGACCGCGGAGAAGAACGGGTCGTCGGACTTGCCGCCGATGACGTAGATGTTGTTCTTGCCGCCGCTTTTCGTGCCGGACGTCGTTCCGCCTCCGGCAGACGCGGTCGCCTGCCCCGAGGTACCGCCGGTGGCCTTCCCGCTGGCGCACCCGGTCAGCGCGGCCGCCGTCATGGCGAGCAGGCTTACCACGGTCAGGCCTTTTCTGGAGAGACGGTTACCGGAGGGCCGCCGGGTCTGGATGCGATTCATGGGCTGGGTTTCTCCTTCAAGTGATGCCGGGCGGGGGGAGTGAGCGGGCCAGGCATGTCTCATGTCTCGGGGGTGGAGGCGCCACGGCGGAAGGGAGCGGAACGGCGTCGCGCCTTCGGGGGAGGGGTCGCGCGGCAAGGACTTGCACGGGGTCCCGGGTACCGATTCCGTTCATCCGCCGCACCTGGTTCCCCTTGGGCGGGGCGGCGTCAGTGATCACCGGAACAGCTCGTTGCGGGGATGTCCCGGCACCCGGTCACGGCAATGCCGGATTGTCTGGTGAGTATGGGTTCTGCAAGCGTTTAAATCGCTTTAAGCGGTGGCCAGAGCATGCTTGCGTTTCGGGAACGTGTCAAGGGTCTGCTCGCGAATGAATGCTGCGACGCGAATCTGTTGCATAAAGGTGCGTTAGCCACATATTCGCTGTCGGGCCGACGGGAGCCGCCGGTTCACGGCCTCCCGGGCCGCGCGCGGGGGCTCGACGGGATCACTGCGGGCGGCCTGCCGGGATCAGTGCGGTCGGCCCGTGGTGGCCCGTATGACCAGCGATGGGGCGAGGACGATCTCGCGAGACGCCGTGCGTCCACCGTCGAGGCGTTCGACGACGGCGGTCACGGCCTGCCGGGCCTGCTCCTCGGCGTTCTGGCTGACGGTGGTGAGGTTGAAGCAGCTGAGCCGGGACAGGGGATCGTCGTCGTAGCCGACGACGGACACGGTGCCGGGGACATCGACCCCGGCCCCCCGCAGGGCGGTGAGCAGCCCGATGGCGCTCCGGTCGTTGAACGCGACAACCGCCGTCGGCAGGTCGCCGCTGTCGAGGAGGTGCCGCCCGGCCTTCTCGCCGGCCTCCTCGGTGAGGTCCCCGTGGAGGATCCGGATCCGCTCGCCCAGGCCGTGGCGGCGCATGGCGCCCCGGTAGCCGCGGCGGCGGTCGGTGGCGATGACGCCCTTGCCGCCGTCGACGTAGGCGATCGCCCGGTGGCCCAGGCCCACCAGATGGTCGACCACCTGGCCGACGCCGTCGTCGTCGGCGCTGCGCACCACGTCGAGCTCGGCACCGGTGATCCGGCGGCCCAGCGAGACGACCGGCGCCTGGCGGTCGAGGTCGGCGAGCACGGAGGCGGGGGCGACCGGGCCCAGCAGGATCAGGGCTTCGCAGCGGAAGGCGAGGAGTGTCTCGACCGCCGTGTTCTCGTCGCGGGTCCGGGTCTGGGTGCTCAGGACGAGGTCGTAGCCGACGCCCTCGGCGGCCGTGTGGAGGTGCTCGACCAGCTCGGCCTGGAACGCGCTGTGGACGTCGATCATGACGCCGAGCAGTCGGCTGCGTCTGCTGGCCAGGGCGCTGGCCGTGCGGTCGGGACGGTAGCCCAGATCGGCCGCCGCCTTCAGGACGCGCTGCCGGGTGCGCTCGCTGGGGCCGGGGATGTTGCGCAGCACCAGCGACACCGACGCCGTCGACAGGCCGACGCGCGCGGCGACGTCCTCCAGCCGGGGACGGACGGACGCGCCATTGCCGCCCGCCGGGGCGGCGGAGCCGAGCTCGTCCACACGACCTCCCACGGATCTGCGGCAACAGCCTTGACAGCTACCTGTGACGCCGCTGATAGTACCAGGGCTTAAAGCGCTTTAATCGGCGCATTGGGCCCGTTCCGCTTCCTGACCGGCCGGGCCGCCGCACGGCCCGGTCGGCCCAGCGCCCGGTCGGCCGCTCCATCGGCTCGACCCCTCCGGGAGCGGCCTCCGCTCCCGATGCCTATGCCTCCCAGCCTCGGCGCCCCGCGCCGGAGAGGAATCACCATGAGCACACCACCGATCAGGGTGGCGGTCGTCGGAGCCGGAATGGCCGGCCGAGCCCACCTCAACGGCTACCGGCAGGCCGCGACCCTCTACGGTGCCGGACTGCCCGAGGTGCGCCTGGTCGCCGTAGCCGACGCGCATGCGCCCTTCGCCCGGGACGCCGCCCGCCGCTACGGCTACGCGCGGGCCGAGACCGACTGGCGGGCGGTCGTCGAGGCCGACGACATCGACGCGGTCAGCGTCGTCGTCGCCAACGACCTGCACCGTGAGATCGTCGAGGCACTGCTGGCGGCCGGCAAGCACGTGCTGTGCGAGAAGCCGCTCGCACCGTCCGTGGCCGACGCCGAGGCCATGGTGAAGGCCGCCGAGAACACCGGCCTGGTGGCCGCGACGGGCTTCACCTTCCGCCGCTCCCCAGCCGTCAACGCCATCCGGCAGCAGATCCTGGAAGGCTCGCTCGGGCCGGTCCGGCACTTCAACGGGCACTACTGGTGCGACTACGGTCACAACCCGGACGCGCCCATCAGCTGGCGCTACCGCGGTGGGCCCGGTTCCGGTGCGCTCTCCGACATCGGCAGCCACCTCATCGATCTCGGCGAGTACTTCTGCGGGCCGGTGCGCAGCGTCCAGGGCGCGGTGCTGTCCATGCAGGTGCCCGACCGGCCGATGCCCGTGGGCACCGCCGTCGGGCACTCGGCGAACGTGCGGGTGAGCCAGGAGCGGCAACCCGTGGAGAACGAGGACATCGCCACCTTCACCGCGACCTTCGCCTCCGGTGCCGTCGGTACTTTCTCCGTCTCCCGTATCGCCCGCGGGCTGGCCAACTCCCTTGGTTTCGAGGTGTTTTCGAAGGACGGCGCGGCGACCTTCGAACTGTCACGTCCGGCGGAGTTCACCATCGCCGACGCGGCGACCTCCGACCCCGTGGACGGCTACCGGCGAGTGGTCGTCGGTCCCGGCCACCCCTACATCGCCGGAGGCGTTCCCATGGACTTCCCCAGCGTCGGCCACGGCCAGCACGAGTTCTTCGTCTGGCAGGCCCGCGCCTTCCTGGAGCAGATCGCGGGACTGGACCGTCTTCCGGCGTGTCCCACGCTCGCCGAGGGGCTGCACAACCTGCGGGTCATCGACGCGGTCGTCGCCTCCGCCGGCACCGGCGGCAGCGCGGTCACCGTGCGGTGACCCGTCCCCACTCGGCCTCGCCCGTCCTGGCCGGGGTCGCGGCGGGCAGTCCACGAAACCTCGTGGCAACAACCTATTGACATGACATTCGGACGGCGTCATCGTTCTCGACTAAGCGTGCTCTTAAAGCGCTTCAAATTCCTCGGCGCGTCTCCACCGCCTTCCGCCGAACCCACCGTCCCCTCCCCGAAGGACACGTCATGGCAACGACGCCATCCCCCCTCGCCGAAGTCGCCCGCACCCGCGAACCCCCGCCCGACCGGGGCCACTTCGCCACCCGACGCCCGAACGAGAACCGGTAGGAGGCGGCAGCCCATGGATGTCAGGGACGACAGGGACGAAAAGACACAGCCTCTCCTCTCCACCGCGGCCATCGACGACGCGCCCCCGGCCGTCTCCCGGCGGCTGCGCCTCATCACCGTCATCGCCACCTTCGGCGGACTCCTCTTCGGCTACGACACGGGCGTCATCAACGGCGCCCTGCCGTACATGACCAAGGACCTGGGCCTCACCCCCTTCACCGAGGGGATGGTCACCAGCTCGCTGCTGCTCGGTGCGGCACTGGGCTCGCTGTTCGGCGGCCGGTTGTCGGACGCGCGCGGGCGGCGCCGTAACATCCTGCTGCTCGCCGTGGTGTTCTTCGCCGGGGCGCTCGGCTGCACGCTGGCACCCAACACCGAACTCATGGTCGTGGCGCGCTTCGTGCTCGGCCTCGCGGTCGGCGGTGCCTCGGTGACCGTGCCGGTGTACCTGGCGGAGATCTCCCCGGCCGAGCGCCGTGGCCGCCTGGTCACCCGCAACGAGCTGATGATCGTGAGCGGTCAGCTGGCCGCGTTCACCTTCAACGCGGTCATCGCGAACGTCGGCGGCGAGTCCGGTGGCGTCTGGCGCTGGATGCTGGTCGTGGCGACCCTGCCCGCGGTGGTGCTGTGGTTCGGCATGCTGGCCATGCCGGAGAGCCCGCGCTGGCTCGCCTCCAGGACCCGCTACCAGGAAGCGCTGGCCGTCCTGAAGCAGGTCCGCTCCGAACAGCGCGCCGAGGCCGAACTCGCCGAGGTCACCGCGATGGCGATCGAGGACGAGAAGGCCAAACTCGGCGGCTGGGACGACCTGCGGGTGCCCTGGGTGCGCAAGCTCGTCCTGGTCGGTGTCGGCATCGCGATCGTCATGCAGATCACCGGCGTCAACACGATCATGTACTACGGCACCCAGATCCTCACCGACGCCGGTCTCGCCTCCGACAGCGCGCTGACCGCGAACATCGCCAACGGCGTGATCTCCGTGCTGGCCACCTTCGTCGGCATCTGGCTGCTGGGCCGGGTCGACCGCCGTCCGATGCTGATGGCCGGTCAGATCGGCACCATCGCCGCCCAGTTGATGATCGGCGTGTTCTCCCTGATGCTGCCCGCCGGTGACGGCCGGGCGTACGCGGTCCTCGCCATGACGGTCACCTTCCTCGCCTTCCAGCAGGGCGCGATCTCGCCGGTGACCTGGCTGATGCTGTCCGAGATCTTCCCGCTGAAGATGCGCGGCTTCGGTCTGGGCATCGCGGCCTTCGCCCTGTGGATCACCAACTTCCTCATCGGACTGCTCTTCCCGGTCCTCGTCGACGCGGTCGGCGTGTCCAACACGTTCTTCGTGTTCGTCGCCCTCGGCATCCTCGCGGTCACCTTCGTGAAGCTGTACGTCCCCGAGACGCGCGGTCGCACGCTTGAGCACCTCGAACACGAACTCAGGGCCCGCTACTCCTGAACACCCCTTGTGTGCCCGGCGGTTGGCGCCGGGAGCCTGGAAAGGACTTCCCCATGACTGTGCGCGTAGGGGTGATCGGGGCCGGCTGGATCGGCCAGGACCACATCCGCCGGCTCACCGACACCGTGACCGGCGCCGAGGTCATCGCCGTCACCGACATCGACTCCGCGCGGGCCGAGGAGGCGGCGGCACGGGCCGGTGCCCGGGTGTGCGCCGACGGCGCCGAGTTGATCGCCGCAGACGACGTCGACGCGGTGCTGGTCACCTCCTGGGGGCCCACCCACGCCGAGCACGTGCTGACCGCGATAGCCGCCGGGAAACCGGTGTTCTGCGAAAAGCCCCTCGCCACCACCGTCGAGGACTGTCTGCGGATCATCGAGGCCGAGTCGGCACACGGCCGCCGTCTCGTCCAGGTCGGGTTCATGCGCCGCTACGACGCCGGATACCGGCAGATGAAGCAGGTCATCGACTCCGGCCGGGTCGGCGAGCCACTGGTCGTGCACTGCGCCCACCGCAACCCCTCCGTGCCGGAGTCGTACACCTCGGAGATGGCCGCACTCGACTCGGCGGTGCACGAGATCGACGTGCTGCGCTGGCTGCTCGACGACGAGATCGTCTCCACCCAGGTCGTCGTCCCGCGCTCCACCAGCAAGCGGTTCGCGCACCTCAAGGACCCGCAGATCATGCTCTTCGAGACCGCCAAGGGCATCCGCGTCGACCTGGAGATGTTCGTCAACTGCCAGTACGGCTACGACATCCAGTGCGAGATCGTCGCCGAGGAGGGCCTCGTACGGCTGCCGGACCCGGCCTCGGTCGCCGTACGCACGGCGGGCCGGCACAGCACGGAGATCCTCCAGGCGTGGGTGGGCCGGTTCGTGGACGCCTTCGACACCGAGTTCCGCGAGTGGATCGCCACGGTCGAGGCGGGCACCGAACCCACCGGCCCGTCCGCCTGGGACGGCTACGCGGCGACCGTCATCTCCAACGCCACCGTCGAGGCCCTGACAAGGGGCCGCGTCGTCGACACCGGCATGAAGCCCCGGCCCGCCTTCTACAGCGGCGCCGCCATCGACGTCCAGCCCGCAGCCTGACCACCGTATCCAAGGAGCATCCACATGGCCCTCAAGCTCGGCGCCTACACCGCCTGCCTGCACGACCGCACCCTCACCGAGGCGCTCGACATCCTCAAGGAGAACGGTCTGACCTCCGTCGAGGTCAACACCGGCGGGTTCATACCCTCCCCGCACTGCCCGGTCGACCTCCTGCTGTCCTCGGCGACCGCGCGCGAGGAGTACCTGGCTACCTTCGCCGACCGCGGGATGGAGCTGACCGGCCTCAACTGCAACGGCAACCCGCTCAACCCGCTCCCGGGCGTCGGGCCGAAACACGCCGACGACCTGCGCCGCACCATCCGCCTCGCGGGACTGCTCGGCGTCAGGCACGTGGTCACCATGTCCGGAACCCCGGGCTCCGACCCCGACGCCAAGTACCCCTCCTGGGTGGTCAATCCCTGGGACGGCGTCTACATGGACGTCCTGGACTACCAGTGGGGAGTGGCCGTCGAGTTCTGGAAGGAGATCGACGCGCTCGCCCGGGAGAACGACGTCCGGGTCGCCATCGAGATGCACCCGCACAACCTCGTCTTCTCCCCGGTCACCCTGAAGCGGCTGGTCGAGGCGGGCGGCCTGACGAACGTCGGCGCCGAGATGGACCCCTCCCACCTGATGTGGCAGGGCATGGACATCGTCGCCTCCATCAAGTGGCTGGGCCCGCTGGTCTTCCACGCCGCCGCCAAGGACGCCACGCTCTGCCCCGGCGCCGACATCCGCGGCGTCCTGGACACCTCCTTCACCCGCGTCCCCGCCGACGCCGAGGGCAAGGTGCCCACCGGTTACGGCTTCTGGTGCAACGCCTGGCCCGAGGACCCGGCCTGGAAGTTCGTCGCCGTAGGCATCGGCAACGACGTCCCCTTCTGGACCGAGTTCCTGCGCGCCCTCGCCGACGTCGACCCCGACATGGCGGTCAACATCGAGCACGAGGACGCCGCCTACTCCCAGACCGAGGGCCTCGCCCTGGCCGCCAAGAACCTGCACAGCGCCGCAGCCGCGCTCTGATCCACCCCCCTCCCCTCGAAGGACAGCGAAGGACAGCGATGAAGCTCGCCCTTGATCCACAGATGTTCTACTCGACCCACTCGGTGCTGGAGCTGCCCGACCTGGTGGCGCGTGCCGGCTACTCCTGGATGGAGCTGTCTCCCAAGGACGACTTCATCCCCTTTTTCCGTCACCCGCGCGCCGACGACGTCACCGTGGCCAAGCTGCGCAAGCGCGCCGCCGACGCCGGGATCGGCATCGCCTCGGTGCTGCCGGTGCTGCGCTGGTCCGGCCCCGGGGAGGAGGAACGGCAGGCCGCGGTGCGCGCCTGGAAGCGGGCCATCCAGATCACCGCCGACCTCGGCGTCGACACCATGAACTCCGAGTTCAACGGCCGCCCCGAAGGCGCCGAGTTCGCCGAGAGCCAGTTCCTGCGCTCCCTGGACGAGCTGATCCCCGTTTTCGAGCGCGAGGGCGTCAAGCTGGTGCTCGAACCGCATCCCGACGATTTCATCGAGGACGGCCACGCCGCGGTGAACATGGTGCGGGGGCTCAACCGGGAGTGGATCTCGTTCCTCTACTGCACCCCGCACACCTTCCACCAGGGCAACGACGCCACCGGCATCATCACCGCCGCCGCCGAGAAGGTCACCTACGTGCACCTCGCCGACACCCTGGACCACACCGCCTCGGGCGGGTTGCGCTACATCGTCAACCCGCCCGGGTCGACCGTGCGCGTGCACCAGCACGCGGAGATGGGCAGGGGAGAGGTCGACTTCGACGAGGTCTTCGCGGCGCTCGCCTCGGTCGGCTTCGACGGGGTGATCTCCTCATGTGTCTTCGGCTGGGAGGAGCACGCCGAGGACATCAGCGTCCGCCAGCGCGAGAAGGCCACCGCACTGATCGACAAGCACTTCGGCAAACTCTGAGAGAGGGCACAGGAACCACAGGAAGTTCAGAGGTATCCCGAAAAAACGTCCCCCATGTCCCCTCATGTCAGGCCGATGCGGGCGGGGCGCCCAAAGCTTCCGTAAGCCTTGGGACGAAGGAAATGGGCGCGCCGCCGACCGGCTCTCGTCCCCGCCCCGTCCCCCGCGGCCGGCCGGTTCATCGGACTCTCATCCCCCTGCGGGAGCCTCGGACGGACGGCCGCTGGGGCCTCGACACGGCATCGAGAGAAGTGAGGTACGCGTAATGACCGACGCGGGAATGGGTGGAAGCACGGGAGGCGACATCCAGGCGGAGGAGGCGCGCTCGGCGGAATCGGACCGGCGCGGCTTCATGCGCAGGGTCTTCCTCGCCGGCGGTGCCACGGCGTTCACCGCCATGGGCGGCGCCGGCGCGATCGCGTTCGCCGACGACAGCACCACCGCCACCGCGTCGCCCTCCGCCGACGACAGCGCGAGCCCCTCACCCAGCGCGAGTTCCACCCGCGGCAGCGGCGGCGGCACGCTCGGCGCGCAGACCATCACCGAGGACTTCTACGGCCTGACCACCGACGGCAGGCAGCTCGACGACCTGTTCACCGTCCACTCGCAGGGCGTCGACACCGGGCCGGTCGTCGCGGCCGCGCAGGCGTTCCTGGCCGGGCTCACCGCCACCCAGAAGACCGCGACGCAGTTCACCGTCCACTCCACCGAGTGGCGGCTGTGGAGCAACCTGGACCCGGGCGAGTTCAAGCGGCAGGGCGTGTCCCTGGCCGACCTGACGGACGATCAGAACGCCCTGGGCACCGCCCTGATGAAGGCGGCCCTGAGCGCCGACGGCCTGGAGACCACCGAGAAGATCCGCCGCCTCAACAAGGCCGCCGGTGAACTGGTGGGCAAGAGCGACGTCTTCAACGACGAGCTCTTCTACTGGACCGTCATGGGCACCCCGTCGGCCACCGAGCCCTGGGGCTTCCAGTTCGACGGCCACCATCTGGTCGTCAACTACTTCGTGCTGGGCGACCAGGTCGTGATGAGCCCCTGCTTCTGGGGTTCGGAGCCCACCTCCCTGGAGATCGACGGCGAGACCGTCTCGGTCTGCCAGGAGGAGGTGGAGGCGAGCCTCGCGTTCGTCCAGTCCCTCACCGCCGCCCAGCAGACGACCGCGATCATCTCGGCCACCAAGGCGGACGAGGACATGAAGGCGGGCGCCTTCGCCGACAACGCCGTCCAGGCCTACGCCGGCATCCGCGCCACCGCCCTGACCACCTCTCAGAAGCGGAAGCTCCTCGCGGTCGCCGAAGCGTTCGTCAACCGTGGCAAGGCGGACGTGGCGAAGGCCCGCATGGCCGAGATCCGCGCCCACCTGGACGACACCTACGCCGCCTGGATCGGCGGCACCGGCGACGACGACCCCTTCTACCTGCGCCTCCACAGCCCCGTCGTATGGATCGAGGTCGACTGTCAGGCGGCCGGCCCGCTGGGCGGCGCGTACGGCAAGACCCGCGCCGACGGGCCGTCCCAGAAGCACATCCACTCCGTGGTCCGCACGCCGAACGGCAACGACTACGGCAGGGAACTGCTGCGCCAGCACTACCTGACCTCCCCGCACCACAGGTGACCCGCGCGGACGCCACCCGGCACCGCTGAGTTCTCCCGAGGGCCTGTCCGGGTCGCACGAGTCGGGACAGCCGACTGACGCGACCCGGACAGACCGGGCCACGCGGAACAGAGTTCATCCGGGACACCGGGACGGCAGCTGTCGGGCCGGGCGATGACGCGGTGGCGGCCAGCCCCACGTCGGGGCAGGTGCCGCCGGAGGCGCGCGGTTCGGGGGTGCACGCTTCCGCCTGGTCCGGCCGACGCGGCGCCGGCTTCAAGAGACTGGGCTGCAGGTCCGCGTAGCCCCGACTCGGCGACCGCGGTTCGGCGACATTCGGACCGCGGGCCGCGCGAATGGGCCCGAGCCATGGCCCGGCACAGCCGCGCATCGGGCGACAGGCCGGGACGCCGACGGTTCGGGTTTCGTCGCGGTTGAACTGCCCAGGGCGTCCGTCGGGTCTCAGGCACGCCAATGCACTTTGAACACCCACGCGTGCTGCCCCGCCTTGCGTGCGGCTTCGGGGACGTCGATCACCAGCGCCCCGTTGCTGAGGGTCCATGTCAGGGGGCGGCCGTGGCCGAGCATCGTCACCTTGTCGCCACTGCGGATCGGGATCGGCGCTTCGACGGTGAGTCTGGCGCTCGGCTCGGCCAGGGAGTGGATGTAGAAGGCCTCGTCCGGGCGGACCGTGAACCTCAGGTCGTCGCCGAGCTGCGCCATCCGCGACCAGTACGTCGTGTCGTAGATCGCCTCGCCGTTGACGCTCAGCCAGCGGCCCGTCTCGCGCAGCCGGGTCTGCATGATCTCGGGGATCGAGCCGTCGGCCCGAGGGCCGATGTCGAGAAGGAAGTTGCCGTTCTTCGACACGATGTCGACGAGGTTGCGCACGACCTCCTCGGCCGTCATGTAGCCGTCGTCGGGGGTCGCCCGGTTGTAGCCGTAGCTGAACGGGTCGAGGCCGCGGCTGGACTCCCACTTGGCGACGACCGTGTTCTCGTACGTCGTGTACTCGGGCGTGGTGAAGTCGTGGAAGGCGATCCCCGAACGGTCGTTGACGGTCACGTCGATCGGACGGCGGCGGTTCTTGGCGTGGTTGAAGTACTCCGCCAGCACCTGGAGGCTGTCGTTGGCGCCGCCGATGTCGCACCAGATGAGCTCGGGGTCGTAGCCGTGGATCAGTTCCAGCATCTGCGGGGCCTGATACTGCGTCACATAGTCCTTGCCCGCGGTGTATCCGGTGTACGGCAACGACTGAAGGGTGTACGGATTGCGCGGGGCGTGGCCCATCCACGGGTTGTCGGGGTTGAACCACTCCGGCATCGAGAAGTAGAGCCCGCGGTGGAGTTCGGGCGCGTAACGGCGTGAGGCGTCGAAGAGTTCTTTGACCAGGTCCCTCTTCGGGCCCATCTTGACCGCGTTGCGGTCGGAGACCTTGGTGTCCCACAGCGCGAAGCCCTCGTGGTGCTTCGAGGTGAGCACGTGGTACTGGGCGCCCGCGTCCCGGAACAGTTCCACCCAGGCTCGCGGGTCGAACTTCTCGGCGGTGAAGCGCGGGATGAAGTCGTCGTAGGCGAAGTCCTCGCCGTAGGTGTCCCGGTGGTAGGCGTACGTCGGGTTGTTCGGGTCCTGCATCTGGTCCCAGTACCACTCGGCGTACTGCTTGCCGACCGGCGCCCAGGCGGGCACCGAGTAGACGCCCCAGTGGATGAAGATGCCGAACTTGGCGCCCTGGAACCAGTACGGCGCCTGGTGGCCGGCCAGGGAGGTCCCGGTGGGTCCGTAGTCGGCGACGCCGAGGGTCAACTGCTCGCGGGACACCGCGACTTGGGAGCCGCGTCCGGTCACGGTCACCGTGCCGTCCCGCACGGTGCCGGGCGTGGCGCCGCTGCGGATGCCGACGCGGACGCGTGCCTGTTCGCCGGGGTCCAGGCGCCGGACGCGGGCGGGCTCGACCGTACGGGCACCCTCGGCGTCGACCCGCACGGACACTCCGTCACCCGCGAGGATCGCGACCGTACCGGCGTTCACGACCGTCGCCTCGACGCTCTGCGCGCCGGACGACTCCAGCAGCGAATTCGTGGAGTGGGCGTCGCGCAGGGCCAACGCCCGTCCCTGGGCGGCGGGTTGGAGGGAGAGCGCGAAGACGTGCAGCGAAGCCCGGCCCGCCTCGGCCGGGTTGGTGACCGGGAGGGTGAGGGCAACCGCCTCGCGCTGCGGGTCGAACCAGACCTCCGAGGTGCCGATGCCGACGCTGTGCTGGTCCTCGGTGCCGTCCGGCCGGTAGCGGTACGGGGCGGAGAGCGAGCCGCCGGCCGCGTACCAGTCGGCGCCGCCGAGGCCGGCGGTCGTGGTGGAGCCGTCGGCGTAGCGGACGGTGGCGTTGCCGGAGGCGTTGCCATAACTGCCCGAGGTGAGGAAGACGGCCGACAGGTAGCGGCCCTGGGGCAGTTCGACGCGCTGGCCCATCGCGACGACGTTGTTCTTGGCGCCCGCGGCCGAGGAGGGGAAGAGGAAGGGGATCCCGTCGACCTCGACGCGGCCGGTGGGGAGTTCCTCGCCCGGGAAGGTGTAGCCCGAGCCGTCGAAGTCACCGCCGCGTGCGGAGGCGGTGTCGATGCCGTCGTTGTCGTAGAGGCCGTCGAGCGGGACGGGGACAGGCTCGGGGACGGGGACCCACTGTCCGGCCTGGGCGGGGGCGGGTTCGGCGGCCCGCGCGGCCGTCGCCAGGGTGAGCGGAAGGGCGGCCGAAGCGGCGACGCCCGCCGTCGCGCCGAGGACCTGACGTCTTGGATACGTGCTCATGAGCGGCTCCAAATCATCGGATGTCTGATGATTGAGGAGAGCTGGTGAGCTGTCAACGGTGCGGACAGAGGGAGGAGTTGGGGAAATTCATGGGATGACAAGGAAGGTCGCTCGGCTGCATGCCCTGTTCGGTCAGTTGCTGGTGGATCTCAGTCTCACCATCGCGCGGCCTGAGCCGGGCCGGCCCCTTGAACCGTCCGCCGTGCCCACCCCGTTCACCTGTTCTCGGTCCTCGATGAGGTGCCCGAGTTCGGTGTTCGCAGAGAGCCGGAGGGAGCCCGTCCACCCGGTCTTTGGCCGCGGCTGCTTCGGGCTGGTTGGTGGCGTGGTAACGGTCGATGAGGCGGCGGGCCGCAGCGGTGTGGAGCATGGCCGAGCCGGCGGCCACCAGGTGGACGGCGCGCAGTATTTCGGCGGGGTCGGTGTCCTTGACGGCGTTGCCGCCCAGGCTCGCTTTCAGGCCGGCCTTCTCGCCCTCCTGGACGACGTCGGTCTGGACGGCGTGGGCCGCGCTGCGCATCTCGGCCTGAGCGACCTTGTAGGACGCCTGGGTGTAGGCGATGGTGCCGGACCTGCTGACCAGGCCGCTGGTGAAGGGATCGGTGACGCCCGACACTTGGTGCGACTTCTCCAGCTCCGCCACCAGGGACTCGGCCTTGGCCTTGTTGGCAGCGGAGGCCTGCGGGAACTCCTTCTGCAGCAGATCGATCGCCCTCTGCGATTGCGTGCCCGGAACACCCAGGACCTCGGAGGACGTGCCGGGCGCACTCATGGCGCCGATGCCGATGGCGGCCTGGACAGCGATCCACAGCATGACGACGATGCGTCGTTGCCGGAACGCCGGCCGGCCGAGCCGATAGAGGAAGGTGGCCGGGATTGCTCCCACCAAGAGAAGAGATCATTGGGTGAGCTGGGCCTGACTGACCCGCGATCTCAACGTAGGAGCGGTACTTGGCGATCATCCGGTACCGCGGAACGGAATCCGGCGGAACTCGCTAGTACCGCAGGACTGGTGACTTCGGACCGCGTCCGGGCCCGGCTCCGCCGAGGCATCGACGAACTCGCCGCGGTGGGACAGCTGGATGTGTCACGTTGCGTTCGTGCCGGTGCGCCTACTCGGGCCTGTGGGAAGCCGACGGCCCGACGAAGTCGCGGTGGCGTTACGGCATTCCGCCGACGGGTGCGGGCTCGGGCTTTCCGAGAGGGATGTCGCGCATGCCCCGCAATGGTGAGAAGAACAGCCACAGTCCCGCGCAGCAGCCGCCGGCGACGGCGATCCACAAGGTGGCCTGGACGCCGAGGGCGGTGGCGAGCGCTCCGCCGACCACGCCGCCCAGCGGCAGTGTGCCCCAGGTGATCCAGCGTGCGGCGGCACTGACCCGGCCCAGCATGTCCGGCGGGCAGGCGGCCTGGCGGTAAGTGGTCAGCGAGACGCCCGCGACGATGGAGGCGAAGGTCCACGAGATCCAGCCGAATCCGAACAGCAGCACCCACCAACCGTGCCCGGCCAGCGGGATCAGCAGGCCGGGCAGGGACAGCACGGTCATCGAGATCCAGCTGAACCTCGCCGAGCCGACCTTCCGGGCGAGGTACCGTGCCGCCACGCCGCCGGCCACCCCGCCGACGGCCCCCAGCGCCAGCAGCAGCCCGACCATGGCAGGACGCAGATGCAGCGTGCGGATCAGGAACACCGGGCCGAGGGTCTCCACCATGATGACGAAGAAGTTGGCTGTGCCGTTGAAGGCCACCGAGTTCCGCAGGATGGGGTCGCGGGTGACATGGGCGAGCCCCTCACGGATCTGCGCCCACAGCCTGGGCCGCCGGTCGGCTCCGGCCGAGGGCCGTCGTCGCTCGCGGGTACGGACAGCCCTCAGCGAGCCCGCCGACAACGCGAAGGAGAGGGCGTCGGCGGCCATCGCCCCCGCGGCGCCGACCAGCGCCACCAGCCCCGCGCCGCAGGCCCTGCCGCTGTGCGGCCTCCACCGCGAGCCGCCCGATGCTGCCGGTCGCGCCGACCCTGAGGACGTCGGTGATGTTCTGCTTCTGGGACATGGCGAGGTCCTGGTGCGTGAGATGGGTGCTGTCCGAAAACGGCAAGGAGGTGCCCCTCCCGGGCGGGTGCCGGGCGCCGTACGGGAGGAGGACTCGCGCGAGAGCTTGTTCTGGTGGGGTGGCGCTACCCCTTGTCGGCTCAGGCCTCCAGGCGCCGGGCGCTGAGCCAGCTGACCATAGCCGGGTCGCGGTGGTCGAAGAACAGCGTCGCCCCGGTCTCCAGCGCGGCGATGGCCGCCATCTGGTCGTCGGTGAGCTCGAAGTCGAAGATGTCGAAGTTCTCCGCCATGCGGTCGGCACGGACCGACTTGGGGATCGCGACGACGCCGCGCTGGGTCAGCCAGCGGAGCACGACCTGGGCCACGGACTTGCCGTGCTTCGTGCCGATCTCGCTCAGGACCGGGTGGCTGAAGATGTCGTTCTTGCCTTCGGCGAACCCGCCCCACGACTGGATCTGCACCCCGTGCTCTCGCATGAGCTCCTGGTCGGCCGTGCGCTGGAAGAACGGGTGGGTCTCGATCTGGTTGACCGCCGGGGTGACCTCGTTGTTGAGGACGAGGTCGAGGAGCCGGTCGGGGTAGAAGTTGGCGACACCGATCGCCTTGACGCGGCCCTCGCGGTTCAGGGACTCCATGGCGCGCCACTGGCCGTACACATCGCCGTAGGGCTGGTGCATCAGATACAGGTCGACATGGTCCAGGCCGAGCTTGGCCAGCGACGTCTCGAAGGCGCGCCTGGTGTTCTCCTCGGCGGGCGCGTCCTGGACCCACAGCTTGGTGGTGACGAACAGCTCCTCGCGCGGGATGCCGCTGTTCTTGATCGCGCGGCCGACGGCCTCCTCGTTGCCGTAGGCGGCAGCTGTGTCGAGCAGTCGGTAGCCCGCGGCGAGGGCATCGCTGACGGCCTGCTCGGTCTGCTCCGGTGGGATCTGGTAGACGCCGAAACCGAGGATCGGCATCTCGACGCCGTTGTTGAGGGTGATGGTCTGCATGGGGTGTTCCTTAGCTTTCGCGGGTTCTTTCGAGCATCCCGCCTTCGCGCCCCTTGTGGCAGGTCGAGCTGTGCCGGGGAGCGGCGTTCGGGGTAATGACAGGGCCCCCCACCCGTCGGCCACCCAGGTCAGCGCGGTGTGACAGTGGCGGCCTGGCACCCGAGCAGAGCACGGACAGGGGCGACGGCGGAGAGCTGGGCCGGTTCCCGTACGCGCGACGCACCCAGACGAGCCCCGACCAGGTCGGCCTCACCGCGGGCACCGGCCTGCGCCGCACCCGGAGCAGCCCGGCTCGCCGACGACGGCGGCGTTCGCGGCGTTCGGTTCGTTCCCGATGCTGCTGTGCCAACGCGTGCCTCGGAGAGCCGGCGTCGCCCGGCGGCGACGAACGACGGGGGCGGTTATCCGCCTGCCCACCACCAGTTGCGGTCATGCTCTAATCGCCCGATGGCGAAGATCGAATCACAGCTGGTACGACGTTGGCTGGACGGCTGGACCGTGGCCCGCTCCCTGCCCGAGGCCGAGCCGGTCGAGCCCGCCGGGGACGGCCTGCGGTCCAAGTGCGACCAACCCGGCCGGGAGGTCGAGGTGTTCGCGCTGCGTGCGGACGAGGAGCCCGAGTCCTTGGCACGGCTGGCGGCAGCCGTCGCCGCCGCGCGGCAGACCACCTGGCTCACGGTGCCTACGCTGCGCCCGGACACCGTCGAATCCGTCATCGGCGCCGCCGGACTGGAGTTGCTCCGCCGGTCCGAATGGTTGATGACGACGAAACTGACCGAACATCCGCAGCACGCGCCCGCCGCGCCGTACGAGAGCGAGGTGTGTACGGAGGGGCCGGTCACGGTCGTCTCCCTCCGTGGCCCGTCCGGAGAGGTGGCGGCGCGCGGCACCATCGCCGTGGTCGGCACCGATGCGATCGCCGATCGCATCGAGACGGACGAGGCACACCGCCGACGCGGCCTGGGCCGCGCCATGATGAGCGCACTGGCGGAGGCCGCCGTGTCCCAGGGCGCCCGTACCGGCCTTCTCATCGCCAGTGAGGAAGGCCAGCGCCTCTACTCCGCCCTCGGCTGGCACCACGAAGCCGACGTCCTGATCGCCCGGGGACCGGTGGTTCCCTCCTCCTGTTAGGACGTGTCTCCCTGCGCGGAGGCCCATGCAAGACCTACTGGAAAATGGATCGCGTGAGGCGTCGGTCGGCGGGGCGGCCGTCCGAGTGACAGAAGTCCACGGCGCTGCCGCTCTTCTCTGCGCAGCGCCGGAGCTTGCCGCAGCAGTTCATCCACGAGTGTGTACGCGCGACGACCCAGGAGCTGCCCGCAGTCGTCATCAGCCTGCTCGGATTCCACCGGTCCACCGAAGATGACTGGACCCGCGAAAGCCAGGGCTTCGGAACGCTGTCCCTCATTGACACCGCGCGTCCGTGACGACTGAGGCTGGATGGCTGACTCGGGACCGGTCACAGGAGCAAGCACTAAAGTCGGCGCTCCCGCCCGGGTGCAGCACCCATCTCCATGTTTCGGAGCCTTGGATGATCTTTGGTTTCCCCGTCGTGTGCGTCTTCGCCTGGATGGCCTGGTCGGTCGTTCGGATGAGCGACTTGCCCCCCTGGCGTCAGTGGCTGCCCGCAGCACTGCTTACGGCTGCTGTGTCTTCATGGCTTCTCCTCGCACCTTCTGGTGCCTCCGACTTGTGGGAGTTGTACCTGCCCATCTGTCTCTCCCTGGCATCGTGGGCGGTGAGCCTGCGAGAACGCCGGGTGGCAGGCAGGCAAGGGCGCGTCGAGGAACCCAGTTGAGGCCGGTGGTACCCGGAACGGCGGAGAGGGGCCCCGCTCTCCCCATCGACACCGAGGCTGAGCCGCCCTCCCACGGCGATCGATGACCAGTGGTCGCCGGCATTCCGCAGGCTGTGAAAGCCGGGCCCACCGATAACGGCCATCGGTGTTCCGACGGAGGGGAGTTGCTGGACTCATCGAGCCTCTCCTCGAAGTGGAGGCGTTCAAAGGGCCGGCCGCGGCCCGGAAACCGAACACCGTGGAACATCCCTGATCACGTAGCCTCTCCCGGCACGCACACGACAAGGGGAGGACCATGAGAGGCAGAACGGCCTGGGCCGCGGCTGGCGGGGCGGCGGCTCTGGTGCTGACGACGGCGACCGGGGCGCACGCGGAGGGGCGGGGCGACGTCCGAGTGGTGAAGGCCGTCGTCAACGGCGGCGGCAACGTCATCGTGGGTACGGCGAAGACGATCCGCTACCCGGTCGACATCACGATCAAGGACAACTCGGGGGTGAAGGGGCTCACGGACGTCAGCACCCTCAACAAGTCGAGCGCCTACACCTTCGCGACCTGGAACGACGACTCGTCCTGCACGAAGAAGAGCGCGACGACCTCGGTGTGCCGGGCCACGCTGACCATCGACCCCGCCTGGATCGCCGACAGCGACGACATCGACACCAACAAGGTCGCGGGCGTCTGGCAGGTCGACGCCACGGTCAAGGCGAAGGACGGCGACTACTGGATCTCCGACCACATCGCCGAGTACAAGGTCAAGCGGGCCGCCCAGCTGACCACCGTGATCGGACCCGAGAAGGTCGCGAAGGGCTCCAAGGCGACCGTCACCGGCAAGCTGTCGCGGGCCAACTGGGAAGACCGCAAGTACCACGGGTTCACCGGGCAGCAGGTCAAGCTCCAGTTCAGGAAAAAGGGCGCCGCCCACTACGGCACCGTCAAGACCGTGACGACGAACAGCACCGGGAACCTGACCACCAAGGTGACCATCACCTCGGCAGGCAGCTGGCGCTGGTACTTCCCCGGCACCACGACCACCTCGCTGAAGGCGTCGGCCGGAGACACCCTCAACCTGAAGTAGCCGGCGGACGGCGCCTCAGAAGTCCTCAGTTCTCTTCAGGCCGCCACGTAGCCAACTCATCGTCGGTGTGACGACGATGAGTTGGCCTTCGCCCCCCGCCGCGAGGCAACCAGGGCCCCTGGGCGCGTCGGGTCGATCGAGGGGTCAGCAGACCAGGGACCGGCTCAGCGGGCCCGAACGCAGGTGGCGGCCCCGGGGTTCGGGGTCCGTCAGCCGGCCGGCGTCGACGACGGGACGGCCGCCCACCACGACGGTCTCCGGCCAGCCGGTGACAGGCATGCCCTCGTACGGCGTGTAGTCCGTGGCCATGTGCAGGCCGGTGCTGCGGACGGTCCGGGTGGCCGTCGGGTTCCAGATCGCCAGGTCCGCGTCCGAGCCGGGTGCGATGACTCCCTTACGGGGGTAGAGGCCGTTGAGCCGGGCCGGGTTGGCACACGTCAATTCGACGAAGCGGCCCACCGGCAGACCGCCCTTGACCACCAGCTCGCTGAAGATCACCGGCATGCGCGTCTCAACTCCCGGCAGGCCGTTGGGCATTGCCCGTACGTCGTGGCTCACCGACTCCTTCTGGGCCGTGTCGTAGCAGCAGTGGTCGCTGCCGATCGTCGCCACCTGGCCCATGAGCAGCCGTGAGCGCAGCCCGGCGACCGTGCCGGCGTCCCGCAACGGCGGGCAGCACACGAAGCGTTCGGGGTGCGGGCCCGCGTACGCCGTGTCGTCCAGGACCAGGTGGTGGGCCACCGTCTCCGTGAACGCCCGCACACCCCGGCCGCGGGCACGGGCCACCAGGTCGACCGCCTCGGGTGTCGACTGGTGGACGAAGTACACCGGGGCCGACACCGACTCCGCGATGGCGAGGATCTCGGCGACCGACGCGTTCTCGGCCAACTCCGGCCGCGTACCCGCGTGATGGGAAGCGCTGATCGCCCCGGCCGCCTCGCCGCGCTCCTGCGTGTCCGCGATGATGTGGTCGGCCTCGCAGTGGATGACCACCATGCCGCCCAGGTCCCGCAGTGTCGTCATCACGTTCAGGATGGTCTTCTCGTCGGCCATGGTCTCGCCGCGGTACGTGGTGAACATCTTCACCGTGACGATGCCGTCGGAGGCCATCGACCGCAGCTGTTCCGGCACGGTGTCGTCCCATTCGACCACGCACCCGTGCAGGGCGCTGTCGCACAACCCCTGCGCCACCTTGGCGCGTTGGGCCGCGGCGACGTCGGCCGGGTTCTCGCCGGGGCGCGGGATGGCGAAGTCCACAATGGTGGTCGTACCGCCGAAGACCGCCGCCGTGGTGGCCTGGCGGTAGCCGTCGAGGGAGGTGAAGTCCCCCGAGGTGAAGCCGACATGGCAGTGCGGGTCCACGCCGCCGGGCAGCACGAGGCGTCCGGAGGCGTCCAACTCGGCGGTGCCGGGGGCCTGTTGGGTGCGATACGCGCCCGGCTCCACCCCCCCGAGCACCTTGCCGCCGCCCACCAGGACGTCCGCGGCGCCCTGCCAGTCGGCGTTGACCACGGTGCCGCCCCGGACGACGAGGTCGACGGGTTGGACGGGTTCGATCGATGAGGGGTTGGGCATGGCAGACCTCCAGCGAGGGCGAAGTGTCAGAGAGAGGCGAGGTAGGCGTGCCAGCCGCCGTGGGCGGTGATGTCGACGACTCCGGGGGCCGTCAGCGCGGAGGCGCGCATGCGCATCGAGAAGGAGCCCGAGCCGTCCGCCAGCGCGATCACGCCCAGTTCGAGTTCCGCGGGCTCCTCGGGCAGCAGCCGTTCTCGCAGCACCTCGTAACTGACCTCGTACACCTCGCCGTTGATCGCCGCGCCGCCCTCCGTGACGGGGTGCAGTCCGGGGAACTCGTCGCGCACGGAGAAGAATTGATACGTGGCTGCCGTACGGGCGGGGCCGAGCAGACGGGCGTCGCTGAGCGCGTGGTTGAGGGTGCCTCCGGACATCGCCTGGCCGTTGACGAACATCTTCAGTGTCATGGGGGAGCGCCTTTCAAGGTGATACGGCAGTGGTGGCGTCGTCGTGGAGCAGGCGGCCGGGGCCGAGGTCGTCCACCGGGTCGGCCGGGGGCTCCCCGGCGATCTGGCGGGCCAGCGTGTCGCCCCACACCGGGGCGAGGGTGAACGCGTAGGTGCCGCCCGCGACGAAGAAGCCGGGGTGGCCCGGGACTTCACCGATCACCGGCATCTCATCCGGGGTCGCGGCCAGCGGTCCTGCCCACATGCGCAGCAGCCGCAGGTCGCCGAGGAACGGCAGGATGCGCCCGGCCTGGGCGAGATTGCCGGCCATGCTGGGCACGCTGACAGTGCTGCGGCCTTCCATGTCGAGCCTCGCCGCGGGCCAGCCGCCGCCGATCAGCAGGTTGCCCGCGCTGACCTGCTTGACCGACATGCCCTCGCCGATGTGCTGGACGAGATGATGCATGACCGGCGGGACCCGCACGGTCACGTGCATCTGGATCGCGACCGGCGACATCCGGATCCCCACTCCGGCGAGTGCGGAGATCCCGGTGATCCACGGCCCGGCCACGTTGACGACCACGGGCGCGGTCCAACTCCGTTCGCCCGAAAGCACCTTGTAGTCGTCGCCCACCCGCCGGATGCCGGTCACCGGGGTGAAGGCGTGCAGTTCGGCGCCGAGGCGGCGGGCCGCGGCCAGATAGGCGGGGGTGATCAGGAGCGGGTTGGCGTAGCCGTCGAGCGGGCACCAACTGGCCGCGCGCACCCGGTCGGAGAGCAACGGCAGCTGCTTGCGGGCCTCGTCGCCGGTGAGCACCTCGGTGGGGATACCCGCCCGCCGCTCCCACTCGTGCTTCTCCCTCAACTCCTCTTCCTGTACGGCGGTTTCGGCGACCATGAAGCCGCCGCCGCGCCGCAACTCCACGTCCGCGCCGAGCCGTTCCTCGATCTGCGACCAGTGGTCGGACGCCCGGCGCTGCAGGGGCAGCAGACGGGCGCTGTCGACCGGGACCTCCTGGCCCGGGCGGCGGGTGTGGATGGCCTGGATGTGGAGGTTGCCGTCGAAGAGGATGACGTGCGCCTTCGGGGCGAAGTCCTTGATGTCGTTGGCCGCTGTCGAACCGCTCTGCGCACCCCTGCGGGTGTTCGGCGCCGGGTACGTCACGGTCTTCCGCAACATCCCGCTCCTCGTCCTGCTCGTGCTGTTCGTGTTCGGGCTGCCCGGTGTCGGCCTGACGTTCCCCGTGTTCTGGCAGTTGGTGATCCCCATCGTGCTGGGCAACGCGGCCGTCGTCGCCGCGGGGGTGCTGAGCCTGCCGCGCGGACAGACGGAGGCCGCGTACAGCCTCGGTATGACACACCGTCAGGCCATGTCGTACGTGGTCGTCCCGCAGGCGCTGCGGGCGGTGAGCCCGGCCCTGGTCAGCCAGTTGGTCCGGCTGCTCAAGGACTCGACGCTGGGCTATGTGGTCAGCTACCTCGAACTGCTCCACCAGGCAAAGGTGTTGGGCGAGTACTACCACGCCGTGCTCTCCACCTACCTGGTCGTGGCGGCCTGCTTCATCGCCGTCAACGCCGCGCTGTCCGGGGCCGCTTCATGGCTGGAAGCCCGACGCACCTGACACCGGCGTACGAGAAGAACCGTAAGCAACGCAAGAGAAGGAGCGAACCGGCATGTGCCGCCTGCTCGGCGTGGTCACCCGCGCCCCCCTGCCGCTCGACACCGCGCTGGACGGTCTGGCCGGGCCGTTCACCGAGCTGAGCCCTGAGCACCGTGACGGCTGGGGCATCGCCGCAGGGCAGGGGAACGGGTCAAGCCCCTTGGTCATCAAGGGAATTGAGCCAGCCGCCGAGGCCGACTCCTGGGGGCGGGCCCTCACCGGCACGGTCACCGACGCCGCCCTGCTGCACCTGCGGCTGGCGAGCCCGGGGCTGCCGGACGTCCCCGGCAACACCCACCCGTTCACGGCCGGCACCGCGGCCTTCGCGCACAACGGGTACTTCACGCCGTACGACGCCCTGGACGAACTGATCGCGCCGGAACTGCCGGCCGGGGCGGCCGGGAGCACCGACTCCGAGCGGTACTTCCTGCGCGTGCTGACCCTGCTGCGGGAGACAGGTCCCGTCGACGCGCTCGCCCGCGCCGCGGCGGACGTCCGGGAGCGGGCCGCCGCCTACGCCAGCCTCAACTGCCTGCTGCTCACCGAGGACGCCCTGTACGCGTACGCCGACGAGGACCCGGAGTCCGAGGTCAGCAGGCGGCGCGGCCCCGACTTCTTCCGGCTGCGCCACCGGGTCGACGAGGACCGGGTGGTCGTAGCCTCCAGCGGTATTCCGCAGCCCCGACGACCGCTGGACGGTGCTGCCGTACCGCGAGGTCCTGGAGATCCGCCGGGCCGGCCTGCGCGTCACGACCACACGGGCGGCTCCGCACAGCGGTCCGGCACCCTCGACTACGCTGGCACATGTCAACCGTCGCTGACCTATGGAGGGGGCGAACACAGGTGCCCGCAGACCTGGCGTTCGACGCGCTCGCCGACCCCGTACGCCGCCAGATCCTGGGCGTGCTGGCCGAGCGCGAGGAGTGCACCGTGGGGGAGCTGGCGGAGCGGATCACCAGCATCGGCCGTACCGGAGTCTCCAGCCATCTGCGTGTCCTGCGCGCCGCCGGTCTGGTGACCGAGCGGAAGGCGGGCCGGTTCCGGCACTACTCGATCGACCCGGCAGGACCCGCGCGAGACGTCATCGCGACACTGCAGGCGCTGTTCCAGGGAGCGCTCGCCGACGCCGGGCGCGCCGCCACCGCGACGGAGGCCGCGGCCACCGACCCCGACGTCCAGGACAGCCGGTCCGCCTGATGAGGTGACGTGATGGCCGTACTCCTGCTGCCCGCCGAGGAATGGACCGACGCATCGCCGGCCGCGACGTTCGGCCTGTTCGGCGCGGGCAAGGGTGCGGGCTGGGTCTTCGACGCCGTGTGCGACCGGGTCGCGGCTGGCGCGGTGGTGCGGATGGGCGCTCCGCTGGGCGGCCCGGTCTCCGACATGGTGGAGATCATCGGCCGGATCAGTGAAGTACGGCCGCCGTCGCCGGCACGCGGGAACGTACGCGGCCACGCCGGACAGGGCGGCCGTATCGAGATCGTGCACGATCAGCCCTGGCGGGGCCGGATCAAGCTGCGGTTCGACGCCGACCGTGGCGGGACGAGGGTCCGGCTGTTCGCCGAGCTCGACGAGGCCGGGCTGGAGTGGCTGATGCGCCGCCGGGGGCTGCCGGCCGGTCGAGGGTCCGGGCCGAATCCGAACGCGCGGCTCGGTCTGCTGAACAGCAAGTCGGGCCTGGGGAGCATGTTCGGGGCCGCGACGGACCACATGGCCATGCTCGCCGTCGAGGAGATCAACGCGGAGGGCGGGGTGCGGGGCCGGCCGGTGGAGCTGGTGGTCGGCGACGACGCCTCGGACCCGGCGGTCGGCGTCGCCGAGGCCCGCCGGCTGGTCCGGGCCGGCTGCCGGACGATCCTGGTCGCCACGACCTCCGCCACCTACTTCGCGGTCTCGCGGGCCCTCGCCGGAACCGAAGTGCTCCTGATCCAGCCCCACATGAACGAGGGTGGCGGAACCGGCCCGCTGCGCGTCCAGCTCGGCGAGCACCACGAGGACCAACTGGCGGCCGCGGTACGGCCGTTGATGCGGGCGGCCGACGGAAAGCGCTGGTTCCTGGCCGGCAACGACTACTGCTGGCCGCGCAGCACGCACGCGGCCGCCCGTCGCATCCTGCCGCGATCGGGCGCACGGGTGGTGGGGGAGCGGTACGCCGCCCTGGGCACCCGTGACTTCACACGGGTCATCGAGGCGGTGACGGCTTCGGGCGCGGACATCGTCCTGTCCACGTTCGTCGGCGCGGACGCCGCCGCGTTCGAGCGCCAGTGCCACGCGACGGGCCTGCGCGAGCAGTGCGTCACCCTCGCGCCGGCCATGGACGAATCCACCCTTGAGCACGTCGGAGCCGACGCGGCGCCCGGCCTGTACGCCGTCTCCGGCTACGTCGAGCAACTCGCGTCTCCCGGCAACGCCGTACTGCTGCACCGCTATCGGGAGGCGTACGGTCGCTGGGCCCCGCCGCTGTCGACCCTGAGCGAGTCGGTCTTCGAGGCGGCGCACATCTGGTGGTCCGCCGCGCGCCGGGTGGGCGCGGACGAACCGCGGCTGATCGCCGAGGCGATGCGCCCCGGCAGGTTCCAACTCCCGCGCGGCACCGTCACGTTGGACGACAGCGGCCGGGTCACCCAGGACCTCTTCGTCGCCGAGGCGACCGGCACCGGACTGCGACCGGTCTCGCTGTAGCCCTGCCGATCCGGTTAACCGCGAAGTTACGTCAATAAGTATTGACCTATTGGCGCGATGTTCTAGGTTGATGCGTGTCCAGCCGAAAAGGAGTCGTCCCTTGTCCTCACTCCCCGCACCCGACGCCGCCCGCCTCGCGGCGATCGACCAGCACTTCCACTTCGGCCTGTCCGCCGAGGAGTTGGCGGAGTTCGCGCCCGCGGTGGCAGGCTCTCTCGCCGCCTCGGAGGCGGTCGAGCGGCTCTACGAACGCACGGCTCCCACCGCCCCGGACCGCGCCTGGACGTCACCCGCTCCGGACGAGAACCCGCTCGGCGCCTGGTACGTGAAGACCTCGGTCAACGAGTCCGCCGAAGGCCAACTGGCCGGTCGTACGGTCGCGGTGAAGGACAACATCGCCGTCGCGGGCGTACCGATGATGAACGGTTCGCGGACGGTCGAGGGCTTCGTCCCGCGCCAAGACGCCACCGTCGTACGGCGGTTGCTCGACGCCGGCGCGACGATCGCGGGCAAGTCCGTGTGCGAGGACCTGTGTTTCTCCGGCGCCAGTTTCACCTCGCACCCGGCGCCGGTGCGCAACCCGTGGGACGAGAGCCGGAACACGGGCGGTTCGTCCAGCGGCAGTGCCGCACTCGTGGCGACCGGTGAGGTCGACCTTGCCCTCGGCGGCGACCAGGGAGGCTCGATCCGCATGCCGGCCGCCTTCTGCGGCGTCGTGGGACACAAGCCCACCCACGGCCTGGTGCCCTACACCGGCGCCTTTCCCATCGAGCGGACCCTCGACCACGTGGGCCCGATGACCCGCACGGTCGCCGACGCGGCCGCGATGCTGGGCGTGCTCGCCGGCGCCGACGGCTTCGACCCGCGTCAACTCGACGTGATCGAACCGGTCGACTACCTCACGGCGCTCACCGAGCCCGCCTCGGGCCTGCGCGTCGGAGTCGTCACGGAGGGCTTCGGTACGCCGGTGTCGGACACCGGCGTCGACGAGGCCGTCCACGCCGCGATCGACGTGCTGGCCTCGGCCGGACTCACCGTGGAGAAGGTGTCGATCCCCTGGCACCTGGACGCCCTCCACGTGTGGAACGTGATCGCGACCGAGGGCGCCGCCTATCAGATGCTCGACGGCAACGCCTACGGCATGAACGCCGACGACTTCTACGACCCGGAGCTGATCGCCCACTACGCGCGGGGGCGCGTCGACCGCGGCGCCACACTGTCCAAGACCGTGAAACTCGTCGGCCTGTCCGGCCGTTACACCTTCGAGGCCGGGGGCGGGAAGTACTACGGCATGGCCCGCCGCCTCCTGCCGCAGGTCCGCGCGGCCTACGACGCGGCACTGGACCGGTACGACGTGCTGGTCATGCCCACCGTCCCCTACACGGCCAAGGAGATCCCGCCGGCCGACATCTCCCTGGCCGACTACCTGCACTTCGCGCTGTCGATGGTCGGCAACACCGCACCCTTCGACGCGACCGGCCACCCCTCGTGCAGCGTCCCGACCGACCTGGTCGACGGCCTCCCGGCCGGCCTGATGATCACCGGCAGGCGCTTCGACGACACCACTGTGCTGCGCGTCGCGCACACCTATGAACGGGCGGTCGGCGGGTTCCCCGCACCCTAGGTGTCCCCGAACCCTGGGGCAGCGAGCCCTCTGTCCCGTCGTGGGGGAACCGGCACTGTCCATCTGCTCCGGGCCGGGATGCCCACCCGGCGCCCCTCGGGCTGCCTACCCGCCTCTCGGCCCGCTGTCTCCCGGCCGGTTGCCGTCCGCCGGGCGCGTGGCTGCCGGGTGCATGCGGATCGTCGCGTACGTCTCGCCGTCCCTTGGTGGTCGCGTCCAGGAGCGGGTGGTGAATGTGTGCAGGCGCCCGTTCGTGATGGCATGACGCGGTAGAGACGCACCGAACTCCTCCGCCACCGCTTCCAGCAGCGGTCGTTCTGCTCGGGCGCTGTCCTCCAGGTCGTCGAAGAACCGGCTCGGATCCAGCGCCCGCGGTATTTCCCCGCTCCGCCGGATTTCTCCGTCCGCGTACGTGAACGCGTACTGCTCGGCACCGTCTCGTGCCACCGAGAGATGGAAGAACGGCTTCCCGTGCGGTGACCTCAAGCCGCTCCACACCACCACCGCGCGAGTGCCCTCGCCGGCGGTCGCGGCGGGGGAGAGGAAACGCTGTCGGCCGAACGAGGCGGGAGCGCCGTCGAAGGCGAAGCTCCAGCCGGTGCCGGCCCGGCCGACTGCCATGAGGGCCCTGTCGGCGTAGGACGAGAACTCCATCCGGTTGTGCCGCGATCTCTGGCACGCCTCCCAGAAGGTCATGGGTTCGTTCAACACGGTGCCGTCCCCGTCCCCTTCAGCGTCCGCGAGGCGTCCGGGCAACTCCTTCGGCTCCGTGCCTTCGACCAGGACGAACCGGTACGACGTGCGGTTGTTGCCCCGGTCGGGTTCCGCGAGCCACGCCAGGTCGCCCGGGTCGAGGTCGGCCGTCGGAGGTGGTGCCTCGCCGACCTGTCCGCCCCTCGGTGTGGACAGCAGCTCGCGGCCCCGGTCCGGGGTCAGCAGCGGCCCGAGCAGGGGATCGGCCACCCACCCCAGCGGCGCCAGGTGGTCCGGGCCCAGCGGCTCCCACAGGGGAAGAGCGTTCGTCAGCGTCCGCCATGCCCCGTCGGTGTCTCCCCACCGCGCCGACTCCCGCGCCCGTTCGACCGCTTCCCCGAACGGTCCGGCCGCCGTGTACCGGTACGCGCCCTCCCTCACCCGATCCAGCGTCGCGTGAGCCAGTGACATCAAGTCCTCGTCGCCACCCCGGAGTTGGTACGCCAGTGTCGAGTCGTCCCAGTACGAGTGCCTCGCGTGCTCGGCGACCAGCGGCGGCAGCAGGTCGGGCGCGTACCGCGGGTCCGTCACCAGGCCGTCGTAGTACACCATGTAGGTCTGTCCGAGCAGTCGGCGTATCTGGTCCCCCAGCCCGGCGGCCCGCGCCCTGCTGTATCCCTTGGCCTCGTCCAGCGCCCTCACGGCCTCTTCCCAGCCGCCGCGCAGCGCCCCCAGCCGGGCCTCCTCCACCTGGGCGTCCAGCCTTCGCGTCGTGTCGTTGGCGAACACCGGCCCACCGTCGCTCCGGCGCGCCTGAAGGCTGTGGAACTCGCGGTGCATGTCCCGCATGAACGCACGGAAGTTCACGCGCCGTTCGGGCGCCTCGGCCCGCCAGCTCGACCACGTGTACACGGCCCACTCGCCGTCCTCGTCCACGTCCTCGGGATCGAGGAGGACGTACGTGATGTCGGACTCGACGTCGAGCTGTAGCCCGCGCCGCCAGAGGTCCGCCTCCCGCCGCTCCTCGGGTCCGGCGTCCTCGTCCTGGTACTCCTCGAACATGCCCGCGAGCCCTGACGCGTTGTTGTGCCAGCGCGCGTCCTCGGTCCCCGCCAGCAGCGACACGAACCCGCCCGCGTGCCGCCACCCGTCGCTGACCTTGAGGAACTCCCGGTACGACGGGGGCATGCGCCGGCCGAGGCGCTCCTCCATCGCCGCGATCCGCTCCTCCGACGCAGCCGGGAACCCCAGCCAGCGTGCCCTGCGCGCCGCCTCGTCGCCCAAGCCCCGCGCCTCGCCTTCCGGCAGGGAGTCCGCCCACTCCCCGCTCCACCCGAGCAGGAAGGACCGCCAGTCGAATGCCGTGGATTCCGTCATACGCCCGATGCTGCCACCCACCACTGACAACGCCCTGTTGCCAGCCGTAACTACCACTGCGGGACTGCGTGTTGGTGTCCGAGTCCGTGGCTGTCCGGTCCCGCTCCGAGTGGCCCACCGTGTCGGAGGCCACGACCGTGATGAGCCACTTATGTCCCCTGTTACCTCTAAGTGACCTTCCTGCTGCCAGAGTTGGGTCATGCGCGTACTGATCGTGGAGGACCACAAGGATCTCGCGGAGAGCGTCGCGAGGGGGCTGCGTCGGCATGCCATGGAGGTCGAGCTCGCGCACGACGGCGAGCAGGGGCTGAGCCAAGCGTCGAGCGGGGCCTACGACGTCGTCGTCCTGGACCGTGACCTGCCGCTCGTGCACGGTGACGACATCTGCCGTGCGCTCGTCCGGCAGGGCAGCCCGTCCCGCGTCCTGATGCTCACCGCCGCCGGCACCCTCGCCGACCGCGTCGACGGCCTCGACCTCGGCGCGGACGACTATCTTGCCAAGCCCTTCTCCTTCGCCGAACTCATCGCCCGTGTCCAGGCGTTGGACAGACGCGATCAGCCCGCCGTGCCTCCCGTCCTCGTGCGCGGCGACATCGAGCTCGACCCCGCCCGCCGCACCGCGCTCCGCGGCGGACGCAAGGTGGATCTGTCGCCGAAGGAGATGGCCGTCCTGGAGGTGCTGCTCGCCGCCGGCGGCGCCGTCGTATCCGCCGAGGAACTGCTGGAACGGGCCTGGGACCGGGACGCCGACCCGTTCAGCAACACCGTCAAGGTCACCGTCAGCCGGCTGCGCCGGAAGCTCGGCGATCCGCCGGTCATCGAGACGCTCCCGCACGTCGGTTACCGGATCTGACGGGCGCGACCGCGGGACGGCCGTTGTTGCCAGGCGGGTGACGGTGCGCCAGCCTGTGAGGGGAGTAACCCGGGTGTGACCCGGGGCGGGGGAGCCTGGGGTCCGTGACGTGTGTCTCGTAGGGGGAGCGATGAGGGTACTGGTGGTTGAGGACCACACGGAACTCGCGGACTCGATCACCAGGGTGTTCCGCCGCGAGGGCCTCGCGGCGGACACCGCCTACGACGGGAGGACCGCGCTCGACCTCGCCATCGACGTCGACTACGACGTGGTCGTCCTCGACCGCGACCTCCCCGACGTGCACGGCGACGAGGTCTGCGCCGAACTCACCGCCGAGGGCGTCCGCACCAAGGTGCTCATGCTCACCGCCTCCGCTTCCATCGCCGACCGGGTCGAGGGCCTCGGCCTCGGCGCCGACGACTACCTCCCCAAGCCCTTCGCCTGGGCCGAACTCCTCGCCCGCACCCGTGCCCTCGGCCGCCGCGCTCACCCCGTGCGGGAACCCGTCCTCGCCCGCGGCTCCCTCCTGCTCGACCCCGCCCGCCGTACCGCCAGCCACGCCGGCACCCAACTGCCCCTCACCGCCAAGGAGTTCGGCGTGCTCGCCTATCTGCTCGGCGCCGAGGGACGGACCGTCCCGGCCGACGAGCTGCTCGCCAAGGTGTGGGACGAGGTCACCGACCCAGGCACCACCACCGTCAAGGCCACGGTCAACCGGCTCCGGACCAAACTCGTCGACCGCTCCGTGATCCAGACCGTGCCCGGAGAGGGCTACCGGATCTGACATGGCGACAACCCTTCTGGCCCGCACCCGAGTTCGCGCCCACGCCTGGCTGAGCGGCCCCGGCGCCGCCCGGGTGCGAGCACTGGCCCGCCTCCTCACGCCCCGCCGGGTCCGGGTCCGCTTCGCCATGCTCTTCGGGCTGCTGTTCATCGCCTCCGGCGCGGTCCTGCTCGGCATCACCTATCTGCTCGTCAACCGCCCCACCCACAACGTCGTCACCGCCGTACACGACGAAGGGCTACCGGGAGGCGGTTCGTCACGGACCTGAAGGAACGGAGCCGCCTCGACGCGGAAGGGACCCCTCGGACGACGTTCGGAAGCAGGGGCCCTGCCAGGCTGGCCCCGGCTCACCGAGCGGTTCACCCTGTCCAAACCGGTCGTGGCACGGGTCAACGGCTACGCCCTCGGCGGCGGCTTCGAGCTGGCGCTCGCCTGCGACCTCGTCATCGCCTCGCACGACGCGCGGTTCGCCCTGCCGGAGGCGCGGCTCGGGCTGGTCCCGGGCGCGGGCTGCGCCTTCCGGCTCGCCCGCCAGTTGCCCCTGAAGACGGCCATGGGCCATCTGCTCACCGGGCGCCCGATCGACGCGGCGACAGCGCTGCACTTCGAAGATGAGGATGGCGAGGGAGTTGACGAAGCCGACCATCACCGAGCGCGGCACGAACCGCATCAGCTTCGTGACGCCGAGCGCGCCGAGGACGATCTGGAAGACTCCGGCGAGGATCACGGCCGCGACCGGACAGCCGAAGCCGTGCTCGCGATGGAGCGGACCGACGACCAGGGCTACGGCACCGGTCGCCGCGGAGATCATGGCGGGCCGGCCGCCGACGACCGCGATGGTCACGGCCATCGTGAACGACGCGAACAGGCCGATCGCCGGGTCGACACCGGCGCGGAGCGCCTGACGCGAACTCCCGCGCCCTGACGCCCTCCTGACGACATGAGGAGAGGTACGGCCGGTCCCCTGGAACGGGCGGCCCCGGGACGACGATGTCAGTGGTCACCACTAGTTTGGAGTCACTGGAGATCGGCCGTACCGGCCGAACGGGCCTTTGGGGAGGGGTGTGCTGTGTCCGCTGCGCAGACACGACAGTCGGGGAACACGACGTACCTGGAGCTGTCTCAGGAGAGTGGTGGCGCCCACAAGTTCTACGAGGTGACTGTCGAGGGGACCACCGTCGCCGTGCGGTACGGACGGATCGGCGTGGACGGGCAGCACCAGACGTCCGCCTTTCCCACTGTCGAGAAGGCGCAGGCGGCAGCGGCGAAGAAGATAGCCGAGAAAGTACGGAAGGGGTACGCGCCCGCCGTTCAGGGGCAGCGGGCGGCCCGCCCCGTGACGCGCCGTCAGGTGACGTCCGCCCCGTCGACGGCGCGGGCGACCGCCCCGGTGCTGTGGCGGTTCCGTACCGGCGCCTCGGCGTTCGGCATCCACGTGGACGAGGACCGCTGCTGGGTCGGCAACCAGCACGGCAGTGTCTACAACCTGAGCCATGACGGCGAGGTGCTGGCGCACTACTCCCTGCCCGACGGCGTGAAGTGCCTGGTGGCCGACGACTTCTGGATCTACGCGGGCTGCGACGACGGCCGGGTGTACGACCTCTCCTCGAAGGTGCCCTTCGCGGCCTACGACATCGCGGCCGAGGTGGACATCTTCTGGCTGGACATCCACGCGGGCGTGCTGAACGTCTCCGACCGCAACGGCGGGCTGACGGTCATCGACCACGAGGACGAGCTCCAGTGGTCCCGCAACTCGTCCGGGGACAACGCGTGGATGGTGCGGGCCGACGACCACGCCGTCTACCACGGGCACGGCCAGGGTGTGACGGCCTACGCGGCGGACGGCGCCAGACAGCTCTGGCACACCGCGACCAGCGGCAACGTGCTCTTCGGATGGCAGGAGGAGCACGCGGTCTACGCCGGGACGGGACGGCGTGTCGTCCAGCGCCTCGCGAAGTCCTCCGGGGCCATCGAGGCCTCCTACCAGTGCGATGCCGCGGTGTACTCGTGCGCGACGTCCGCCGGCGGTCGGTATGTCTTCGCGGGCGACTCGGCGTCCTCCGTGTACTGCTTCACCGCCGACGGCACCCGGCTGTGGAAGCTCGGCACGGGTGGCGGATCGGCACTCTCGATGCAGTACCACGACGAACGGCTGTACATCGTCTCCACGGACGGCTCACTCGCCTGCATCGACGCGAGCGAGGCCGCGATCACCGCCGCCCAGTCGGGCACCGTGCCGGTCGCCGCTGACATCAAGCTGGCCGCCGCCATGCCGACGTACGCACCGCTGACCACCGCCGCCTCCGTCGCCACGGTCAGCACCGTCCCCGCGGCGGGGAACGGAGTCGTCGTGGAGTGCTTCGAGCAAGGAGGCCGAGTGCGTGTGCACGTGGTCTCCGAGGGCTATGAGCCGGGCTGGAACGTCCAGTTCCCGCGTGCGATACGCGAGCCCGGAGCACGCTATGTGGTGGACGCGCTGCATTCCTCCTCGGCCGGCTTCTACCGAGTGCGCGGGGAGATCAGGCGTTTGGTGTGACAGGCGGGCGGTGATCGCCCTGAAGGGGGCGGCAGCGGGGGGCGCACGATCTGCTTTCCCCGCTGCGGGACCTGTTCGCGGCCGTGTTGCACCGAGCCGCCGGCCACCCGCCTGACCGGGTGGCTGTGTAGGCCCGCACCCGCGTCCGACACGGCAGGCGGACGGGAGAGCGTGGCTGAGGAGCAGCACGAGGTGGGCCAGTGATCTGGTCTCTGAGCGCAACAGCCCTAGAGCGGGGTTGCCGCGTGCAGGAGCAGCAGGAGTGTCACGGCCGAGTTCGCCGAGAGCGTCGCGGAGAGGGCGGCGCCCGCCGCCGCGCTCCAGAGCGCCAGACTCACGGCGGTGAACAGCGGTGGCCAGGTGCGTGCCGGGGGCGGCGGGGCCAGCAGGGCGGCGACCCGGCGGGGGAGAGGGCCCGGCGCCGCGAGGGCCGCGAGCGTCGGTGCCGGCGTGCTGCGAGAGACGAGGGCCGCCTTGCCGATCGCGCGGGCGACGGCTCTGCGGCTGCCGACGGACTGGGCGGCTTCCTCGTCCGCCCAGCGCTCCGCGACGTAGGAGACCGCCGTACGCAGTGGCAGCAGGAACGGGTTGGCCCGGGCCGCCAGTTGGGCGATCAGCAGGTGGCGGTGGTGCCGGGCGGTGAGGTGGGCCCGCTCGTGGGCGAACAGGGCCCGGCGTTCACGGGAGGTGAGGCAGGCCAGCAGGGCGGTGGTCACCACGACGCGGTCGCGTGGGCCGCCGGGGAGGGCGTAGGCGTACGGCTCGTTGTCGGGAAGGACAGCGACCGATGTGTCGCGCAGACCGGCGAGTGCCGCGTGGGCCAGGCGCCGAACTCGGCAGTGGCGCCACAGAGTTCGGCCGCAGCCCAGGACCACGGCGAGAAGTACGGGAATCGCGGCCTTCCCCACGATCTCGTCGTGGGGCACGCTGTCGCGCACATCAGGGTCCGACCAGCCGTCCGGCAATGGATTGCCCGGCAGTTGGGCGGTGCCGACCACCATCAGCAGGCCCAGGCACAGCGTGCTGCACAGGGCCATGACGGCGGCCATGGCGCTCAACAGGCCCGTGGCGGTGCGGGGATGCAGGTGCTGGGTGGCCAGGTGGGCGATCGGCCAGGCCGTCAACGGCAGGACGAGCGGCAGGAAGACGAAGACGCCCACGGGACGTCAGCCCGCCGACTCGTCGGTGGCCTGGTCCAGCAGGTCGCGCAGCAGTTGCTCGTCGTCCTCCGGGAGGGCGGTGATGAAGCTGGCCAGCACCGCCCGGCGGTCCTGCTCGCGATCGAGCACTTTGCGCATCTTCAGCGCGGCGAGTCCCGCCTCGTCGGCGGCCGGCGACCAGGCGAACGAGCGGCCGTCCCGCACCCGGGTCACGGCCTGCTTCTCCAGCAGCCGGCTCAGCACGGTCATCACGGTCGTGTAGGCGAGTTCGGCGTCCAGGCGCTCCTGCACCCAGGCCGCGGTCACCGGTGCGTCGGCCGTGTGCAGGACGGTGAGCACCTGTGTCTCCAACTCGCCCTGCGCCCGGCGCTGAGGGCGCGGATCCGGTCTCGCCACGCTCCGTCTCCCTCCTGTATGCCACTGCGTTGCCGCGGGGTCGCGACCGTCCCATCGTATCGACGGGGTACTGCTCGGCCGCACCGTAGTCGGCCGCATCGTCCCGCCCCCTCGATTATTTCTACAGTGTTGTAGATTCTGGTTCGGGTCCGTGCCGCGGACCCGAACCGTCGGTACGCGTGGAGGAGTGAGTCATGGGTGTTTCCCTGTCCAAGGGTGGCAATGTTTCGCTGAGCAAGGAGGCGCCGGGGCTCACGGCGGTGCTGGTCGGTCTGGGCTGGGACGTGCGCACCACGACCGGCACGGACTTCGACCTGGACGCCTCGGCGCTGCTGCTCAACGCCTCGGGCAAGGTCATCTCCGACCAGCACTTCGTCTTCTACAACAACCTCAAGAGCCCCGAGGGTTCGGTGGAGCACACCGGTGACAACACCACCGGTGAGGGCGAGGGCGACGACGAGTCCATCAAGGTGGACCTCGCCGCCGTACCGGCCGAGGTCGACAAGATCGTCTTCCCCGTCTCGATCCACGACGGCGAGTCCCGCAGCCAGAGCTTCGGCCAGGTCCGCAACGCCTTCATCCGCGTCGTCAACCAGGCCGGCGGCGCCGAACTCGCCCGCTACGACCTGTCCGAGGACGCCTCGACCGAGACCGCGATGGTCTTCGGCGAGCTGTACCGCAACGGCGCGGAGTGGAAGTTCCGTGCGGTCGGCCAGGGGTACGCGTCCGGACTGGCGGGGATCGCCTCCGATTTCGGCGTGGGTGTCTGAGAACCGGTAGGTCGCGCCCCGCAGGGCCTCCTGGCCGGGCTGACCGGTCCCTGCGGGATCGACCTGGACGCCCCGGTGCTGCGCTTCGCCGGCCACAGCGTCAACGTCTTTATGGGGCAAGGGAGTTGGGTGGTGGCCGGCAGCCGAAGGCGACCGGCCGAACGTTCCAAGACGTGATGCTTGCGGGTGCCGCCCATCTGTGGCAGTGCTACCGAACTGCCAAGTCCGTGACGGGAGTTGACGAACGGTACGCGGTAGGTGATGAGGTGATGAGGTGATGAGCAGGACGATGGCGCCGGCGGTGGCCCTGTCCGACGTTTCAACTCCGGGTGTCGAACGGCGCGATGATGGGAACCGTCCCCCGGTGAACAACATACGGTGCACGCAATGCGGTGCGGTGGGGCTGGAGCCGGGCTTCGTCGAGGAGTCCGGGCAGGGGGCTCGCGGGTTCGCACGGTGGATCGCGGGCCCCCTTCAGCGAGGCCCGCTCGGCAATGCCAGGAGGATGGGCCGACCGCGTTGGCAGATCGATGCCTATCGTTGTCCGACCTGCGCGCACCTCGAACTGTTCGCCGCCCAGCCGGACTGAGTCAGGGGCGCAGAGAGTCGTCATCCTTGAGTGCCCTGGCCTCGCTCTTGAACTCTCCTGGGGGTGATCGCTCAACAACCCCGCCTCCAGTCCGGTTCGCCTTCGCCGGCTTCGCCGTCATCGTCGCCCTTGCCGCGTCGACCAGATGGCCTGGTCACACCATGCGGGCCCGGGGAATCAATCGTGGTCGCCGGACGCTTCAGGCTGTGTGAAGAAGATAGGTTTTCTCTCCTTTGGTCACTGGTCGCCGAGTCCGCACTCCAAGACCCGGTCCGCTGCCGACTTCCTGCACCAGTCCATCGACCTGGCGGTCGCCGCCGAGGAACTCGGCGCGGACGGTGCGTACTTCCGCGTGCACCACTTCGCGCAGCAGGCGGGCAGCCCGTTCCCGCTGCTCTCGGCGATCGGCGCGCGGACCTCGAAGATCGAGATCGGCACCGGCGTGATCGACATGCGCTACGAGAACCCGCTGTACATGGCCGAGAACGCGGGTGCGGCCGACCTCATCTCCGGCGGCCGGCTGCAGCTCGGCATCAGCCGTGGCTCACCGGAACAGGTGATCGACGGCTGGCGCTACTTCGGCTATGCCCCCGCGGAGGGGGAAACCGGTGCGGACATGGCGCGCCAGCACGCCGAGGCCTTTCTCAAGGTGATCGAGGGCGAGGGGTTCGCGCGGCCGAACCCGCGGCCGATGTTCGCCAACCCGCCGGGGCTGCTGCGCGTCGAGCCGTACTCCGAGGGCCTGCGCGAACGGATCTGGTGGGGTTCCAGCTCGAACGCGACCGCCGTCTGGGCCGCGAAGCTGGGGATGAACCTGCAGAGTTCCACGCTGAAGGACGACGAGACGGGCGAGCCGCTGCACGTCCAGCAGCGCAAGCAGATCGAGGCGTACCGCGAGGCGTACAAGGAGGCGGGCCACACGCGCGAGCCCCGGGTCTCGGTCAGCCGCAGCATCTTCGCCCTGACCGACGACATGGACCGGGCCTATTTCGGCAACGACCGCAACTCGCGGGACCAGGTCGGCATGATCGACGACACGACCAGGGCGATCTTCGGACGCTCGTACGCCGCAGAGCCGGACATCCTGGTGAAGCAGCTCCAGGAGGACGAGGCCATCCAGGCCGCGGACACCCTCCTGCTGACCGTCCCGAACCAGCTCGGGGTCGACTACAACGCCCATGTACTGGAGAGCATCCTGACTCACGTGGCACCGGAGCTCGGCTGGCGCTGAGTTTCTGCGGCCCGTGCTGGTTCCGTCGCCGGTCTCGTCGTGAGCCTGCGGTCGATCGTCGGCTCGCTCGACACCGACGAGGAGCTCGTTTGCCGGGGTGGGAGCGGACCCGCGGATCAGGAGCTCAGATGTTCGTGCTGCATCTTCCACCCACCCTTCCGTTTCACGAGCACGTTCGTGCCCCGTCCCTGTCCGGAGCGAGGACGGCCGTCGACCACGCCTGTCCAGGAGAAGCGATACCGGCACACGGCGTGGTCGGCGGCGAGGACGACCCACTCAAGATCCTTGATTTCGTACACCTCGTCCTGGATGGCCGCGAAGGTCTGCTCGATTGCTTCCGTGATCTCGGCCAGGCCCCGATGGGAGCCGTCGGAGAACCAGTAGACGGCATCCGCATCGATCAACGGCGCCACGCGACCGATGTCGTGCGTGTTGGCGGCCTGCTCGTACCGCGTCATGAACGCAGTGAGCTCGGCAGCGAGATCTGACACGAGATCTGACATGGGGACGGCCCTCTCCAGTGTCGAAGCCACGGACAGTCGAAGCCTTGAACGCCTGTGGCGGGCTTGGATTTTCCCGTGTTTTGATGGGGGTGTGAGTCGGCAAGTGGTCTGGTCCGAGTGTCGCGCTGGCTCTGGTCACTCCACTCAGCGCTCGTTCGTGATCGACCGGCCGCTCTCGACGATTCCTGGCACCGTGTGGACGCCGAGCGGCCGGTCAGGGGCAGTACCCCTGGTGTTGCTGGGGCACGGTGGCAGCGGCCATCGGCACAGTGACCGGATCTTGTCGATGGCCGACAGGATCACCTCGTCCGGGTGCGCGGCCGTAGCGATCGATGGTCCGTTCCACGGCGCGCGGGTGGCATCCCCTCTCACGCCGGTGGAGTACCAGAGCCGGATGGCGGCCGAGGGCATCGGTCGGGTGCTGGACCGCATGGCTGACGACTGGGTCGCCGCGCGTGACCTTCTGGTGGACGTGGGGACGGCCGACCCGACGCGTCAGGCGTACTTCGGGTTGTCCATGGGCACCCGCTTCGGCCTCGCTGCCGCACGCGCGCTCGGGCCGGGGCTGAGGTGCGCGGTGTTCGGAAAGTTCGGCACACAGTCAACTCCCGGTATCAATCCCGGACTTCACGCCCCGCACCGCGTCCTGAACGACGCCTCCGCCATCACCGCACCCGTCCTCTTCCATGTGCAGTGGGACGACGAGATCTTCCCGCGTACGGGCCAACTCCAGCTGTTCGACGCTTTCATGAGTTCCGGCAAAGAACTGCTTGGCTTCTCGGGAGGTCACCGGGACACCCCGGCACACGCCTCTGCCATGTGGCACGGTTTCATCAACCGGCATATCGCGTAAGCCACCGCTGAGAACTCCTGACGTGCCCTACAGTCGCCGCATGCGGCGAAGGACAGGGCTGGCGATGGCCGGAGTAGCGGCCCTGGCCTGGGGTGAGTGGCTGAACTGGCGCTGGTCCCGGGTTCTGGTGGGGGACAGCGAGGGCACTTCGGAGGCCGTAGTGGTGCTGGGGTACAGGAATCCCCAAGCCACGGCGAACGTGATCAACCGATGGCGAGTTCGTGCCGGCGTCCGCTCCGTCGACGCCGGCGGTGCTCAGGAGACGTGCGTGATCTTCAGCGGCGGTGCGCCCGGCAGAGGCGTCGCGGAGGCCCAACTGATGGCTGACTACGCGAAGTCGGTGCTTGGGTTCGACGGCACGGTGCTCATGGAAGACCAGAGCGCGACGACGTGGGAGAACATCACGAACGTGATCCCACTCCTCGAAGACGTGGACCGCATCAAGATCCTCTCCCAGCCGGCGCATGCGCTCAAGGCCCGTGCGTACCTGCGGCGGCAGCGCCCCGACCTCGCGGAGAGGCTGGTGCGCGCGGACGACTACCGCCCTGGCGAGTGGGTGGTCGTCAAACCGCTGCTGGCTCTGTACGGACTCTGGACACTCCGCGGCCTCAAGGCCGACGAACGGAAGGTCTCGCTGTAGCCAACCGCCGTGTTCCACAAGGGTGTTCGGCCCCCGCCGTCGCTGGCTTGACGGTGCCGATCACCGCTTCGGACGCGGCCACGGACGGGGAGTCGTAGCCGGCTCGCACTCACCTCCCACTCGTCCACCAACCCCGAACTCGCGACCCATGAACCCCCGATCCCACCCATGACGTATCTTTGGCCTAGGGCAAACTTTGGCATAGGACGAAACCTCCTGTTCGGGCGGAGCTGATCACATGGACATCAAGGGCACCACCGCGGCCGAGATCGCGGGCAGCGTGCGGGATCAGATCGCTTCGGGTGAGCTGGCGCCGCGGGCCGGTCTGCCCCCGGTGCGCGTGCTCGCGGCCGAGTTGGGGGTCAACCGGAACACGGTTGCCCTCGCGTACCGGCGGCTTGTCGAGGCGGGCGTGGCCGAGACGCGGGGGCGTGGCGGCACGGTGGTCGCGGCGGTGCCGCAGCTCGCGCGGGAAGGTGTTGGTGCCGGTGTCGGGGGTGACTGCGTCGACCTGGCCAGCGGCAATCCCGACCCGACGCTGTTGCCCGACCTCCTGGGCGCCGCCCGGCGCGGGGAGTACAGCCCGCCGCTGTACGGTGAGCCCGCCATCGACCCGGGGCTGGACGCATGGGCCCGCGCCGACTTCGCCGAGGACATCGATCAGCCGTTCCGCACGCTGGTGACACACGGAGCGGTGGACGCCACCGAGCGGCTGCTGAACGCTCACCTCACCCGGGGGGATCTGGTGGCGATCGAGGACCCCTGCTTCCTGGCGAGCATCGGGACGTTGCGGCTGAGCGGTTACCGCTCCGCGCCCGTCGCGGTCGACGGCTCCGGTATGCGACCCGACGCGCTGCGGGCCGCCCTGGAGGCCGGTGCCCGCGCGGTCGTCTGCACGCCCCGCGCCCACAACCCGACCGGGGCGAGTCTCACCGAGGAACGGGCGGCAGACCTGCGGGCGATCCTCGCCGAACACCCCCAGGTCCTCGTCATCGAGGACGACCACTTCTCGGCGGTCTCCGCGCGGCCGTACCACCGGGTCACCCCGCCGGGCAGTACGCGCTGGGCGTTGGTGCGGTCCGTGTCCAAGTTCCTCGGACCGGATCTGCGCCTCGCCCTCGTCGCCGCCGACGCCGAGACGACCGCGCGCCTGGAGGCGCGGTTGAGCGCCGGCACCACCTGGGTCAGCCGGCTGCTGCAACACACCGCCCGTGAGCTTCTGTTGGATCCCCGCGTCCACGAACTCCACGAGCGGGCACGCGAGTTCTACGCCCGGCGCAGCGGTCTGCTCGTCGAGCGGCTGCGCGCCCACGGGATCGAAGTCCCGTACCGGCCCGACGGGTTGAACGTATGGGTCGAACTCGACGTCGACGGACGAGCCGTGGTCGCAGCCCTCGCGCGGCGAGGCTGGGCGGTGCGGCCGGGTCACCTCTTCGCGCCCGATCCGGCCGCCCATCAGGGTGCGATCCGGGTCACCGCCGCCACTGTCACCGAGCCGCAGGCCGAGACGTTCGCCGCCGAACTCGCCGCGGCCGTCGCGGAGTTGCGTTCGAACGCCACCTGACCATGACGATCTGCCTGCCCCCTTCGCCCGCCCATTTCTCCCCCTCCTCACTGAAGGAGCCATCATGTTCCGCGGCCTGAGCGCCTTCCCTCTCACACCCACCAGCGAGCAGGGCATCGACGAAACGGCGTACGCGGCGCTCGTCGCCCGCCTCGCCGCCGCCGGCGTGGACTCCATCGGCGCGCTCGGCTCCACCGGCGGCTACGCCTACCTCACCCGGGAGCAGCGCGCCCGCGCCGCGAAGATCGCGGTGGGGGCCGCCGACGGGGTGCCCGTCATCGTCGGTATCGGCGCGCTGCGTACCGCGCATGTACTGGAGTTGGCCGAGGACGCGCAGAAGGCGGGCGCCTCCGGAGTGCTGCTCGCCCCGATGACGTATCAACCGCTCACCGAGGACGAGGTGTTCGGCCTGTACGAGGACGTCACGCGCGAACTCTCCGTGCCGCTGTGCGTCTACGACAACCCGGGCACCACGCACGTCCACTTCACCGACGAACTGCACGGCCGTATCGCGCAGTTGCCGAACGTCGGCTCGATCAAGATCCCCGGAGTGCCTGAGGACCCGCGCGAGGCCGGACTCCGCGTCGACGCGCTGCGTGCGCTGATCCCCGACACCGTCACCATCGGGGTGAGCGGCGACTGGACGGCGGCCCGCGGCCTCAACTCCGGTTGCGACGCCTGGTATTCGGTCCTCGGCGGCACCTTCCCGCGGACCGCGCTCGCTCTCACCCGCGCCGCCCAGGCCGGCCACGCGGACCAACTGTCCGCAGGACTCGAACCGTTGTGGGCCCTCTTCCGCCGCCACGGCAGCCTGCGCGTGATGTCGGCTGCCGCCTCCCACCTCGGCCTGACGGGCGAACCGAACCTGCCGCGTCCCCTGCGAGGACTGGACGAGACCGCCCGCCAGGAGGTCGTCGCCGCGCTGGACGCCCTCGGCCTCACCTCCTGAGCACGAACCACATGGGTGAGCAGCACATAGCAAGTACGCGGAGGGTGTGGGAAGTTCCCCCTTCGCCCGACAAGGACGGCAAGGATGGCAACGGCGGCAACGGCCTGGCGCGCTACGTCGTCGCCGCGGCTCTCGCCCGTACGGCCGACGGCGGAGCCGTGGTCGCCGTCGTTCTGCTCGTCACCTCGTCCGGTGGCTCCGGGACGCTCGCCGGGGTGCTCGGTGCCTGCATCACCGCCCCGCACCTGCTTGGTCCCTTCGTCGCGCGACCGCTGGACCTCGCCCGGGACGGCCGGAAGGTCATCGCCGCGGCCTGCCTGCTGTACGCCGTCGCGCTGACCGCGGGAGTACTGACGTACGGCCACGCACCTGCCGTGGTGACCGGGCTGCTGCCGGCCGCGGCCGGCACCTGCGGGCCCCTGCTGACCGGCGGTATCAGCAGCCGGCTGCCCGCCATCGTCGGACCGCGACCACGACTGCGCACGCGGCGCCGGGCCCAGGGCTGGGACGTGGCCACCTACGGCATCGGCGGCACGGTCGGCCCGTCCCTGGTGGCGGCTCTGTCGGGCTGGGTCTCGCCCACCGCCGCGGCTCTCGCCCTCGCGGTGGGGGCGGCCGCAGCGGCGGGCGGCGTCCTGCTCCTGCCGTTCACCGAACCGTCCCACGGCGGCGACCGGGCGGCGATCCTCAAGCCGGGAGCGACCCTCGCGCTGATGGCCCGCAGCGGCCCGCTGCGGCGCACCGTCTACCTGACGACGACCGTCGCCCTGAGTGTCGCCGCCCTGCCGATCACCGCCGTCCACCTGACGAAGATCCTCGGCGTCGAACCGGCCACCGCGGCCGTACTGACCGCCGCCTACGGCCTCGGCAATCTCACCGGGTCCACAGCCGTCATGGTCTTCCCGCTCACCGGCGACCCGGACCGGCTGATGCGCCGCCTCGCCCTGGGCGTCGTCGCCGGTCTCCTCACCGTCACCGCGGGCCCCGCCTTCACGGTGACCGTCGCGGCCTACGCCCTCACCGGCATCCTCAACACCTTCTTCTTCGCCTCCACCCTCGCGGCCCGCACCGAGTTCGCGCCGAACGGAGCGCGCGGCCGGGTCTTCATCTGGGTCGCGGCCCTGAAGATCACGTCCGGCTCCGCGGGAACGGCGTTGGCCGGTTCCCTGACGGGCATGGCCGTCCAACTACCGCTCGTCGTCGGCCTCTTGGCGGGTTCCACGGCTGTCGCCGCCGCGACCGTCGAGTCGCGCTTCGCGAGAACCGACGAGAAACGCCCGTGACGGGGCCGGTGACAAGCGCATCGAACCGGCACAGCGCGTTTCCGGAACGGCGACTCCTCCATGTCCGTACCTGATCTAGCCTGGCGCGATGCGCACCACGACTTCGCTGCTGCCGGCCTTTCGCCCCCAGATCCAGGAGCGCCTCTACGACTTCTACGAGGAGCTGCGCACCACCGACGAGCTGTTCTGGGACCGTCACCTGAGCGCCTGGATCGCCACCGGGCACGGAGTGGTCAGCAGCGCCACGGGCAACCCGGGTCTGTCCTCGGTGCGTTACCCCGACATCGAGGCCGTGTCCGAGGAACTGCGGCCGCTGGCCCGGGTGTTGAGCAGGCAGATGCTCTACAACGACGCCCCGGACCACTCCCGGCTGAGGGGCCTGATCAGCAAAGCCTTCTCCCCGCGGGCAGTTGAGACACTCCGCGCCCGGATCTCCGAAGCCGTCGACCGGATCATCGACGAAGCGGCGCCGGCCGGGCGGATGGACATCGTCGCGGACCTCGCCCGCCCGCTGCCGCTGACCATCATCTGCGACCTCCTCGACGTACCGCAGGAGGACCGCCCCGCCCTCACGGCCTGGTCCGAGCCGATCGCCGAGGCCATCGGCAACTCCCGGCTCGACGCCGACCGCAACCGCGAGGCCTCGCAGAGCATGACGGACATGCTCGCCTACTTCCGCGGACTCCTCACCAGCCCGGACACCCCGCCGGCCCCAGGCAGCCTGCGCGCCCTGGTGACCGCACAGGCCGAGAACACCGGCCAGGACCCCGACGAACTCCTCGCCAACTGCGCCCTGTTGCTGATCGCCGGCCACGAGACCACCACCCACTTCATCGGCAACGCCACCCTCGCCCTCCTCCACCACCCGCACGCGGCCGAGCAGTTGCGCAAGCGGCCCGACCTGATGCCCGCCGCCGTCGAGGAACTTCTGCGCTACGACGCCCCCGTCCAGCTCATGCTGCGCCGGGCCCGGCACGACCTGGACCTGGCGGGCCGCGCCATCGCCGAAGGGCAGACGGTGCTCCTGGTGTGCGGCGCCGCGAACCGGGATCCGGCCGTGTTCCCCGATCCCCACGTGCTGGACTTCGAGCGGCCCGGCGGACGGCACATGGCGTTCGGACACGGCCCGCACTTCTGCCTCGGCGCGGCGCTGGCCCGGCTGGAGGGCACGATCGTCCTGGAAGCCCTCCTCACCCGCCTCCCCGACCTGCGTCTCGACGGCACCGAGCCCCCGAAGTGGCAGCGCAGCCTCAACTTCCGCGGCCTGACCCGCCTGGACGTCGCCTTCACCCCGCCGTCGGACGACGCCGGCGAGAGCCCGTTCCGGCCGGAGCCGGGAGACGCCCCGGTGGTGTGACCCCGGCTGAGCCCCAACACGGTTTTCCTGAGCGCCTGTTGCACCTGTACGCGCGCCGGACATGTAGGGGCAGACGCCAGGGAAGGAAGCACATGCCCATTGCCACCGAAGCCCAGTTCACCGAGGTGTACCGGGCGCACTACGAGGACGTGCTGCGGTTCGTCCGCCGTCGCGCGCATCCGATGAACGTCGATGACGTCGTCGGCGAGACGTTCCTCGCCGCGTGGCGCCGTCGGCGCGAGGTGCCCGAGGACGCGCGGCCGTGGCTGTTCGGCACCGCCCGCAACCTGATGCTGAACGCGAACCGGGGCATGCGCCGGCAGTCCGCGCTCGTCGTGCACATCGGCCGGACCGCCACCGCCGACGCCCACGACCCGACGGACGGCGTGGACAGCCGGCTGGAGCTGGTCGAGGCCTGGCAGGCGCTCGCCGCGGCCGACCAGGAAGTCCTCGCGCTGCACGTCTGGGAGGACCTGACCGCGAAGGAGGCGGCGCGGGTGCTGGGCTGTACGCGGGCCTCGTACTCCATGCGCCTCACCCGTGCGAAGCGGCGCCTGGCGGGCCAACTGGGCAACGCCGGCGCCGAGTCGGCGGCGCTCTCCCTCACCACGCGCTGACCCCACGCGCCCTCATGCTCCACCCCTCATGCACCCCTCACGCACTGAACAGGAAGCCAGGAACTCTCATGACCAATGACCTGCTCGCCCGCCTCGCCGACCTCGACGCCGCGCCGCGTCGTACGCCGTCCGCCCAGGAGATCGACCGCGAGGAGACGCTGCTGCGGACCATCCTTGACGACAGCGAGCGTCCCGGCCGTATGGTCGGCGCCACCTTCCGCCGACGCCCGCTGGTACGACGACTCTCCTTCACGGCGGCCGGTGCGCTTGCGGCCGGCCTCGCGCTGGTCGCGGTGAACGGCGGTGTGCCCGGCATGGGCGGTTCGGGTCCGCTGTCCTCCTCGGAGCTGGCCAGCTGGACCGGCACCGCCAAGAACGTGGACGTCGCCGCCGCGCGCGCCTCCGCCGCCGGAAAGTGGTGCCTGGACGCGACGGACCTGAACGGCACCGGCGCCGAGCCGGTGATCAGCAACGCGGACCTGCGCGGGAAGGTCGCCTCGATGGTCGTCACGCGCGGCGACGTGTCGGCCTACTGCCTGGCCGGTTCGGACGGCGGGGCGTCGATGGGCATCTCGCCGGTGCGTCAACAGCCCGACGGACACATCAAGGTGGACACGCTGGGTTCCCGGGGCAGCGGCGACGAGGAGCTCAACTACGTGGTCGGCTGGGCGGGTTCGGACGTCGAGGGCATCACCGTACGGGACCACGGGCACACGATCGAGGCCACGATCCAGGACGGCCGCTTCACCGCCTGGTGGCCCGACGGCGACCCCGACGGCGTGATCACCGGCACCCTCACCCTGCACCTGGCCGACGGTTCGACGCGCACGGTGCAGGGCGACACCCTGCTCGACTGACCGGGCCGGGCGAGCTCGCGATCGGCTTGCCCGAGTCATCTCCACGTGGGCCGTCGGTCGGCAACCAGCTGTCGATGACGGCCGCCAGCTCGTCGCGGCCGGTGAAGACGTGCCCGTTCATGCCCACGGCCTGCGCGGCGCGTACGTTCTCCGCGCGGTCGTCGACGAAGAGGAAGTCGGTCGGGGCGGCCCGCATGGCGACGACGCAGTGACGGAAGGCCGCCGGGTCCGGCTTCGCCGCCTTGATCTTTCCGGAGAAGGCGACGTGGTCCAGGTGGTGCAGCCAGGGCTGCGCGGCGAGGAAGGCGTCCGCGTGGTCCGAGGGGATGTTGGACAGCAGGGCGACCTCGGCGACATCGCGGAGGGACTGGACGTAGGAGACCATCCGGTCGTCGACGCGGGACCAGCTGTCGATGTCGGTGAGGAGCAGTTCCTCGATCGTGTCGGCGGCGGCGGACCGGGACAGCCGTCGCAGTACGGCGGTCCAGTACTCGGACGTGGACTGCCGGCCGGCGTCGTAGGGCGGGCGGCAGTCCCAGTAGGCCGTGGTGAAGGCCTCGGTGGGTGTGTGGCAGAGGGCGGCCATCTTGCCCTGGGCGCCCGGGCGTTGGTGGCGGGCGATGACTCCGAAGAGGTCGAACAGGACGATGCTGCGGTCGGTGCGCATGGCGAGGATTCCTCCGGATCTGGCAGCCGGGGCGGGAGGAGAAGCCTGTGCGGCACGGAGTGAGCCGCGCCGCACAGGCGGTCAGTGGCTGCCATGTGCCATCTCGGGCGTGCGGTCGGATCCGGTGCGGAGGATCCCTGCGGCCACGGCGGTGGTCGCACACAGCAGGATCAGCAGGACGAAGGCGTGGTTCAGGGCGACGACGTGGGTCAGCCAGCCGATGGCGGCGGGGCCGGCGAGCATGCCGACGTAGCCGAGCCCGGCGACGCGGGAGACGTTGGCCCCCGCGGCGGCGGGGTCGGCGTGCCCGGCCGCGCTGAACAACTGCGGGACGCATCCGGACAGCCCCAGGCCGAACAGCGCCCACCCCGCGAACGCGGCCCAGATCCAGGGGGAGACGGTCACGATCGTGATGCCGACCGCGGCCGTCGTCGCGCCGTACCGCAGGATCGCCATGGACCCGAACCGGGTGACGAGGCGGTCGGCGAGCAGTCGGCCGATGGTCATGGTCGCCGCGAAGGTGCCGTAGGCGAAGGCGGCGGTGCTCGCGGGTGCGCCGAGGACGTCCTTCAGGTGCAGCGCGCTCCAGTCGTTGGCGGCTCCCTCGCACAGCATGACCATCAGGGCGAGGGCGGCGAGGATCCAGATCCGCCTGCGGGTGCCGCCGCGGTCGGTGGACGGTGTGTGCTCGACCTTCTCCGCAGGGTCGGTGCCGGCGGTGGTGGGTGCGGCCGGCAGCAGGGCGCGTGCCGATATCAGGGCGAACGCGATGCCCAGGACTCCCATGGCGGCCATGCCCGCGGCCGGGCTCAGACCGGCGCTCGCCGTGGCCGCCCCGACGAGCGCGGCGAGGACGCCGCCGACCGAGAACGTGGCGTGGAAGGCCGACATGACGGGCCGGCCGTACGCCTTCTCCACGTGCACGGCGTGGGCGTTCATGCTCACGTCCAGGCAGCCGTTGCAGAACCCGAAGACCAGCAGGGCACCGGCCAGTGTCCACGGCTCCCGGGAAAGGCCGGGCAGCACCAGGGCCGCGCTGCACAGCACGCCGGTGGCGGGGACGACGACGCGCGCTCCCAGAGCGTCGGTGAGAGGCCCGGCCACCTGCATGCCGATGAAGGCGCCGAGGCCCAGCAGCACCAGCAGCCCCCCGAGGGTCGCGTGCGTGATGCCCACGCGCTCCTCGATGGCGGGGATGTTCACCACCCAGGTGCCCATCAGGGTGCCGCACAGGCTGAAGTAGACAAAGGTCGCTATGCGGGCGCCTCGGAGCGAGTCATTCATGCCGACCACGGTAACGAACATCCACGGCGATTGAATACTGTCGCTTCGCACACATTGAATGTTCGTTTTGGGTGGTGTTCAATCGCGGCATGAGCAGCAGCGCAGACCGGCACGGGACCATCGCGCAGGCCGTCAGGGAGTCGGGCAGGATCACGGTCCAGGAACTCGTAGAACTCACCGGCGCCTCCGAGATGACCATCCGGCGCGACCTCGACGCGCTGTCCGCGCAAGGCGTCCTCGAACGCGTCCGCGGCGGCGCGCGCACCCTGCTGCTCAGGGGCGAGGAGCCGCCCTTCGCCCTGCGTGCCCACGAGGCCGTCGACGCCAAGCGCCGCATCGCCGCCGAGGTCTCCTCGCTCATCGCCGACGGCGAGACCGTCCTCCTCGACAGCGGCACCACCTGCCTGGAGATCGCCCACCTGCTGCGCCGGCGGCCGGTCACGGTGATGCCCCTCTCCTTGCAGGCCATCCACGTACTCGGCGAGGGCCCGGGCCCGGCCACGCTGATGGTGCCCGGCGGGCAGCCCCGGGCAGCCGAGGGAGCCCTCACCGGCCCCCTCACCCTCGCCTCCCTCGCGGCACTGCGCTTCGACACCGCCGTCATGGGCTGCTGCGGTCTCAGCGCGGCTCAGGGCCTGACCGCCTACGACCTCGACGACGCGGCCGTGAAGAAGGCGGGCATCGCCGCCACGCGCCGCATCATCGTCGCCGCCGACGGCAGCAAACTCGGCCACACCGCGTACGCCTACGTCGGCCCCTCCACCCTCCTGCACACCCTTGTCACCGACACCGCCGCACCCTCCGACGAGGTCACGGCGCTCGAAGACACCGGCACCGTCGTCAAGGCCGTCTGACCGCACCGTCGGCAGGGTCGGCGGGTCGGGCCGATGAGTTCGCCGGTTGCCCGGAGTCTTCCCCGTGACATGCCCGGCCCGCCGGCGGATAAGGAGGCGGCGGGTCCCGGTGCCAGTGAGGAGAGAGGGAGGTCAGGATGAGCAATCCGATTCGGCTGTACATGTCGATGTCGCTCGACGGCTGTATCGCCGGTCCGGACGATCGGCCGGGGCAGGAGCTCGGGCGTGATGGTGGACGGCTCTTCAACTGGCTCGACGACCGGAAATCCGACGGTCCCAGCGGACAGGTCCACCGCGAGGCACTCGCGACCGGCGCGGTGATCTCCGGACGTCGGACCTTCGAACTCGCCGGGCGCTGGCAGGGCGACCATCACGACGGTGTGCCGATCCTCGTCCTCACCCACCAGGTGGACGACGGGGACGTGCCACCCGGCCACGCGCGTTTCGTCACCGACGTCGAGGACTGCGCCCGTCAGGCTCGCGCGGCCGCCGGGGACCGCCCGGTCATGGTCCATGGGGCGGGCGCGGCCCAAGCGCTCCTCCGGGCCGGGCAGATGGACGAGATGGAGATCCACCTGGTTCCGGTCCTCCTCGGGGACGGCCGACGGCTCTTCGACCACCTCGGTGGTGATCACATCGAACTCGACCTCGTCCGACGGCTTGAGGACCGGGACGTCACGCATCTCCGCTACCGGGTGCGCCGAACCGGGGAGGCCGCGTGAAGACGCTCTTCGTCTCCTACCGCGTCACCGACCTGGACGCCTCGCTCGGCTTCTACACCGCCCTGGGCTACGTCGAGTTGGGCAGGGTCGACCTCGGCGACGGGGCTCGCCTCGTGATCCTCGGCTTCCCCGGCGAACCGGCGGCCTCGCTCGAACTGGTCCACCGCCCCGGCGACGGACCGGTCGACGTGGGCAGCGGTTTCGACCACCTCGCGATCCAGGTGGACATACTCGCCACCACTCTGGAGACGCTGGCCGAAGCCGGCCTGGAGCCGGGACCTGCCCAGCACCCGGGCGGTCCCCACGGCCCGAAGACGTCGTGGCTCACCGACCCGGACGGCTACCGGATCGAGCTGGTGGAGTGGCCGCCCGGACACGCCGACGGCATCACCGCAGCAGACTTCGCCTGAGGCGGCCGCGGTCCGTGCGGTGACGAAGCTCCCTCCCGACGCGACCGCGGCGCGACGCGAGGCGGCAGCCCACCCCATCGGCCATGACGGGTGACGGTGGACAGAAACGCCCAACAGCCCCTGCCCTCACCGAACTTGTGACAGCCCTGTGACTGGAATTATGGCCTCCATCACATGCGCGGGGTTCACGCGCTGATCAGATGACCGGATGCCCAGACCCGCCACGCTCCGCCCGGCTCTCGCCCGCACCGCCCCCTTCCTGTCGGCTGTCGCAGCGACCGCTCTGCTGCTCACGGCCTGCGGGGCAGAGCGCGCGGGCTCCGGGAACACCGGCGCGGCCACGGCCGAACCGTCGTCCCGCACGCAGGTCGACGACCCGGGCAAGGACGGCGTACGGATCACATCCCTGACCCTCCCGTCGGCCTCCCCGTCACCCACCCGCGGCACGTCCGTCTCCGCCGAGGGCCTCACCGCGGACTCGGGGATCTCCGCCGCCTACGAGGTGACCAACAAGGGCACCGAGACCCTGACCTACTCGGTCGTCATCACCTTCATGAGCGCCGACGGCGGGGCCATGTCCAACCAGACCGCGACGGTCCGCGACGTCGGCCCCGGAAAGACCGTACGCGGTACGATCCGGGCCGGCGAACTGCCGCCCACCACACCGCGGGTGACCCGGGCCAAGGTGCTCGAAGTGCGCAAGGTCCCCTCAAGCGAGGCGCCGGCCGCACCGGGCACATGCCCCGCCTCCGGGATCCGGGTCAGCGCCGACCGGGGCGACGCGGCCATGGGGCTGCGCGTCGTGGGCCTGCATCTCGACAACTGCGGCACGCGCGACTACGGCGTCGACGGCCACCCGCTGCTGGAGCTCCTGGACGACGACTTCCAGCACGTCGACGGCGTCAAGATTGTCGACGGCGGTGGCGAGATCACCCCCGGCAGCGTGGACGACAAGCAGCCCGGTCCTGTCACGCTCAAGCCCGGCGAGTCGGCGACCGCCAGCCTGGTCTGGCACAACACCACCGAGTTCGGCACACCGGTGAACGTGCCCTATGCGCGGGTCCGGGCGAAGGCCGGTGCCGACCCGGTGGTCGTCACCCCGAACCTCGACCTCGGAACCACCGGAAAGCTCGGGGTCACAGCGTGGCAGAAGGACGAGCACTGAGCGGACGCCGGAAAGTTGACTTCGTGTCATCTGCTCGGAGCGACGTGACGTGGGCACAATCGGAGTGCCCCCGGCGGCCGTTGGGAACCGTGTGAAGTGAGCGGTGCCGTTCGCCGCGGCGCCGGGTACGTCATGAACGGGGATGGTTGCGATGGCGGGCGTGGAACTGACCGAACTGATAGCCCAGTTGAGGGCGGAACTCACCGAGGCCATGCGGGCCGGCGAGGACGCCGGGCTGCGGTTCGAACTCGGCCCGGTCGAGCTGGAGTTGGCGCTCTCCGTGGGCAAGGAGGGCGGAGCCGGCGGCAAGGTCAGGTTCTGGGTCGCGGAACTCGGCACCGACGGCAAGGTGTCCCACACCTCCACCCAGCGGATCAAGCTGGTGCTGGATCCCCGGCAGTCCGGCGTACCCGACCGCAGGCCGCTGATCTCCGGCGAGGAAGTCGACGGCGAGCGATGAGCGTGGGCGTATGAGTGGCGATGAGCACGGGCGTACGAGTTCCGAGAGCCTCGACCGTGCCCGCGTCGCCGAGTTGCTGGTGACCCACGCGGGCGGGCGACGGCGCGGTTCGGGTTACCGGGTCACCGCGGACGCGGTGCTGACCGCCGCGCACCTGCTGGAGGACGCCGTATCCGTACAGGTGCGGTTCGAGCCCGACCTGCCGGGGGAGTGGACCGCGGACGCGCTGTCCTGGACGGTGGACGCCGCCTCGGACACCGCCGTGGTGACCATCGCGCCCCGACCGGGCGAACCGGCGCCGGTGGACGCCCGGTTCGGGCGGATCGGGACGCGGGCCGCCCAACTGCCGGTGCAGGCCGTGGGGTTCCCCCGCTGGAAGCTGCGCGGGACCGCCGGGACGTCGGAGGCCGCAGGGACCTGGTTCCGGGACAGCGCACACGTCGTCGGGTCTGCGGCCCCGCTGTCGCACTGGCGGGAGCGGACCCTGGAGATCGTCGTCACCTCCCGGCCCGCTCCGGGCGGCGCGGCGTCGCCGTGGGAGGGCATGTCCGGGGCCGCGCTGTGGGTGGAGGACCGGATCGTCGGCGTGGTCACCAAGCAGCGTGGGGGTGGTGCTGATTCTGGTGTACGGCAATCTGCGCGGCCTGCGCGAGGCGGGGCCGGGGTGCGCCGTACCACCTCGCCCTTGCCGTTCGCCTCCAGTGAGGCTGCGCCGTCGGAACCGGTGACGCCGATGCGGATGGTGAGGGAGCCGGTGAGGCGGTCGGTGGTGATCTGCCAGGTCTGCGGGGGACGGATGCCGAGGGTGGACCTGGCCTCCTTGACCAGGGCGGGGAAACGTTCGTAGGGGACGGAACCCGGGTCGAAGTGCGGGGCCTGCGAGCCGGTGGGGGCGAACACGACCGACAGCAGGCGTTCCTGTACGACGACGGTGAGCGCCTGGCGGGTGTTCTTGTCCTTGCCCTTGGTCAACGAGTCGACGGCCCGGCGCAGTTCGCCCTTGTCGAGGAGCGACTGACCGGGGCCGACGGCGACTGTGCCGGACGCCGACGACACGACCGTGGTCGACGGCGTGGAGGAGACGGAGGGTTGGACGGAAGAGGGCTGTTGCGCGGAGGTGTCCTTGTCGAACAGGTCGGCGCGGAACAGCAGGATCACACCGGCCGCGGCGAGCAGCAGGGTGAGCAGCGTGACGAAGCCGACGGCACAGCCCGCGGAGGGCTCGCGGACCGTGGTCGGGCGCGGCGCCGCATCGAGGCGGGCGCCGGCCACCCGTTCCTCCCACTCCGGCGTCGGCCGCTTCACGATCCGGACCTTCCACAACCGGTCCGGCGGGTACTGGACCACCACGACGCCGCCCGGCCGGTAGTCGGGCAGGTCGGCGAGGTTGATGTGCTGGGTGAACTCGACGCGGTACGCCGGTATGTCGTCGTCCGGGGCGACCGTGACGTCGAAGCGCACCGCCACGTCGCTCGTCGCCTCACCACCGACAGCCTCCAGGCTCTCGATCCGCGCGAGAGCCGTGCGTGGCGGGATCGCCGCCTCCCGGGCGCGCCTCGGCATACCGGCGAGGAAGAAGAGCAGGCCGTAGACTGCGGGCAGGCCCACGCCCGTCACGCACAGCGGCACGCTCTCGATGACGCAGCCGACGACGAAAGCGGCCAACGACGCGCCGATCACACCGCCCGTCAGAACCCCTCGGGCGAAGGCGAAGGGAGTGTTGCGGGTGGGCGGCGGTGCGCCCTGGGTGATCGTCACACGGGGGATTGTGCCGGGCCCGGGTGATCGCCAGTAGGTGCGGAAGGTATCGATACCGGTACGTACGCGGCAACGCTTCTGCCGTTTCCGCAGTCTCCATCGCTTTGGCCGTCGATTTCGGAGCCTTTTCCGCGCCCGTTCATAGTGCTCACCGTCGGCCATCTTGCATGCTGGGAAAGGGAGTTGAGTTCGTCCGTGATCCGGGAAGGGGGCGTTCGTGGGGAGCGAGTCCGTGAAGCCGCCTGGACGTGTCGCTGTCATCGGCGTGGGCATCCTCGGAGCCTGCGTGGGCTGGAACCTGGCCCGGCGCGGTGCCGAGGTCGTCCTCATCGACGCGGGCCGGCCGGGCGAAGGCGTCACCAACTGGTCCTTCTCGTGGGTCAACGCCGGCAACAAGACCGTGACCAGGCCCTACTTCGACCTGAACGTCGCGGGCATGGCGGCGCACCGTGAGCTCGCCGGGATCATCGGGCCGGACTCGTGGTGGCATCCCAGCGGTCACCTGCGCTGGGCGGACGATCCCGTGGCGGAGGCGAAGTTCCTGGAGACCGCTGAGGTGCTGGGCAGTTGGGGTTACCGGGTCGAGGTGTCCACGGGGGCCGAGGTGCGGCGCCGCCTCGAACCCGCTCTTGCGCTGCCCGCCGAGGTTCCCGTCCTGCTCTACCCAGACGAGGCCTGGGTGCACGGACGTCATCTCGTCGACCGCGTGGTCGGCCAAGTCGTCGCAGGGGGCGGAGAGTTGCGGTCCGACACCGAGGTCCGTGACATCGTGACCGGTGCCGACGGGAGCGTCCGGACCGTATCCCTGTCCGACGGCAGCCGTCTCGACGTAGACGTCATCGTGAACGCGGCGGGCCCCAGCGCCTCCCATGTCGCCGGGCTCGTCGCACGGCAGTTGCCGATGCGCCGGGAACCCGGTGTCGTCACCCGGATCGACTGTGCGGTCCCGATCCACCGGGCCATGCACGCGCCCCACATCGAGATGCGTCCGGACGGAGACGCTGCGATGGTCCTCCACAGTCGCGAGATCGACGCGCTCATCGACACGGGCGAAGAACCGGCCGAACTCGCCCGGCTGCTCCACGAGTTGGCGCGGCGCGTCGTACCCGACCTCGCCGACTCCCGCATCGCACAGGCACAGGTGGCGCACCGGCCGATCCCGGCCGATGGTTTCCCCTCGGTGGGAGCGGTGCCGTCCGTGCCGGGCTACTACGAGGCCGTCTCCCACAGCGGCATCACCCTCGGGCCGGTGATCGGGCGGCTGCTCGCGGCCGAGATCCTCACCGGGAAGAGGGACGAGCTGCTCGCGGACTTCCGACCGGAGCGGTTCCCTCAGTGACAGATCACGCTGCGCCTGGGCCTGGAGAAGGCATCAGCCGACGGGCGGCGGAGGAGTGGCGGGACGGTCGGACTCCGCCAGCCAGGCGGCCGTAGCGGCTCCGACCAACTCGAACCGATGGTCAGGTTCGGCATATCTCGGCCCTTACGTGGTAGACGCCAGGGCGGCCGCAGGGGTCGCGATCGGGAGGGGTGCGGCAGCCGGGGGAGCCGGGCACCCGCCGTCATCGATCACCGGGTGCGTACCGAATCTTGAGAGACGTTTTACGCGACGCACGCAACTGAGGCCCCCTCTGTCGCTGTCTGACAGTGAGTCGGGCCCGTCAGGGTCGAGATCGAGGAGCTAGAGAGTGGGGCAAGTCGTGGGACGGCGCAAGGGCAGCATAGGGATCGCACTCGTCACAGGTGCGGTGCTGGTGGGTGCGAGTGCCTGCGGTGGGGGCGGCAGCGACAAGGCGAGCGGGGACGACGCGAAGGCGTCGGGCAAGGCGAGTGCGACCGCCTCTCCGTCGCCGACGAAGCCCTTGGGCCCGCCGATGCTGCTGGACACGATCACCCCGCAGACCGGAACCACGGTCGGCGTGGCCATGCCGATCTCGGTGATCTTCACGAACCCGGTGGCGTCCAAGGCGCGGGCCACGGTCGAGAAGCACATGAAGGTCAGCGCCTCGCAGTCGGTGGTCGGCGCCTGGCACTGGATGGGCGACCAGCGCGTCGACTGGCGCCCGAAGACGTACTGGCCCTCCGGTACGACGGTGAAGATCGACGCCGACATGAAGGGCGTCAGCAACGGCAACGGCCGCTACGGCGTGCACAGTTACACGCACACCTTCAAGGTCGGCGACGACGTCCGCGCGGACGTGTCCGTCACCAACCACACCATGAAGGTGACCAAGAACGGCGCGGCGGTGCGCACCCTGTCGATCAACGCGGGCAGTGCCGAGTACCCGACGTGGGACGGCACGATGGCCGTCATCGACAAGCAGAAGAAGGTCCACATGACCTCCTGCAGCGTCGGCATCAGCTGCGACAAGGGCAGCGCCAACTACTACGACCTGACACTGCCCTGGGACATCCACCTCACCCAGTCCGGCACCTACGTGCACTACTCGACCGGCGACCCGAACCCGGGCAGCGGCAGCGCCCGCGGCTCGCACGGCTGTGTCCACCTGTCCCTGTCGGACGCCAAGTGGTTCTACGGCCAGGTCAAGCAGGGCGACCCCATCACCATCACCGGGTCGCCCCGCGGCAAGGCCCCGGCCGACAACGGCTACGCCGACTTCAACCTCGGCTGGGACCAGTGGCTCGCGGGCAGCGGCTCCGGCGAGGGGACGACCGCGGCGCTGTGACGCGCCGCGGTGACGTCACCGGACAGCACGGCGACCGGTGTCAGCAGGTGCGCCCGGCGTAGTGGGCGCCCTGGATCTTGCGGGCGGAGCCCAGCCAGGTCGTACCGCGCGCGACGCACCGCTCGTAGTCGCGCGCCCGGGCGACCTCGACCTTGATGACGACCCGCGAACCGTCGGTCGTGCAGTGGCGGTAGAAGGCGTCGGACCCGGTCTCGTAGAAACCGCAGGGACCGGCCGCCGCGGGACTCGCGGCGGCCGCGGCGCCGAGCGAGCCGAGCACGAGGGCGGCGGAACCGAGGGCGCTGATCACCGTACGACGAAAACGCAAAAGAACTCCTTGGTCAGGGAAGAGGCAGGCCTGGAAGGGCTGTCGCTGTCGAGCGGGCCGACAGCCGTTCCAGGATTGCCGCACTGACCTGCGCGGCCGGTCGTATGCCGCCGCGTTCACCCGGCGAATCGATTTGCCGCTACGTCGATCGGATGGTTCCGGCACCGGGAACGCATAGGTCGCCGGTGCCCGGAACCGATCAGCGTGGGCTGGGTCGGGCGGCTATGCCCAGCACCCGTTGACCGTGGCCGCAAGCCCGTCCAGGGCGTCCTTCGTGGCGTCCGGGGCGGCCGTGGAGTTGTTCTCGATGAAGGAGAAGATCTTCCAGCGGCCGTCCTCGGCCTTGGTCAGGCCGCTCAGTGCGATCGCGCCCGTGAGTGTGCCCGTCTTGGCGCTGACCTTGCCGACGGCGCACTGGGAGTCCGCCGTGTCGAAGCGGCCCCACTCGGGACCCAGGGTCGAGCCCGCCTCGCCCGCGACGGGGAGGCCGTCCACGATGTACTTCAGGGTCGGGGCGTTGGCGGGGTCGTCGGCCAGGTCGAGGATGTCGGCGATGGTCTGGGCCGGGATGCGGTTGGAGCGGGAGAGGCCGCTGCCGTCGTGGATCTCGAAGTTGGCCAGCGATACGCCGTACTGGGTGAGGACCTGGCGGACGACCGCCGTGCCGTCCTCGAAGGTGGCCGGGCGGCCGGCGGCCAGCGCGGTGCTCCGCAGCAGGGTCTCGGCGATATCGTTGTCACTCACCTTGAGCATGTGCTCCACGATGGACGACAGCGTGCCGGACTCGTGCTGGGCCACCGGGACCGCTGTGGAGCCGGCGGTGGCGTGGGTGACGCTCCCGGTGACGGTGACGCCCTGCCGGGCGAGGAGCTTCGCGAAGATCTGCCCGGCGTCCAGCGAGGTGTCCGTGACGTGGCGGCCGTCGACCACCAACGCCCGTACGGGGGCTATGGAGTCGGGGTAGTAGCCGTCGTTCCAGCCGGTCGCGAGGGTGGGCGCGGGGAAGAGGCTGTCGTCCACCGTCACCTTCACCGTGGTCAGGCCCGCGTTCTTCAGGCCCGCCACGGCAGTTGTGGCCATCGTGGTGAGGTCGGCGGTGGTTAGGGTGCGGTCCCCGCCTCCGACCAGGGTGAGGGTGCCGTTGTCGTAGACGATCTTCGTGGTGAAGCGGTGACCGGGGCCGAGGATCGTCAACGCGGCGGTCGACGTGGCGAGTTTGGTGTTCGACGCGGGCATCAGCGCGGTGGTCGCGTCGTGACCCCATACGGCCTTCTTGGACTCGGCGTCGATCACGACGCCGCTGAGCGTGCTGCCCAAACGGGTGTCCTGGACACGGGTGTTGAGGTTGTCCGCGATCTTCTGCTCGGCGGCGTCGAGCGTGGCGGCGGTGTTGGCGACGGACTTCTCGGCGGCGAAGGCGGAGGTGCCGAGCAGGATCGTCCCGGCGACGGGGGCGGTCACGGCTATGACGGCGGCGCGGCGGAGCGCCGGACTCATCGCTCTGTTCCTGCGGTGACGTCCGCTCGCACGGTCTACGGAGGGGGAGTTGGGCATGGGGGCCTCGCCGCGGGGTGTGTGGGTGGGGGGAGGGGACAGAAGATCCAGGGATCTTGAAAGGGAAAGTAACAGCTGTGAGGGGCCTTTGTGGCGCGATCGGGCGATGCCGTCCCCGCGACGCACATCGAAGTCTCCGCCGGGGGCACGCGACAGTACGGGACGCGTACCGTGCGTCCGCGTTTCGGCTCGTCCAGTGTTTCCAGGAAGGCATCATGACTTCGTCGCACACGCACAAGTGGGGCCCTCGGAGGGCGAGTTCGACCGCCGAGAGTCACGCACCGGGAGAGGCGGAGGGCAAACAGGCGCTGGCCGTCACAGGCCGCGCCGGATTCGTCGCACGCGGTGTCGTGTACGTCCTCGTCGGCGCGCTCGCCCTGCAGATCGCGTTCGGCGGCGGGGGCCGGGAGGCGGACCGCCAGGGCGCGTTGCAGCAGGTCGCGGCACAGCCCTTCGGGAAGTGGATGCTGTGGATGCTCGTCGTCGGCTTCGGCTGCATGGCGATCTGGCGGGCCTCCCAGGCGGTGTTGGCGAACGGTCCGCAGAACAAGGTCGGTTCGCGCCTGCTGGACGGCGGCCGGGCCGTGTTCTACGGCTTCGTCTGCTGGGGTACGGCCTCCTTCGCCGCCGGGGCCGGCGGGTCGTCCGGCAGTGACGCCAAGTCGCAGGACTGGACGGCCTCGGCGTTGAAACTGCCGGGCGGTCAGGTGTTGGTGGGGTTCGTCGGCTGCGTCCTGATCGGCGTCGGCGTGGTCCTCGCGGTGCGCGCGGTGATGCGGCGTTTCCTGCGGAAGCTGGAGACCGGGAGGATGAGCCGCCGGGTACGGCAGGCCGTCACCGCCCTGGGCGTGGGCGGCGGCGTCGCGCGCGGTGTCGTGTTCGCCGGGGTGGGCGTGTTCGCGCTGGTGGCCGCCATCCGCTTCGACCCGCACCAGGCCAAGGGGATGGACGCCACCCTGCGCACCTTCGCGCACACTCCGGCGGGGCCGTGGCTGCTGGTCGCCGTCGCCGTCGGGCTGGTCCTCTTCGGCGTTTTCTCGTTCGCCTCGGCTCGTTGGCGCCGCCTGTGAACCCCGGCGTCACGGCACCCGGCCGTCCGGCCGCGACCGCGTGCGCTCCCCGAGTCGGTTGAGCCCTGCGGGGCAGGCCTTTCGGCCGACTGCGGAATTGTGAGGTCCGGGGAGACATGGTTGTGCCGGAAGGGGGCACGCGACGTTCGTCCTGTTCTCCAGTTAAGGCGGCATCGTGGCTTCCTCCGTGAAGGCTCTCGAAGCAACTGCTCCTGTCCGAGCGGGAGTACCGGATGTCGTGGACGGCCTCCCGTGGATCGAGGACGGGGCCAAGGTCGCTCCCAAGGACGCGCGGGTGATGTCCCGGATCTTCCTCGACCGGCTGCAGGAGCTGGAGGAGGGCACCCACGAGTACCAGTACGCCCGGAACACGCTGATCGAGATGAACCTGTCGCTGGTGTCCTTCGCGGCGCGCCGGTTCCGCAACCGGGGCAGCGGTGACATGGAGGACGTCATCCAGGTCGGCACGATCGGCCTGATCAAGGCCATCGACCGCTTCGATCTGTCGCGCGAGGTCGAGTTCACCTCCTTCGCGATCCCCTACATACTCGGCGAGATCAAGCGCTTCTTCCGCGACACCACCTGGGCCGTGCACGTCCCGCGCCGCCTCCAGGAGCTCCGGGTCGACCTCGCGAAGAGCAAGGAGACCCTCGGCACCGAGCTGGGCCGCACGCCCACGGTGAAGGAACTCGCCGCGCACCTGGAGCTGTCCGAGGACGAGGTCATCGAGGGCCTGGTCGCCGCGAACGGCTATGTCGCCGGGTCCATCGACACCCCGAGCGGCGACGACGAGTCCGACAGCGCGCCCAAGTACGCGGACACGATCGGCGACGCCGACCCGGCGCTGGAGCTGTTCGAGGACCTCCACACGCTCGCCCCCCTGCTGCAGCAGCTCGACGAGCGGGAGCGGACCATCATCGAGATGCGCTTCGGCCAGGAGTTGACCCAGGCGGAGATCGGCCGCGAGCTGAACCTCTCGCAGATGCACATCTCCCGCCTGCTCAACCGCACCCTCGCCAAGCTACGAACCGGCCTCCTGCCCACGTGATCCGCCCGCCCGACAGTTCTCCCCTCGCGCGGCACCGAAAGGATCACCCCGCACGAGCACCACGAGCACCGACCACGATCCCCTGCACCAGCCCGCCGCACCGATCGTGACGGAGCCCGTGCCCGACCTCCAACTCCAGTTGCTGGTACGGCTGATCGGCCAGGACGCGGAGGCCGCGCTGCCCATCACGCTCACCGTCGGAGGCGTCTTCCTCCACGGCGAGCTGATCTCCCACGAGGCATGGACCACCGACTGGGCACGCAGCCTGCACGGGATGGACGGCCCCGGCGCGCAGCTGCTGGAGCGGTTCCCGCAACAGGTGGACGAGGTGGTCGAGGACAGGCAGGGGGGTCCCGGTCCGCGACGGCTGCCGCAGTGGATCCATCTGCGCGACGCCACCGGCGTCGCCGGCGGGGGCGGGACCGCCGTCATGCCCCTGTGGCGCGGCCGGCTCACGGACGTGTCCGGCTGGTCCCTGGGCAAGCCGAAGCAGCCCTGAGGCGCCATAGGCGTCGGTACAGGGTGGGCGTGGTGGGTGGGGGGAGACGGAAGCGGTCTGTGAGGATGTGCCGCGTGCGCTTCGTACGGGACCGTATCCCGGGAACCGGCTGGTCACCCTGAACGCGACCGGGCACTGCCCGCAGCTCTCCGCCCCGGAGGAAACAGCCGCCGCGATCACCGAGTTCGTCGAAGCCGTGCGCTGGTGGGTGCGAGCGGCGACGGCGAGAGCGGCGATCAGCGGCCGCCCGAGAGATCACACGGGAATCAGCCCGGCAAGCATCCCGGTGACGACCCCGCGGCGTTCTCCGCGCTCCTGGAGGACAGAGCCGAGGACCTGTACGAACACGCGCCGTGCGGCTACCTCTCCACGCTGCTGGACGGCACATCGCGAAGATCAACACGACACTGCTCGACTGGCTCGGCTTCGGCCCGCTGCTGCGCATGCAGGGCGAGGTCAGCGGGATCGCCCTCGAACTCAAGGCGACCGACGGCAGCCGGCTGCCCGTGCTGGTGACCTCCACCGTCAAGACCGGCGGCGACGGACAGCCGCTGCTGATCCGCACCACCGTCCTCGACGCCCGCGACCGCCGCGCCTACGAGACGGAACTGCTGCGCGCCCGACAGCAGGCGGAACACGACCAGGACGAACTCAAGCGCCTCAACGCCACCTCCAGCAGCCCCTGCTGCCCCCAACTCTGGTGAACGTGCAGAGACTTGACGTCGCCGCGCCCTACCACGTGGCCTCCACCGACATGGTCGGCGGCGACATCTACGACCTCTTCCCCCTCTCCGCCGGGACCTGGGGGTTGTTCCTCGGAGACGTGTGCGGCAAGGGCGCCGCGGCGGCCGCCGTCACTTCGCTGGCCCGCTGGCCCGCTGCGCGCCGCCGCCGTCTGCGACTCCGACCCCGCCGCCGTGTTGAGCAACCTCAACACCGTCCTCAACCACGAGTGCAACGGCCACGACCCGCGGTTCTGCACCGTCGTCTTCGGCCTGCTCACCCCCGAGGGCGACCGCGGCGGCCATCCGCCGGCCCTGCTCCTGCGCGCGGACGGTAGCGCCGATCATCTGGACACCTCCGGCCGACCGCCGCTGAAGCGTCAACGGGCCAGGTAGAAACGGATGGTTGTGCCGTCCGGTGCCGTATGGACGCGGACGAGGTCGGCGACGTAGTGCACCAACAGCAGTCCCCGTCCACCGGGTTGGTCACGTGACGGCGGGCGCCGGCCGGCCAGCGGATCCGTCAGCCGGCCGTGGTCGTGCACCTCGCAGACGATCCGCTCGCCCTCGGCCCAGATCCGCAGCGTCCCCGAACCGCCGCCGTGCAGCACGCTGTTGGTGGTCAGCTCCGCCACGGCCAGGGTCAGATCCTGCAGCCGTGCGCCCGCCAAGCCCAGCCGCTCGGCCTCCTGCACCGCGAAATAACGGGACTTGGGGAGCTCTCCCACGTCGAAAACGATGGACGCGGCGCCCGGCGGGTGGGGGAGCGGCTCGTTGTAGCGGGCGATCACACGCTGCGGATCGTAGGTGCCGCTGGGTAGTTGGGCGCCTTCGTCGATGACGACCGGATGCGTGGCGTGAGCGTCGGCGAGCACGTCGGGCTCCAGCCGGTCCGCGTCGTACGGACAGAGGATCGTCACCTCACGGCCCCGGAACGCGGAGTTGATCAGTGCCTCGTGCTGGACGCACGCCGGGTACTCGACGGCGGTACGGCCGGGCCAGATCGGCTCCCCGATGATCCGCACCCGGCTACCGCGGTCGGCATGGGCGTCGGCGAAGGCCCGCAGCACGCCCGGGATGATCCGCCCCGGGTTGCGCCCGACCTCGGTCATGTCCAGGAACCGCACACCGACGGCACTCGACCCAAGTCCGGCCCTGATCAAATTGAGTTGAGGGCCGGGAACGGCGACCGCGACGGCCTCCCCGGCGGCCAGCCCCGCATGTACGAACGGCACCGTACCGGCCGTGTACTGCTCCTCGCCCCGGTAGAACAGCGCGGGATGCGCGAACGGTGCACCGTCGGTGGCCGTACTCATCGCGCCGCCACCTCGATCCTTGTCGTGCCGGGCCAGGACATGTCCACGGAGCGCGGCAACGAGGAGGACGGCGGTCACCGCCCCGGCAGTCTACGGGGGTAGCACGACAGGGTGGTGGGGGGGGGGGGGGGGCCGGCGGGGGGCGCCCCCCCCCCCCCCCCCCCCCCCCCCCACCACCCTGTCAAGCCGCGACATGCCAATCAGGCGCGGGGGTTCCCGTAGTAGCTGCCGACACCGGTGTCGACGACGATGTACATGGCCCCGACGTCCTCGGAGTGCTTGTCCACCCGTGACGCGGTTCAGTTCACGGTGAAGGAGTAGTAGTAGGGCGCCAGTTGGATGCCGGAGCGGGTCGTCGCGTAGACCGTGAGGTCGTAGTCGCCGCTCTCGGTCGGGGTCCAGTCGACGCTCGCGGAGTGGTGTGCGCCCGCGGCGACCGTGATCTCCGGGTCCCCGTTGACGGAGTACGTGTAGCTCGCGACGCCCTTCACCTTCGGGCTGAGCGTGAAAGTGCCGGGGACGCCGGCGCCGCCGCCGGAGGCGTTCTCGGGGTAGACGTCCGAGGCGACGGTGGGTGTGGTGTCGTAGGTGATGCCCCAGAAGGTGGCGTCGCTGACCCAGCCGTTCGCGCTCCTGCTGCTCACCCGGAGGGACTCGCCGTAGATGCCGTCCAGCGTGAGCTTGGTGCTCGCTGTGCCGTCCGGCCCCGCCGCTACGTCGATGGTCCTGTCGCCGCCCTGACCGCCGACGATCTCCACGGAATAGCTGACGACCGGACTCGTCGACTGGAGGCCCGCGTCGGGCTGGAACGTGAAGGTGGTCGGCTTGTCGAACGCTGGCGATGCGACGGCCGGGGTGACGGTGGGCGCCGTTGAGTTGAGGAAGAACGAGTAGCTGGTGATCGCCGATCCGTTGTAGGCCCGGTCGAGGCTGCGAACCCACAGGGTCGTCAGACCGGAGGAGCCGCTGGGCGGAAGTAGGCTGATCGTGGCCGAACCTCCCGGGGCATCGGCGCGGGTGAAGTATCTGGGGTCGGCGTACGGGTCGACGAACTGCGGGACGCCGTGCTCGCCGATGTTCGCGTAACCGGCGATCGGGAGGTCCTGCTGCCAGGAGTACTCGAACCCGGTGACATCCTCGTCGCCGTTGGCGTTGAGCGTGAACTCGACCGGACTTCCGCCCGGATTCCGCGTGCCCTGCGGGTAGTTGGACGAGGAGATGCCGGGAGGGTTCGCCGGCCGCGTGTTGTCGACCGCGATGTAGCAGGGAGCGGACCAGTCCGATGCGGTGCTCCCGGCCACGGTCTGTGCCCGCCACGCGTAGGTCTGCCCGTCGGGGAGCGCGTCGGCGGGCAGACTGGCGGTGGCCTCGAATCCGGGGAGGGCGTTGGGGCGGGTGACCGTCGCGGTGTGCGTCGGGTCGGTGACCGGCCAGACCTGGTACTGCACGGTCACCAGGGAGTTGCTGGTCGTGTCGGTGGTCTCCGGAATGCCCTCGACGGTGAGGCCGGTGCCGGCCCAGAGGTAGGTGGGCCGGTCCGAGTCGGTCGAGCAGCTCTGGTTGCCGTTGAACAACTGGGTCGGTGTGACGGGTGTCGCGTCGGCCGCGCTCGCGGGCGACACGGCGGCGGCCAGCGCCAGGCCGAGGGTTCCGACAGAAGCGAGGACGGCACGCGAGCGCGCGCCGAAGGACATGGTCAAGTGATCCCTCCCGTTTGGATGCCCGTGCCACGGTGCCTGGATACGCGCTGGTGTACGGGCGGCGAGGGGATCGTATGGGGGTGACACAGGTCCACGCATGAGATTTTTGCGTGGCGAGAGGTGAGCCACGCTTGCTCGAACTCGCCTACAGGGCAGGCCTGTTCAGGTCGAGTCGCCCGATGCGGGACACGTTCTCCCGGTCGTCGGCGTCCTCGCTCGCCGCCGCGGCGAACCAGGCGTCGAGGATCTCCTTGAGCAGCGGCTCGGAGGTCAGTCGCAGGCTGAGGGCCAGGACGTTGGCGTCGTTCCAGCGGCGGGCGCCGTCCGCCGTGTACGCGTCCGTGCACAGGGCCGCCCGTACGCCCGGCACCTTGTTCGCGGCGATCGACGCGCCCGTGCCGGTCCAGCAGCACACGACCGCCTGGTCCGACGCCCCGGTCGCGACCTCGCGAGCGGCCGCCTCCGAGCAGACCGCCCACTGCGGGTCGTCCCCGGGACGCAACGCCCCGTACGTCACCACCTCGTGGCCCCGGCCGCGCAACTCCGCGACGAGGGAACGCGCCACGGGTGCGTCCATGTCCGAGGAAACAGAGATCCGCATGGATCGGAGGCTACTCAGCGGATCAGTTCGGTGCCAGCTCGGACCGTGTGTGTGGCGAGGGTCCCGCCGGGTCGCGGGCAGCAGAGGTCGTACTTGTCCACCACCCGGCGGGGGCCCGCGATGACTAGGACCGGCGCCAGATCTGGTTGGCGCCGCCCGTGCAGGTCCAGATCTCCAGTGCCGTGCTGTCGGCCGTGCCGTGGCCGACCGCGTCCAGGCACTTGCCGGAGCCCACGTTGACGACACTGCCGTCGGAACGCACCCGCCACTGCTGGGCCGTGGAGCTGCCGCAGTCCCAGATCTCCACCGGGCTGCCGTCGGCGGTGGCTCCGCCCGTGACCTCAAGGCACTTGGAGTCGTAGACGGTCAGCTGGTTGGTGGTCGTGGATGTCCAGGTCTGGTTCGTGCCGCCGTTGCAGTCCCAGAGGGCGGGCTGGGTGCCGTTGGCCTGGTTCGCGCCGGGGACGTCGACGCAGCGGCCGGACTCCTGGCCCTTCAGGGGTGCAGCGACCGCGCCGCGCAGCCAGCTCTGGTTGGTGCCGCCGGTGCAGGTCCAGAGTTCCAGCAGGGTGCCCGGGGCGGTGGCTCCGGCCGTGGCGTCCAGGCACTTGCCCGAGTTGGGGTTGACCACCGTGCCCTCGCTGTTCACGGTCCACTTCTGGGCCGCGGAGTTGTTGCAGTCGTAGATCTGCACCGGGGTGCCGTCGGTCGTGCCGCTGCCCTTGGCGTCCAGGCACTTCGCGCCGCTGTAGACGGTGAGTTGGCCGGCGGGTGTCAGGGTCCAGGACTGGTTGGCGGCGCCGTTGCAGTCCCAGAGGGCGAGTTGGACGCCGTTGCTCTGGTTCGCGCCAGGGACGTCCGCGCACAGGCCGGACTGACGGCCCTTGAGGATGCCGCCGTGGTTGCCCGGCGGGTTCGCCGTGACGGACAGGTTGTCGAACTGGTCGGTCTGGTAGCCCACCACGCCGATGCCGATCTGGCCCGCGGAGTACGAACTGTCGTTGGTGGTACCGAGGTTGACGCCGTCGGCGGTGGCGGTGATCTGGTCACCCGAGAAGCCGAGGGCGAGCGTGTGCCACGCGTGCGTGCCGAGCGCCGCCCGGGTTCCGGAGGCCAGCGTGGTCAGGGTGCCCGCCGCCGAACTCCTGACGATGGACCAGCTACCCGAGTCGCTCACCCGGAGCAGGTAGGCGGCCTGGTGACTCTGCGGCCGGTTCTGGGTATTGGCCCGGCCCAACAGCTCGACCGTACCGGCCTGTTGGAGGTTCACGTCGGCCTTGACGGTGTAGTCGGTCCACGTCGGATCGCCGAGCAGCGAGAAGGCGTCGGAGTCGTCCTGCCACTCGATCGGTTTGACCGGCGCCACCTGCTGCACACACTGTCCGCTACGGCCGTCCGCGCACGGGCGCGCCTCGAACGAGCCCTGCATGTCGGAGAGATACGTCGCCTCGGTGCCGGAGACATCGTTGTCGAAGGTGTCGCCGTACGGCAGCGCGAGGGCATGCGCGGCGGGCGCGGTGGCGGTGCCCTTGCCCTGGCCGGTGGTCGTGGTGACCGTGTAGATCCAACCCGGCTGGAGCGTCAGCGCGTACGAGCCGGCGGTCGGGGTGATGTCCTGTGTGTGCGTGAAGTCGGTCGACGGGCTGGGGCTGTTGACCCGGGTCGCCCACACGTGCACCGCACCGGTCGAAAGACCGCCCTGCACCTGGACGTCGACCGTCTGTGCCGCTGTGGCGGTGGTGGTCTCCAGGACCGTGGAGTAGTCGGAGCCGTTCGGTGACTTCAGCGTCGCGTAGGTGCCGTTGGACTCGGCACCGCCGAGGTAGCCGGACGCGGAGTCGATGAACTTCCAGCCCGGCTGGGCGAATTGGGTGACCTGCGCGGTCGCCCAGGTGTTCTCGCCGATCGAGTAGTTCCCGGACCACGGCGAGTTCGCGGTGGCCAGGCCGACCGTGCCGTACGGCAGGTTGGGGTAAATGGCCGCGACCAGCGGCCAGTTGAGGTACGCGGTCATGCGTGCGTCCACGTAGCCGCGCACGATGGAGCGGATCAGTGCGGGGGCTCCGGCGTCCATGTCCAGTGAGCCGTTCTCCGACGCCCACAGCGGCTTGCCGTTGTTCTTCGCGGTGGTGGTGCTGGAGCAGGTGTCCGCGCTGCCGCCGTCACCGCCCGCGCAGGGGTAGTGGGCGCCGATGACCGACACGGCGTCGTTGAACGCGGTGTTGCTCGCCATGTCGTCCGCGACGCTCCAGCCCGAGTCGTCACCGACTATCTGCACGTCGCCGTATCCGGCACTGTCCAGCGCCGAGCGCAACTGGATGTACCAGTTGACGTCGTGGCCCCGCTCGTTCCAGCCGCCGAGGTAACTGATCGGCAGACCGTGCTGCTTGGCGCAACCCAGCCAGGAGATCAGGTAGTCGATGGTGTCGGTGGACCAGAATCCACCGCTGATCCAGCCCGGGGCGGCCCAGGCCAGACCGTACAACTTGATGTTCGGGTTACGTGCCTTGGCCTGCTCGGCGAGCCAGAACTCGTAGCCGGCGTCGCAGTTGATCTGCCCCTTGGTGTGCTCGACGGACGGTTCCGAGCCGTCCGTGGAGTTGGCGTCCCCGCCGATCTCCAGTTTGAGCACCTGGAGGTTCGCGCCGTAGCCCGGCTTGAACAGGTAGTCCAGGATCTGCGCCTGCTGGGCGGCCGGATAGTCGCGCAGCAGCCGGGAGTTGCCCCCGCCGCCGCTGATCGCACCGATCCCGTCGAACGTCCGGCCGCTCTGGCTGCCGTCCACGGTGATCGAGGTGGCCGCGGCTGCCGCCTGGGCCGGTGGCGCACCGACCGAACAGAGGGCGGCGACCAGGGCCATGACCCATAAGGGCAGAAGGCGTCTCAAGGCTCTTCGCACAGTGTCGTCCTTCTCCAGAGGGGGGGTGAGGACAGCCCCGGAGAGCGCTCTCAGGAGCGGGCGGGCGCCGTCCTGACTGTCCGTGGAGGTTTGGGCGACAGTGTGGAGTTGTGTTGAATCGGAGTCAAGGGTCTACACCTGTTGAGATGCGCTCTGGCCGAGACGTGGTCAGTGCACGACGTCGAGGACGTTCAGCTGCAGTCCGTTGGCGTACACGGCGTGCTCGACGAGCTTCAGCTTCTGGGTGTCCTTGTCGGTGGCGGGGAACAGGCGCTTTCCGGCGCCCAGCAGCAGCGGGAAGACGAGCAGGTGGTAGCGGTCGACCAGGCCGGCGTCCGCGAGGCCGTGGTTGAGGGCGGCGCTGCCGTGGACGATGATCGGGCCGCCCTCGGTTTCCTTGAGTGCGGCGACCTCGTCGAGGTCGCGCAGGATCGTGGTCTCGCCCCAGTTCGACACGAGCTTGTCGTCGGTGAGGGTGGTGGAGACGACGTACTTCGGCAGGGTCTTGTAGTGCGCGAACTCGGCTCTGTCCGCAGTTCCGTGAACAGCGCACTGGTCAGTGGGTGGTGTTCCTCGACCTGTCAGTAGGCTCGCGTCGTGACGGATCACGGCATTGAGTTCCCGGTCTTCCGACTTCATGTTGTGCCAGCGGTTCTCGCCCTTGCGAGTCCGTCGTGGCAGCGCGATGTCTGGCTACGGCCGGAGGAGTTCGAGGACCTGGACTACGTGGTCACCGTACTGTTCGACGACTTCTGCAACGCAGACGATCCCGCGCCATGGCTGGGCAAGAGCCTGCGGACCGAGGAGGAAGTCGCGCTCATGAAGGAGCTGGGCGAGGTCTACACGACCGTGCAGGAAGAGTTAGGTCGCGGTGCCCCGGACGATGTCTATCTAGACGCTCCAGCCTGGGGCAACGTGATCGCAGTCGCGGGCAGGTTGGCTCAGGTGATGGTCACCAACGACCTCCAGGCTGCGGCTCTCCTGCATGGCCAGCTCAACCTTCCTCATTACCAGAGGCCCACTGAAGGGGCATCGTCGGCTGAGTGAGGATGCGAGTGCGGAGGAGTTCGAACGAGGCCCGGCCGTACATGGCTCGCTTGAGGGTTTTCACCCGGTTCACGTGGCCTTCAACGACGCCAGAACTCCAGGGAAGGGTGAGGCCGGCGGTGACGGCGTCGAGATCTTGACGGAGGAAGCCGGCGAAGCCCTTCATGGGCTTCGGTGCGTCCTGCTCGGCCTGCCGGATCCACTCCAGCAACAGGTATCCGCGCTGGTGACGGACCAGGTCAGCGAACGTCCGAGCGAGATCGCAGGCCCGGGTGATGTCCGGGCAGGCGAGGCGGACTTGAAGGAGTCGCTCGTCCTGGCTTTCGGTGAGCGTCTCCCGGGGCCGCATGATCCACGAGGTGATCTTGCGAGGGCTCGGAATGTCGGCCCGGACCGGTTCGGCGATGCCCGCGCGGAGGGCGGCGAGGTGTTTGCGGACCACCTGGCGGCTGCCGCGGTAGCCGCGAGCCTGGATCTCCAGGAAGAGGCGTGTGCCGCTGACCTGGCCTTGGGCTTCGGTGAAGCGGGCGTTGAGGTAGGCCTTGAACGGCTCCAGGACGCCGTTGGGGCGGCGCTCGCGGGCGGAGGCCAGCAACTCGTCGATGTCGGTGTCGCGGAAGCGGCGCACAGTCTTGCGGTCGAGGTTCAGACGGCGGGCGATAGCGCTGATCGTCCAGCGTTTCTCCAGCAGGCGGTGGATGTCCTCGTAGCGGTGGCGGGTGCGTTCGATGATCTGGGTGCGGGGCAGTTCCGCGGGCGGTAACAGCATCAGGGGCGGCTCCGGCACCTCGGTCACCGTCTCCTCCTCGGCACGTTTGCGCAGGCAGTCACGGTGTTGGTGGCAGGTCTTCTCCACCGCGGCGGACAGGTTCTGCAACAGGTGCCAGCGATCAGCCACCTCCAGGGCGTGAGGGGCGGCTTCCCTGACCGCCTTGGTGTAGGCCGTGGCCCGGTCCCGGCAGATGATCTCCGCGCCGGGATGCCCGGTGAGCCAGGCTGCGAACGTCTCGGAGGTGCGGTCGGGCAGCACGTCCACGACCCGGCCGGCCTCAACGTCGACCAGCACGGTGCCGTAGGTGCAGCCCTTGCGAAAGGCGAACTCGTCCACCCCCAGCACCCGCGGGGCACGGTCCGGCACCGCTGGCGCCGTCAGCAGCCTGAGCAGCCGGGTCCGGCCTGCGGTCAGCCGCAGCCGGTGGCACAGCCGGGCGGCGGGACGGCCTCCGAGCTCGATCGCGATCGACCGTAGCCAGCCCGCCAGCCCAGTGCTGGAACGGCGGTAGCGCGCGGACAACCCCGGTACCTGCTCGACGAAGGTCGTGCGGGAGCAGCTCCTGCGGTCGCAGAAGTACCGGCGCACCCGCAGCCGGATGACGACCCGGCGCGATCCCAACGGCCGCTCGTCCAGGGTGCGTTGATACGTGCTGTGTACGCGGCGGGCCTGCTTGTGGCAGTTCGGGCACCTGCCTGGGCGGGCCGTCGACACCGCCTCCACCACCAGGATGCCGGAGGCGTCACTCACTCCCTCCACCCCCACATCGATCCCGGGAAACAACACATCCTCAACCGTCTTGCTCGCCATGGCAGGAAGCACGCTGCCGAAACGATCCCGCGTTCCTGCCGCTGACCTGGGAATTCACGGAACTGCGGACAGAGCCGCGAACTCGTCCATGTCCGGCCACACCGGACTGAACGCCTCGTAGCTGGCCCGGCCCATCAGCATCGCGGTGGACTCCAGCTGCTCCCGCCCCTTGATGTCGAACGACTCGGGCAGGAACTCCACCTCCTTGAAGGTCCATCCGGAGTTGCGGTAGCCGGGTTCGCCGCCCGGGGCCTCTATGACGCCGTCGAGCGAGATGAAGGCGGTGCTGATCAGGGTGCGCATCGTGGCTCCTCGGGTGGTCGGTGTGTGTGCGGGTGCGTGTGCTGGTCGCTCCAGGATCCAACCGACAAAAAAAATTGTCAAGGAGGGTGAAGTTGTCGGAGGGAGAAGTTGTCCGGTGGCATGGTCCCGTCCATCCGGGTAGGGGCTCTGTCGGGGCAGGGAGCCGGAAGGGAAGGGAGGTGCGGGGTGGTCGGACTGGCGGTCCCGTTGTGGGACGTGAGCAATGGGCAGGGACTGCGTCAACTCGCCGAACTGGGACTGGCGTTGCTGCTGTCGACCCTGATCGGCTGGGAACGGGCGGCCCAGCAGAAGAGCGCCGGGCTGCGCACGCACACCCTGGTCGGCATCGCCAGCGCGCTGATGATGGAGGTCTCCCAGCACGGCTTCACGAACGTCCTCGGCCTGGACAACGTCTCCTTCGACCCGTCCCGCGTGGCAGCCCAGATCGTCTCCGGGATCGGGTTCATCGGCGGCGGCCTGATCTTCGTGCGCCGGGACGCGGTACGGGGGTTGACGACCGCCGCCACCATCTGGCTCACCTGCGCGGTCGGCATGGCCTGCGGCGGAGGCCTGCCGATCCTCGCGCTGGCCACGACCGCCGTGCACTTCCTCGTCGTACGCGGATATCCGATGCTGTTCGCGCGCATGACGCCCGGAGCCGAGGCGGGGTCGTTCGAGGTACGGCTGACGTACCGGACCGGCACGGCGCTGCTGCCGCAGCTGATGGAGACGTGCACGCGGAGGGGTTTCCGCATCCAGGAGGTCAAGGTCGACCGGTTGCCCGAGCGGGCTGATCCGGCCGCGCGGGTGCTGTTGCGGCTGGAAGGCGCGGCCGACGCCGGGCAGTTGACGTCCGAGCTGTTCCAGAACGACGGTGTGACGGAGGTCGAGCTGACGGCGGCCGGTGATGAGGAGTAGGACCGGGTCGTATGGGGTGGGCCGGTATTCGGTGGTGGGCCGGCATCTGGTCCGGTGAGGCGGTGTCCGGCTGGGGAGCCTTCGCGAAAACCTGTTGGTGGATCATGGAGACCACTGCTAGCTTCGCGGAGGCCGTGCGAGAGAACGAGGAGGTGGTACCCGTGAACGAAGAATCGACGTGGGTGCTCTCCTCCGGGGTCACGGTCGGGCGATAGGTCGTCCGGGAGCGCCGTAAAGCTGCCCTCCCGAAAGGCACGACCATGCATGTCACTTCCGAGCGCCGCCTCGACGACGGCGTCCTCGAACGCGAATTCACCCTCGGCGAGATCCCCGGCACCCTGTGGACCCCTGAATCCGTCGCACCGGCCCCGCTGATCCTGATGGCCCACAACAACGGCCTGCCCAAGGCGGAACCCCGGCTGGTGGCCCGGGCCCGGCTGTCCGCGGCGTCCGGCTACGCGGTGGCCACCATCGACGCCGCCGGGTGCGGTGACCGGCCCCGTACCGCCGCCGGCGAACAGGCCCGCGCCGACCTCCGCCGGGCGATGCGGGCCGGTGAGCCGGTCGACGAGATCTTCGAATCCCTCGTCGGCCCGCTGGTCGAAAATGCGGTCCCGGAATGGCGGTTGGCTCTGGACGCCCTCCTCACGCTGCCCGAGATCGGTGGCCCGGTCGGGTACGCGGGATGGACCGCCCTCGGCATTCGACTGGCGGCGGTCGAGCCGCGCATCACGGCCGCCGGCTTCTTCGCCGGGGGGTACGTGCCCCGCGCCCAGCGCGAGGAGGCCCGGCAGGTCACCGTTCCGCTGCTGTTCCTGCTGCAGTGGGACGACGAGGGGAACCCCCGGCAGCGGGCCCTGGACCTGTTCGACGCCTTCGGCACCAAGGAGAAGACGCTGCACGCGAATCTGGGCGGGCACACCGGTACCCCGTGGTTCGAGCGGGAGGACGGGGACCGGTTCTTCGGGCGGCACCTGAAGTGAGGGTGAGCTGTCGGCCGACGGGCCGACAGCAGTCGTAGACGCGCGAGCGCCCCGGTCGTGGCGGTATTGGACAGTGCGGTACCGGCGGTCGGGGCGGCGCGTGATCGTGGGCGTCGTGAGGTACTCGTCGGCCTGTGCAGTATGCGGTGAGGCGGGCGCGGAGGAAGATCACTACTCTGAACTGGTGCTTTCATATGGCGAGTTGAGCCCACCTGAGCGTGAGCTGTGGGACGCGTTCCCGGAGGGGCGGCGCGTGGACCTGCGCGCTGGTGTGTCCGACCAGGACCGTGCCGTCGAGGGCGGGCAGTGGGGGCCCGGGCGGACAGTTCGGGCCACGGTGATCGTGGCGCTCCTGCTGGGTGCGAACGCGGTGCAATCGGGTGCCGTGGCAGGTCTGAGGCTCGCCGGGGCGCGGATATCCGGACACCTCAACTTGGCCGGGGCGCAGATCGCTCACGCCCTGTGGCTGGACGACTGCTGGTTCGAGGAGTCGATGAACCTTCTCGGAGCATCGTTGCGGACGCTTGTGATCACGGGCAGCCGGGTGCCCGGCATCGAAGCCGACTCGGCCCGCATCGAGGGAAATCTCGACCTGCGGGGCTCCGTCGTGGAGAGCCTCGCCTCCTCGCCCTTCAACCACGTGAGCACCGCCCTGTCGCTGAGCGACGCCCGGGTAACAGGCGGCATGCTCCTGAACGGGGCCCACATCAGCGCGCCGGGAGGATGGGCCGTGGCTGCCGGTGGACTGGTCATGGAAGGGGGAGTCTTCTTCAGGCGCGGTTTCGTCGCGCGAGGGCAAGTCCGTTTGATGGGGGCGCAGTTGCCGGGTGGACTGTTCATGCGGGGCGCACAGCTGGAAGACCCGGGTCCCGACGGAGTGGCGCTCGCGATGGACAACGCCGTGGCCTCAAGGCTCGACTTCTCCGACGGATTCACCGCGAACGGGACCGTGCACCTGAGGCGTACCCAGATCTCGGACAGTCTGAGCTTCGCAGGAGCCGTCCTGAATGGCCCACCCGGCGGTGACGGCCCCGCGCTGACCTGCCGACTCATGCAGGCCGTCGACGTCGACCTCACGTTGGCCCGGCCGCCGTCCGGCCCGGTGGATCTACGGGGCGCGCAGGTGACCTACCTCCACGACAGTGAGCAGAGCTGGCCGGACGTGGTGGAGTTGGAGGGCTTCGTCTACGGCTCCCTCAAGGCGGACGAGGCGGGCGAGCGCCGGGAGGCAGTGGGCCGGCGGAACTCCGTGGCCTCCCGCTTGGCGTGGATACGACGCTGCCCCGGCTACAACCCGCAGCCCTACGAACAGTTGGCGAGCTGGTACCGGCAGGACGGTCACGACGACGAGGCCCGCCGTGTACTCCTGGCCAGGCAGCGCCATCGGCGTCAGACTCTGCCCCGGGCCGCCCGTGTGTGGGGGCATCTGCTCGACGTGACAGTCGGTTACGGCTACCGTCCCTGGCTGGCGGGCGTCTGGCTCCTCGCGCTCACTTTGCTCGGCACGCTGTCCTTCAGCACACACGCCCCCATTCCCGTCCAACGAGGCGAAGGCACCCCGTTCCAGCCCCTCGTCTACACACTCGACCTCTTGATCCCCATCGGCGGCCTGGGCCAGCGCACGGCCTGGTACTGGCCGAACGGCGGTCTCCAGTGGCTGGCCTACCTGCTGATCGCCTTCGGCTGGGTGCTGACGACCGCCGTCATCGCGGGTGTGACCCGTGCCCTGCAGAAAAACTAGGGTCCGTCCGGGGTCGGGCGCTGTGGTGACGGGACGTGGACTGACAGGGCGCCCTGCGATTGATCTTGGGGCGGGCCGGTGGTTCGGCAAGCGCCGGCTGGCCCGCTACTCGTACCGGTACTTCAGCGAGTCCGTCTCCGCCTGCTCGATGTCGGCGATCGTCAGGTCCGGCATCCGGAGTTGGGCCAGGGTCACCTCGGCGGAGGTCGGCTGGGCGTCCGCGGGCAGCCACTGGTCCGGCTTCCAGGCCGCGCTGCGGAGGAGGGCCTTCGGGCAGTGCGGGTAGACCTCCTCGATTCCCAGGACCAGTGCACTGGCCGGTGGCTTGCCCACGGCGGTCAGCTGTGACAGGAGTTCCGGGTGGGTGGAGACGCAGGCGCGGCCGTTCACTCTGAGCGTCGTGGTGCGTCCCGGGATGACGAACAGCAGTCCGGCTCGTCCGGTGGCGATGACGTTCTGCAAGGTGTCCAGACGCTTGTTGCCGGTCGCGTCCGGTATCGCCACCGTCCGGGCGTCGAGGACGGCCACGAAACCGGCGGGGCCGCCGCGCGGGGAGACGTCACAGTTGCCCTCGGCGTCCGTGCTGGCGACCAGGACCAGCGATGAGCAGCCGATCAACTGCCGGGTCTGCTCGGTGAGTTCGGTCATCTGCTTCCGCATGGCCGTGTCACGCGGGAGTTCGTAGACCTGGCGCAGCGCCTCCTGGTCGCGCACGGCGTCCAGGCGGAGAGAGTCGAATGCACTGCCGGCAAGGGGTGTCGTCATGCCTCCGAGCCTAACGAGCCGACCTGCGATTGACCTTGGTCGGTGAGCGGGGGGCGTGCAGAGGACCACGCCAGCTGCCGAACCGGCCTTCACCGACTGGCTCCCGGCGACGCTGGTCATCTGCGGAGCGGGTTCACCCTGAGGCGTTGGGCGTGGTCTACGAGGTGGGGTCCTCCACGACCGGCCGGACGATCCGGGAAGGTCGCCCGCTGCGGGCAGGCCGTGGGGCCGACGTCCCCGAGCGTCCCGGCAGCCGGCTGCCGTTCAGGAACCGTGCGTTACGAGCTTCAGCCGCAGCCGGACGTAGTCATGGTCCAGCGGTCCCGGACGGCGCGTTCCATCCGGCCGTTAGCCGTTTCGGGCGTAGCAACCCTGCGTACGGGCGTTGGACGCCCAGCACTCCAGTACGCCATCGGTGCGGCCGGCGGCCGCGGCCAGAGTGACGAACTTCCGGTGCAGGGCCCCACCCACCCCGCGCCCCCAGGCGTGCGGCAGCACCCCGATCTGGCACAGCTCGTAGGAGGTCGAGGCGTTCAGGTCTTCGTGGTGCGGTGGCCCGGCAGTGAGCAGCCCGACCACTGTTCCGTCCGCGTCTCCCGCGACCGGCGTGGCGCGCGACGACGTGGCCAGCACTCGTGCCCAGGCATCACGCCGTTGCCCCTATGCACGCGGCTCGGCGAGTTGCTCCTCGGGCATGCCGCCCGCGGTGTAGTACGCGGTCCGGGTCCGGGTGTGCACCCGCGGCCAGGCACGACTCGTGGTGGGGGACTCGCCGCGATCCTCGTGACGAGACATCCGGCTGGCACCTCGACGACAACACCAATCGCGGGTCAGTCCGTCAGTCGCCGAGCACCCGCTCCCACAGCAGCCCGTCCCGCCAGCTCCCGTCGAGGAAGATCGAGGAGTGTGCGACGCCGTACGGGCTGAACCCGTTGCGGCGCAGCACCCGTTGGGACGGCAGATTCTCCAGCTGGGTGGACGCCTCGGCGCGGTGCAGCCCGAGTTCGTCGGTCATCACCCGGAGTGCGAGTCCGACGGCGTTCCCGGCGTGCCCTTGATTCTGGGCGACGCTCGCGATCCAGTAGCCGACGGAACCACGGCGCAGGTGCGGCTGCGGCAGGATGCCTCCGACGGTGACCTGCCCGACCACCTGGTCGTCGGCAAGTACCACGCCCGGCCAGACCGCACCGGCCCGGTATCCGGCCAGCAGCCTGTCGATCCGCTCCGCCTGGCCCTCCGGGGTGAAGAAGCCGGCGGGCTGGGCCGGTTCCCACGGCCGGAAAGCTTCGAGGTCCCGCGCCCGGTGCGCGGCGATCGGGGCGGCGTCGGCGGGCTCGATCAGGCGGATCCTGGTGCTGCTGTGCATGTCCTGATCCTCGTCGCGGTACGTCGGATGAAACAGCCAGCCTAGGCAAGGGCGCTCGCGCCGCCGCGCCCTCCGGCCGTATCCATCGGCCTGGGCCGGGCGTCGATGCCCCCGAGCCCCGAATCTCCGTACTGTCAACGGCCGTTGACCGTTCGGGTCGATCCGAAGCGTGGCGACGGATCGAGGCAGCAGGGGGTGGCAGCGCGCCCCGGTCCCTGATGGTGGACCGGGGCACTCGTCGCGAGTGTCAGCCGACCGCCTTGGCGGCGTCGCTGATGAGGTTGGCGACGATCTTGGGGTGGCTGATCATCGCGACGTGGGACGAGCGCGGTACTTCGACGACCTTGCGCGCGTTCGCACGGCTGTACATCCAGCGCTCGCACGCCGGCGGGATCGCCTTGTCCTGGCCGGCGACCAGGCCCCACGACGGGATCGTCTTCCAGGCCGCGGCCGTGGTCGGGAAGACGAACGAATCGGCGTCGAACGGCCGCTGCGTCGCCTGCAGGACCCGGAAGTCGGCGGCGGAGATGTCGGCGGCGAAGGCCGCCTGGCCGTCCTTGCTCAGGTACAAGTCGGTTCCGGTCGTGCCGTCGGCCTTCGTGTACGGGACCGGCACGCTCACCGGCCCGACCTCGCTGCCCGGGAACTTGGTGATGAGCTCGCCCTGCGTCTCGCCGACGTCGGGCACGAACGCCGCGATGTAGACCAACGCCTTGACGTTGGACTTCCCGGCGGCGGCATTCGTGATGACCGTGCCGCCCATGGAGTGCGCGACCAGCACGACCGGTCCGCTGATGGAGTCCAGCAGACTCGCGACGTACGGGGCGTCGGTCGGAATGCCCCGCAACGGGTTCGCCGCGCAGACCGTGGTGTAGCCCTTGTCCTGCAACTCCCCGATGGTGGCGTTCCAGCAGGACGAATCGGCGTACCCGCCATGCACCAGGACGATCGTGGGCTTCACCTTGGACTTCTCCTCACCGTTGCCAGGTGTGGCCGTCGCCGCGCCGGCCGCTCCTTCTGCGCCGGCGATCAGCGCCGCCGACCCGGCCAGAGCCGCTCCGGCGGCCAGTACCCGCCGGCGGGAAACATCGGAACTCATGGGACTCCTCAGGCATGGGGATGGGGGGGAACAGGTCTGACGAAGTGCTCGCCGCTGAGCTGCTGTGCGAGGGCGGCGGGCGCCAACTGAACAGGTTGCCGTCAGGAGTTCGGCTCGGTCGGCGGGCTCAGCCGCGCACGGGCGGCTTCATCGGTGTGGCATGCCATGGACCCTATGAGGAGCGCTTTTGCGGTGGCATCGGCAATGTGACCTAGATGCCGGGGTTGGTGGTTCTGCCGTTGCCTTCAACAGCGGCCGGGGCTCCGCCTACGGCGACGTCAACCGCCCGACCCCTCACCAGGCCCACCGCTCCACTCCCGATACGCGGCCACAGCCGTGGGCAGGGTCGGGAAGATGTGGTCCGTGCCGACCGAGTCCACCAGGCCGTACGCCTCCAGGTCGGTGAGGAGGTCCTGTTTGACCCGGGCGAGGGCGAACACGACGCCCCGGTGGGTGAGTTCGCGGCGGAGTTCGTCGACCGCGTCCAGGGCGGTGATGTCGACCTCGACATTGGCCTCAGCGTTGAGGACGAACCAGCGGACAGGGACGGCCTGTTGGGCTACGGCGGCCAGGGCGCGGCGGCGGAAGTTCTCCGCGTTGGCGAAGAAGAGCGGTGAGTCGTAGCGGTAGACGAGCAGCCCGGGGATCGTGCGGGCCTGTGGATAGTCGTCCACGTCGTGCATGCCGGCCACCCCGGGGACCAGGCCCTCGACGGCGTCGTGCGGACGGGCCACCCGGGTGAGGAGTTCGGCAACCGACAGGCCCACGGCGACGATCACGCCGTAGAGGATGTCCAGGGTCAGCACTCCGGTCAAACAGCCCAGGGCCAGGAGGAGTTCGCGGCGGCGGAAGGCGGCCAGGCGGTGGAAACCGGTGAGGTCGATCATGCGGACGGCCGCGTAGACGACGAGGGCGCCGAGGACCGCCGAGGGGGTGCGGGTGAGCAGAGGGCTCAGGAAGAGGAGGACCGAGAGGACGAGCGCTCCGGCGATCAGCGAGTACGCCTGACTGCGGGCGCCCGCCGAGGAGGCCAGCGCGGTGCGGCTGGCGCTGCTGCTCACCGGGAAGCCGTGGAGGACACCGGCGCCGAGATTGGCCGCGCCCAGTGCCAGGAACTCCTGGTCGGCGTCCAGGCCGGGGCCGTCGTCCTCCTCGCCGCCGGTGAAGGCGCGGGCGGTGAGGATGAAGTCCGTGTAGGCGACGAGCAGGACGCCGAGTGCGGGCAGCACCAGGTGGGGGAGTTGGGTGAGGTCGGGCAGGCCGATCGTGGGAAGTCCCGCCGGGACGTGGCCGATCACCTTGATGCCGTAGCGGTCGTCGAGGTCGAGGACGGCCACGGCCGCCGTGGCCAGCACCACGGCCAGCAGCGGGCCGGGCACCATCCGGGACACGCGCGCCACCGTGAACAGGAACGCGAGCGTGACGGCGGCGAACAGGAGTGTGGGCGTGTGGAGTTGGCCCAAGTGCCGTAGGAACGACCAGAGTTGGGGGAAGAACGCCGAGCCCGTCGTCGACACCCCGGTGAGCTTGGGGAGTTGGTCCACGATCATGATCAGGGCCACGCCCGCCAAGTAGCCGATCAGCACCGGGCGGGAGAGGAGATGGGCTAGGAAGCCGAGCCGTACCGCCCATGCGGCGAGGCACAACAGGCCGACCGTGACCGCGAGGGCGGCGGCGAGGGTGGCATAGCGGGCCGGGTCGCCCGCGGCGAGCGGACCTACGACCGTCGCCGTCATCAGCGCGGTCGTCGATTCGGGGCCGACCGAGAGCAGCCGGGACGAGCCCAGTACGGCGTACAGGGCGAGCGCGGGCAGGATCGCCCACAGTCCGGCGACCGGCGGGAGGCCGGCCACCCCGGCGTACGCCATCACCTGCGGTACGAGGTACGCGGCCACCGTGACACCGGCCAGCAGATCGCCGCGCAGCCACGCGCGCCGGTATCCGGCCAGCGCGGCGATTCCGGGCGTCAGGCGCCGCCACTTCAGGACGCGTCCGCCCGGGCTGGGGGACATGGTGCTCCTCGACCCGACCGGCTCAGAGGCTCGCCGCGTGGTCCGGGACGAAGGTCTGCAGGTCGCGCGGCGGGCGCTCGTAGCCGGTGGACGGCGGGCGGGGCGGGAGTTCGAGGACCGGGGGCGACACCTCGCGGTAGGGGAGGGAGCCGAGGAGGTGGGCGATCATGTTCAGGCGGGCCCGGCGCTTGTCGTCGCTCTCGACGACGTACCAGGGGGCCTCCGAGATGTCGGTGTGCACCAGCATCTCGTCCTTCGCCCGGGAGTAGGCCTCCCAGTGGGTGAGGGACTCCAGGTCCATCGGCGACAGCTTCCAGCGACGCAGCGGATCGTCCAGCCGGCGGCGGAAGCGCTCCTCCTGGACGTCGTCGCTCACCGAGAACCAGTACTTGCGCAGCACGATCCCGTCCTCCACGAGCATCCGCTCGAAGATGGGGCACTGGCGCAGGAAGAGCTGGTACTCCTCCTTGGTGCAGAAGCCCATCACGTGCTCGACGCCGGCCCGGTTGTACCAGCTGCGGTCGAACAGGACGATCTCGCCGGCGGCCGGCAGATGCTCGACGTAGCGCTGGAAGTACCACTGGGTGCGCTGGCGGTCGGTGGGCTTCGGCAGCGCGGCGATCCGGGCGACACGCGGGTTGAGGTGCTCGGAGACGCGCTTGATGGTGCCGCCCTTGCCCGCCGCGTCCCGGCCCTCGAAGACCACGACCAGGCGGGTGCCCTCGGCCCGCACCCACTCCTGGAGCTTCACCAACTCCGTCTGCAGGCGCAGCAGTTCGGTCTCGTACTTCGCGCGCGGCAGCTTCGTCGCCTTCTTGCCGGCCATGCTGCCTCAACCCCTCGGTCACGTGCGCGGTTCCTCGTGTTCAAGGTCGAACACCTGGACAGCACCGTACTGACCGGCGGGGGAGCGCGCACCCCGGATGCCTGCTCTGCCGGGTTTGCGCCGGACGGCAGCGGCAACCCGGACCGTGTGACAGCCATGACCACGCAACAGGAGCTCGTCCGGTTTCTGGAGGACCGCTTCGCCTGCGCACAGGCCTGCACCGAGTGTGCGCGGGCCTGTGTGCTGCGCGTCAGCCGCTCCGATCCGGACGCCACCGACCACGAGGCACTCGTACGACGCAAGGCGCTGCTGTGCGCTGAGGTGTGCGACGCGACCTGCCGGATGCTGGCCGAACAGAACCTCCAGGACGAGTCCGCCCTGCGCCTCCAGGCCAAGTGGTGCCTGCTCGTCTGCCTGGAGTGCGCGCAGGTCCTCGACGCGCAGCCGGGCGCCGAGGCGGACGCGGAGACGTGCCGGGACTGCGCGCGGGCGTGCACGGAGTTCATGGCGACGCTGAACTGAGCCGCGTTCACGCCCACTTCAGGGGCATTGCGGCCTCGCCATTCCCTATTTCTGGAACACGTTCTACGGTGTGCGCCGTCAGGACCGGCCTTGGGGAGCCTGGAGGCGCCGTGCATCTCGAATACACGCCCGAGCAGCAGCGGCTGCGCACCGAACTGCGCGCCTACTTCGCCGAGTTGGTGCCCGACCACGCCTACTCGCGCTACGACGACCCGGCCGCCCAGAAGCGCTTCTACCGCGAGACCATCCGTCGGCTCGGCACGGACGGCTGGCTCGGTGTCGGCTGGCCCGAGGAGTACGGCGGGCGCGGGCTGACGCCGATGGAGCAGTTCATCTTCTTCGACGAGGCCGCGCAGGCCGGCGTACCGCTGCCGCTGATGGCCCTGAACACCGTCGGCCCGACGATCATGCAGTTCGGCACCGACGAGCAGAAGGCGTACTTCCTCCCCAAGATCCTCGCCGGCGAGATCGACTTCGCGATCGGCTACAGCGAGCCCGAGGCCGGCACGGACCTGGCCGCCTTGAAGACGCGGGCCGTACGGGACGGCGACGAGTACGTCGTCGACGGCCAGAAGATCTGGACGACGAACGGCGACACCGCCGACTGGGTCTGGCTCGCCGTCCGCACCGACCCCGACGCCCCGCCGCACAAGGGCATCACCATGCTCCTGGTCCCGACCGCCGACCCCGGCTACTCCTGCACGGTGATCAACACCCTCGCCTCGCACGACACCACGGCGAGCTACTACGAGAACATCCGCGTCCCCGTCACCCGCCGCGTCGGCAATGAGAACCAGGGCTGGCGCCTGATCACCAACCAGCTCAACCACGAGCGCGTCACCCTCGCCGCCCACGGCACCATGGCGATCCGTGCCCTGCACGACGTCCAGCACTGGGCCATGGAGACCAAACTCGCCGACGGCCGCCGCGTCGTCGACCTCCCCTGGGTCCGCCGCCTCCTCGCCCGTACCTACGCGCGGCTCGACGCGATGAAACTCCTCAACTGGCAGATGGTGAACGCCGTCCAGGAAGGCACCCTCACCCCCCAGGACGCCTCCGCCGTCAAGGTCTACGGTTCCGAGGCCCGCCGCGACGCGTACGCCTGGCTCATGGAGATCGTCGCCGCGGCCGGCGCGCTGAAGGAGGGCTCGGCGGGCGTCGTCCTGCACGGTGAGCTGGAGCGCGGCTACCGCTCCGCCGTGATCTTCACCTTCGGCGGCGGCAACAACGAGATCCAGCGGGAGATCATCTCGTGGATCGGGCTCGGGATGCCGAGGGTGCGGCGTTAGCTCTCGGTGCCCCGCTTAGCCGTCGCCGGCGCACCCCTTCCCGTCCCAGCGCGCGAGGCGCTCCGGCGGCGCGTGGCGCACTCGTCGTACGCCTTCCTGCCGTAGTACGTCCATCAGCCCTACGGCGGACCGATCCCCGGGCCGCGACAAGTCGGCCCCCGTACCCGCCACGGTCCCCCGGCAACTGCGCGCCACAGGCACCCTGTTGCACTGCGTTCCCGCACATGTGTGTCGGCCACACCCGCTCGGGCGCATCCTGTGTGCCGTGTCACGGCTCGGGGCGGCTCGCGCACACCCCCGTACAAAGTCGGACGATCGCTCGCCATACTGGACGAGCCAGGGGAGGGCGGGACGAACACTGACGGGGGCGAAGGCGGGAGATGGGGGACAGCAGACTGATCCAGGGTCGCTACCGCCTGCTCGAACTGATCGGGCGCGGCGGCATGGGCGAGGTGTGGCGCGCGCGGGACGAGTCGCTGGGGCGGCATGTCGCCGTGAAGTGCCTCAAGCCGCTGAACCCGCACCACGACCAGTCGTTCACCCGTGTCCTGCGCGAGCGGTTCCGGCGGGAGGCCCGGGTGGCCGCCGCGTTGCAGCACCGCGGGGTGACCGTCGTCCACGACTTCGGCGAGTCCGACGGCGTCCTCTACCTCGTGATGGAACTGCTCGACGGCCGCAATCTCAGCCAGCTCCTGGAGGACAACGAGCAGCGGCCGTTGCCCGTCGGTGACGTCGTCGACATCGCCGAGCAGGTCGCCTCCGCCCTCGCCTACTGCCACCAACAGGGCATCGTGCACCGGGACTTGAAGCCCGCGAACATCATGCGGCTGACCGACGGCACGGTGAAGATCTGCGACTTCGGCATCGCCCGTCTCGGCGCCGACATCGGGTTCACCTCCCGGCTCACCGGTACGGGCATCGCGATGGGCACCCCGCACTACATGTCGCCGGAACAGATCAGCGGCTCGGAGGTCGACCAGCGCAGCGACCTCTACTCCTTCGGCTGCGTGCTGTACGAACTCGCCACCGGGGCACCGCCGTTCGACCTCGGTGACGCCTGGGCGATCCTCATCGGCCACCGCGACACACCGCCCCGCCCGCCGCGCGCCGAGCGTGCCGAAGTGCCCGAGTACCTGGAGAAGGTCATCCTCGACCTGCTGGCCAAGCTCCCTGAACAACGTCCTCACGATGCGCGGGAGTTGGGGCGCCGGATCATGATGGGCCGTACGACACCCTTGTACGTACCGACCGTTGTGACCCCGCAGCCTCAACTGCGTCCGTCCGAAGCGGTGTCGGAACCGGCGTCCGAGCCGGTCTCCCGTGAAGCGCGCCTGCCGTCCTGGACGCGCGGGATGACCACCGGACACAAGGCGACCGGTGCCGGTCTGCGCACCACCCCGCCGGACGCCGGAGCCGGACTCACCGGCGAGTGGATCGCCCGACCGACCACCGGCCATGCCGAGGAACCCGCGCCAGAGTCGCCCTCCGCGCCGTCCCCGGAGACCCTCGACGCCCTGGCCGGACGTCACAACGCGGGCCTCAGTCTTGGGAGGTTGGGCCGCTGGGCGGAGGCCGGCGAGGTGCACCGCGCGGTCGCCGCCGAACGCCGGCACCTGCTGGGCCCGGACCACCCCGACACCCTCGCCAGCCGCTACGAACTCGGCTTCACCCTCAGCCGCACCGGCCGCGCCGCCGACGCCCTGCACGAGTACACGCACGTCGCCCGTGCCAGGGAACGGGCGTTGGGCGCCGACCACGCCGACACACTCGCCGCCCGGCAGGAAATGGCGTACGTGCTGGGCCAGTTGGGCCGCCACTTCGACGCACACCAGGTGTACACGTCCGTACTCGCCGCCCGGGAACGCACCATGGGCCCCGACCACCCGGACACCCTGCGCTGCCGTCACAACCTCGCCTTCAACCTCAGCCGGCTCGGCCGCCTGGAGGACTCGTACCGCATGGCCTGCGAGGTCGCTGCCGCCCGCGCCCGCGTGTTGGGTCCCGCACACCCCGACACTCTGGTCACCCGTTACGAAGTGGCGTACGCGCTGGGCCAGTTGGGTCGCTGGCCCGAGGCCCTCCAGACCTACGGCGAGGTCGCCGAGGCACGCGCCCAGGCACTCGGCCCCGACCACGCGGACACCCTCGCCGCCCGCTACGAGATCGGCATCAGCCTCGGCCGGCTCGGCCGCAGCGCCGACGCCCTCAAGCTCTACCGCGACCTGATCGACGACCGCACCCGCGTCCACGGCCCCGCCCACCCCGAGACCCTCCGCGCCCGCCACGGCCTCGGCGTCAACCTCGGGCGCCTCGGCCGCTGGGAGGAGGCCCTCGCCGAATCCCGCGACGTGTGCGCCATCCGCGAGCGCGTCCTCGGCGCCGACCACACCGACACCCTGGTCAGCCGCCGCGAGGTCGCCGTAGGCCTCGGCTGGCTGGGCCGCTGGGCCGACGCCCTCACCGAGTACCGCCGTGTCGCCGCCGCCCGCGAGCGCGTCCTGGGCCCGGACCACCCCGACACCCTCGCCAGCCGCAACGACGAGGCCCACTGCCTGGAACAACTCGGCCGCAACGCCGAGGCGGTCGAGCTGTACCGCCGGGTGGCGGTACTTCGGCAGGGGCGGGCACCGGGCGGCCACTGAGAGCAGCGCCGCCCACTCCGGCCGCGTCTGCCTCCGGCTGTCCCGCAGGCCAACCCCCAAGGGCGAACGCCCCAAAGGGGGCGCGGGGAACTGCGCGACCCCAGCCCCCACGGCGCGCCACCCGCGAAACAACCCAAGGACGCACAACCAACTCGCCCCTCACCCTGCCCACCCCTGGCCGACCTAGATCACCTCGTGTTACGAAGAACCATGCCTGCACACGAGGGACCCGGACACCGGACGTACGACGCCGTCATCGTCGGCGGCGGCCACAACGGCCTGGTCGCCGCCGCCTACCTGGCCCGGGCCGGGCGCTCCGTGCTCGTCCTGGAACGCCTGGACGGCACCGGTGGCGCGGCCGTGTCGACGCGGCCGTTCGCCGGGGTCGACGCACGGCTGTCCCGGTACTCGTACCTGGTCAGCCTGCTGCCCAAGAAGATCGTGCGGGACCTCGGCCTCGACTTCCGTATCCGCGGCCGCACCATCTCGTCGTACACCCCCGTCGAACGCGGCGGACGCCCCACCGGCCTCCTCGTCGGCGGCGGCGAGCGCCGCACCCGCGACGCCTTCGCCCGGCTGACCGGCGGCGACCGCGAGTACGCGGCCTGGCAGCGGCTCTACGGCATGACCGGCCGCCTCGCTCAGCGGGTCTTCCCCACGCTCACCGAACCGCTGCCCACCCGCGACGAACTGCGCCGCCGCGTGGACGACGAGGACGCCTGGCGGATGCTCTTCGAGGAGCCGATCGGCGTCGCGATCGAGGAGAACTTCACCGACGACCTGGTCCGGGGCGTCGTCCTCACCGACGCCCTCATCGGCACCTTCGCCGACGCCCACGACCCAACGCTCGCCCAGAACCGCTGCTTCCTCTACCACGTCATCGGCGGCGGAACCGGCGCCTGGGACGTCCCCGTCGGCGGCATGGGCGCCCTGACCGACGCCCTCGCCACCACCGCGCGCGAGGCCGGCGCCGTACTCGCCACCGGGCACGAGGCCGTACGGATCGACACGGACGGACGCGCCGCCGAGATCACCTACCGCACCGCCGAGGGGGAGGGAACCGTAGCCGCCCGGCACGTCCTCGTCGGCGCCTCGCCGCAGCAACTGGCCGCCCTCACCGGCGACGAGCCGCCCGCGCCCGCCGAGGGCGCCCAGCTCAAGGTGAACATGCTGCTCAAGCGGCTGCCCAGACTCCGCGACACCTCGGTCGACCCGCGCGAGGCCTTCACCGGCACCTTCCACATCGCCGAGGGCTACGACCAACTGGCCGCCGCACACGCCCAGGCCGCGTCCGGTTCGCTGCCCGCCGCACCGCCCTCGGAGATCTACTGCCACTCGCTCACCGACCCGAGCATCCTCGGGCGGGACCTCGTCGAGGACGGCTACCAGACCCTCACGCTCTTCGGCCTGCACACACCGGCGCGGCTGTTCGAAAGGGACAACGACGCCGTACGCGACGAACTGTTGAAGGCGACGCTGGCCCAGTTGGACAACCACCTCGCCGAACCCCTCGCCGACTGCCTGGCCACCGACGCGGACGGCCGCCCCTGCATCGAGGCGAAGACCCCCCTCGACCTGGAACGCGACCTCAGACTGCCCGGCGGCAACATCTTCCACCGCGAACTGACCTGGCCCTACGCCCAGGACGACACCGGCCGCTGGGGCGTCGAGACCCGGCACCCGAACGTCCTGCTGTGCGGGGCGGGCGCGGTGCGGGGCGGCGGCGTGAGCGGGGTGCCGGGGCACAACGCGGCGATGGCGGTGCTGGAGGCGGGGGAGTGATGTCCTCCGTCCGGGATTTCTACGACGCGCTCGCCGCCGACTACCACCTGATCTTCCCGGACTGGGACGCGAGCATGGCCCGCCAGGCGGCGGCCCTGGACGGAGTCGTCCGGGCTCGATTGGGTGCGGGGCCACACCAGGTACTGGACTGTTCATGTGGGATCGGCACACAGTCGATCGGGCTGGCGGGCGTCGGACACCGGGTGATCGGGAGTGATCTGAGCCCGGCCGCTGTCGCGCGGGCCGCCGTCGAGGCCGCGGCCCGGGGTGTCCGCCTTCCGGTGACCGTGGCGGACATGCGGGCGCTGCCCTTCCGGGCCGCCGTGTTCGACGTCGTGGTCTGTGCCGACAACTCCCTCGCGCATCTGCTCACCGCCGACGACGTCGGTACGACTCTGGCCGGCATGCGGCGGGTCCTGCGCGACGACGGGTTCCTGATGATCAGCATCCGGGACTACGACGAGCTCCGGGCCACCCGGCCCACGTCGACGCCTCCCCAGCTGTCGACCACTGCCGGAGGCCGCGCGATCACCTTCCAGTTGTGGCACTGGCACGAGGACGGCGAGCGGTACGACCAGGAGTTCTTCCAGCTCCTGCCCGTGGGCGACGGTTGGGAGGTGCGGGTACGCCGTGTCACCTCCTGGGCCCTGGCCCGCGGCCAGTTGAGGGCCGCGGTGGCCGACGCGGGCTTCACGGACGTCAGTTGGCACGAACCGCAGGGCGGCGGCTTCTACCAGCCCGTGCTGACGGCGCGACCGGCCTAGCCGTCGAGAAAATCTGACGGAGCATCAGAAAAGGCCTTCCGTCGTCCGGAGGACTGCGGCATTCTGCGCCCATGCAGACGGAGTTGAGCAAGAAACTGGGAGTCGAGCACGCCATTTTCGGCTTCACGCCGTTCCCCGCCGTCGCCGCGGCCATCAGCCGGGCCGGCGGATTCGGAGTGCTCGGCGCGGTCCGCTACACCGCCCCCGACGACCTCAAGCGCGACCTCGACTGGCTGGAGGCGCACGTCAACGGGATGCCGTACGGCCTGGACGTCGTCATGCCGGCGAAGAAAGTGGAGGGCGTCACCGAGGCCGAGGTAGAAGCGATGATCCCGGAAGGGCACCGGCAGTTCGTCACCGAGACCCTGGCCAAGTACGGCGTGCCCGAACTCGCCGAGGGCGAGGTGTCCGGCTGGCGCATCACCGGGTGGATGGAACAGGTCGCCCGCACCCAGCTCGACGTCGCCTTCGACTACCCGATCAAGCTGCTCGCCAACGCCCTCGGCTCCCCGCCCGCCGACGTCGTCGCCCGCGCCCACGACCGGAACGTGCTCGTCGCCGCGCTCGCGGGCAGCGCCCGGCACGCCCGCAAGCACGCGGAGGGCGGCATCGACATCGTCGTGGCCCAGGGCTACGAGGCGGGCGGCCACACGGGTGAGATCGCGACCATGGTGCTCACGCCCGAAGTCGTCGACGCCGTCGACCCGTTGCCGGTCCTCGCCGCGGGCGGCATCGGCAGCGGACAGCAGGTGGCCGCCGCGCTCAGCCTCGGCGCCCAGGGTGTGTGGCTGGGCTCCATATGGCTGACCACCACGGAAGCCGATATGCATTCGGCCGGCGTGACCCGCAAACTGCTGGCCGCAGGGTCCGGCGACACCGTCCGCTCCCGCGCCCTGACCGGGAAACCGGCCCGCCAACTGCGCACCGAGTGGACCGACGCCTGGGACAACCCGGACGGCCCGGGCACCCTCCCCATGCCGCTCCAGGGTCTGCTGGTCGCCGAGGCCGTCTCGCGCATCCAGAAGTACGAGGTCGAACCGCTGCTCGGCACCCCCGTCGGCCAGATCGTCGGCCGGATGAACAGCGAACGCAGTGTCCAGGCCGTCTTCGACGACCTCACCCGCGGCTTCGAGCACGCCGTCGACCGCATCAACCGCATCGCCGGAAGGAGCGGCCAGTCGTGAGCACACAGGGCGCAGGCACAGAGGGCGTAGGCGCAAGGGGTGCCACCACAGGTGGTGCGGACACACAGGGCGAGACCACACGTGGGGCGGCCACACAGGGGGAGACGACACAGGGCGCTGCCACACAGGGCGCTGCCACACAGGGTGTGAGCACACCTCCCACCGGCTTCTGGGCCCAGGCGGCTCAGGACCCCGACCGTGAGGTCCTCGTCGCGCCCGACGGCGAGGTGTGGACGGCGGGCCGACTGCACGCCGCCGCCAACCAGCTCGTCCACGGTCTGCGCGCCGCCGGACTCGAACGCGGCGATGCCTTCGCCGTCGTCCTGCCCAATGGCGTCGAGTTCTTCACGGCCCATCTGGCCGCCACCCAGGCCGGGTTCTACCTCGTCCCCGTCAACCACCACTTCGTCGCACCGGAGATCGCCTGGATCGTCGCCGACTCCGGCGCCAAGGTGCTCATCGCGCACGAGCGGTTCGCCGAGCCCGCCCGCCAGGCCGCCGACGAGGCCGGCCTCCCGGCCACCCACCGGTACGCGGTCGGCACGGTCGAAAGCTTCCGGCCGTACGCTGAACTCCTAGACGGACAAGCGGAGTCGGCGCCTGCGGACCGCACGCTCGGCTGGGTCATGAACTACACCTCGGGCACCACCGGCCGCCCCCGCGGCATCCGCCGCCCGCTGCCGGGCAGGCCGCCCGAGTCGGCGTACCTCGGCGGATTTCTCGGCATCTTCGGCATCAAGCCGTTCGACGACAACGTGCACCTGGTCTGCTCGCCGCTCTACCACACGGCTGTCCTCCAGTTCGCGGGCGCGAGCCTGCACATCGGGCACCGCCTGGTCCTGATGGACAAGTGGACCCCGGAGGAGATGCTCCGCCTCATCGACCGCGAGAAGTGCACCCACACCCACATGGTCCCCACCCAGTTCCACCGCCTCCTCGCCCTCCCGGAGGACATACGGGCGCGCTACGACGTCTCGTCCATGCGGCACGCCATCCACGGCGCCGCCCCGTGCCCCGACCATGTGAAGCGGGCGATGATCGAGTGGTGGGGCGACTGTGTGGAGGAGTACTACGCGGCCAGCGAGGGCGGCGGTGCCTTCGCGACCGCCGAGGACTGGCTGAAGAAGCCCGGTACGGTCGGCAAGGCCTGGCCCATCAGCGAACTCGCGGTCTTCGACGACGACGGCAACCGGCTCCCGCCCGGTGAACTCGGCACCGTGTACATGAAGATGAGCACCGGCGGCTTCGCCTATCACAAGGACGAGGCCAAGACGAAGAAGAACCGCATCGGCGACTTCTTCACCGTCGGCGACCTCGGCTTCCTCGACGAGGACGGTTACCTCTTCCTCCGCGACCGCAAGATCGACATGATCATCTCGGGTGGCGTCAACATCTACCCGGCCGAGATCGAGTCCGCGCTCCTCGCCCATCCCGCCGTCGCAGACGCCGCGGCCTTCGGCATCCCGCACGACGAGTGGGGCGAGGAGGTCAAGGCCGTCGTCGAACCGTCCCCCGGCCACGAGCCAGGACCGGCCCTCGCCACCGCCCTCCTCGACCACTGCGCCGAGCAACTCGCCGGCTACAAACGGCCCAAGAGCATCGACTTCATCACCGAGATGCCCCGCGACCCCAACGGCAAGCTGTACAAGCGGCGGCTGCGGGATCCGTACTGGGAGGGGCGGACGCGGCCTGTGTGAGTGCCTGGGCACTTGGAGGGGGAAGGGTGTGGTCCGGACCCATGTGGTCCCGCCTCATGTGGTCTCGGCCCATGTGGGGCGGGCCTACCCGCCCCCTCGACCAGCCCGCTTGACCTGCCCGGGTGGCGGCCCGAGGATCATGTGTCATGACGACCGGACACGGCAGCACGGTTGACGGGGTACTGCGACGCAGTGCCCGGCGCACTCCCGCACGCGTGGCGGTTGACTACGGCGAGCGCTCCTGGACGTACGAGGAACTCGACGACGCCGTCTCCCGCGCGGCGAGCGTGCTCCTCGACCAGGGCCTCGCGCCGGGCGACCGGGTCGGCTCCTACGGCCACAACTCGGACGCCTATCTGATCGGCTTCCTCGCCTGTGCCCGCGCGGGCCTCGTGCACGTGCCGGTCAACCAGAACCTCACCGGCGACGACCTCGCGTACATCGTCGGCCAGTCCGGCAGCACGCTGGTGCTCACCGACCCGGACCTCGCCGGTCAACTCCCTGACGGCGTACGGACGTTGCCGCTGCGGGACGCGGACGGCTCCCTGCTGGACCGGCTGGCGTCCGCGGTGCCGTACGACGGGCCCGAGCCGCGCACCGACGACCTGGTGCAGTTGCTCTACACCTCGGGTACGACCGCGCTGCCCAAGGGCGCGATGATGACTCACCGGGCCCTGGTGCACGAGTACTTGAGCGCGATCACCGCTCTGGACCTGAGCGCGGGGGACCGGCCAGCGCACTCGCTGCCGCTGTACCACTCGGCGCAGCTGCATGTGTTCCTGCTGCCGTACCTTGCCGTCGGGGCCACGAACATCATCCTCGACGCGCCCGACGGCGACCGGCTCTTCGACCTGATCGAGGCCGGGCGCGTGGACAGCCTGTTCGCCCCGCCCACCGTGTGGATCGGCCTCGCGAACCGGCCCGACTTCGCGACCCGTGACCTGAGCGGGCTGCGCAAGGCGTACTACGGCGCGTCGATCATGCCGGTGCCCGTCCTGGAGCGGCTGCGCGAGCGGCTCCCCAAGCTGGCCTTCTACAACTGTTTCGGGCAGAGCGAGATCGGTCCGCTGGCCACCGTCCTGGGCCCCGACGAGCACAAGGGCCGACTGGATTCCTGCGGCCGTCCCGTCCTCTTCGTGGATGCACGCGTGGTCGACGAGGACGGCAAGGACGTACCCGACGGCACACCTGGCGAAGTCGTCTACCGCTCACCGCAGTTGTGCGAGGGCTACTGGGACAAGCCCGAGGAGACCGCCGCGGCCTTCCGCGACGGCTGGTTCCACTCCGGCGACCTCGCGGTACGGGACGCCCACGGCTTCTTCACCGTCGTCGACCGGGTGAAGGACGTCATCAACTCCGGTGGCGTACTGGTCGCTTCACGCCAGGTCGAGGACGCGCTCTACACCCACGAGGGCGTCGCCGAGGTCGCGGTGATCGGCCTCCCCGACGACCGCTGGATCGAGGCCGTCACCGCGGTCGTCGTCCCGCGCGGCGAGGTCACCGAGGCCCAACTCATCGACCACGCACGGGAGAAGCTCCCCCACTTCAAGGCGCCGAAGCGGGTCGTGTTCGTGGACGAGCTGCCGCGCAACGCCAGTGGGAAGATCCTCAAGCGGGAGTTGCGGGAGCGGTTGGGGGACTGAGCGTTCTCAGCCGCGAGCCCGAGCGTCCTCACCCCGGAATCGGGGCCGGGTCGGGTGCCGGGGCCGTGCGAGCCTCCGCTCCCGCGATGGTGTCCCGCAACACCTCACGGGCCGCGGCGAGTTCGGCGGCGCGGCGGTCGAGATCCCTCAACTGGAGGCGCAGGGCGTCGAGTACACCTGGGCAGGGCTGTACGGCGGCCTCGTCCGTGGTGCAGGGCAGTACGTGCCGGATGACCCGCGTGGGCAGCCCGGCGGCGAGGAGCGCGCGGATGCGGAGTACGGCGGCGGTGTCCGAATCGGCGTACTCCCTATAGCCGTTGGGCAGTCGCTCGGGTCGTAGCAGCCCCGCCCGTTCGTAGTAGCGCAGCAGTCGCTCGCTGGTTCCCGTCCGCTCGGCCAGCTCCCCGATCAGCACGGGCACGCACCCCTTTCCGGCTTGACCTTCCAACGGTGTCAGGGCTCAACACTGGCTCCCGCCGCCCGCATTCCGCCGGGCGGTCGGCCCTCAGGGAGACACGCATGATTCTCGACGCCCACAGCCATGTCCACGACCCGATCGACGCCCATCTGTCGGCGCTCTACGCCGCGGGCGTGCACCGCACAGTCCTGTTCCCCACCCGCGCACACCCGGAAAGGGCCACCGACCTCGACTCCCTCCACCACGAAATGGGCGCCCTGGAAAGGGCGTTGGCCGGCGGTTCCGGCGACGACGGATTCACCCTGGCGCTACGGGAGTTGGACGAGGCCCTCGCCGAACACCCCGACCGCTTCCTCGGCTTCGGCTCCGTCCCCCTCGGCCGCCCCGACGCCGAGATCGCGGCCCGGGTGGAGCGCGACGTGACCGGCCGCGGGCTGTACGGCATCGGGGAACTCACCCCGCCCCCGGACCGGGCGGCCCTCGTCGAACCGGTGCTCCGCGCGGCCCACGACCACACCGGCCTCCCCGTGGTCGTCCACGGCGCCGCCCCCACGACCGCGGCGGACGTGCGCACACTCGCCCACCTGGCCGCCCGCTACCCGAAGGTGCCGCTGGTGATCAGCCAACTCGCCGGAGCCCACTGGATGTCGGCCATCGAACTGGCCCGCGCCACCCCCAACCTCCACCTCGAACTCTCCACCGCGACCATCGTCTTCGCCGTCCGCCTCGCCATCCACGAACTTCCCACCCGCACGTTCTTCGGCTCGGACGCGCCCTACGGAGATCCGGTCGTCGCGCGCACGACGGCGGAACGGGTCACGCCCCCGGGCGAGGTGCGTGACCGGGTGCTGGGCGGGAATCTGGCGGAACTGCTGAGGCTGGGGTAACTGCGGCTATCGGGCGGTGACTTGGGCTGGGAGAGTCGACGACGGGGCCTTCGGCTGGGAGAGCCGCCTCAGGGAGTCCGCAGGTCCACGATGCGCCGGATCTTGCCCACGCTGCGCTCCAACGACTCGGGTTCCACGATCTCGACCGCGACGGAGACGCCGATGCCGTCCTTCACGGCCGTGGTGATGGCGCGGGCCGCCGCGTCCCGGGTTTCGGGGTCGGCGCCGGGGCGTGCCTCGGCCCGTACGGTGAGGGCGTCGAGGCGGCCCTCACGGGTGAGTCGGAGCTGGAAGTGGGGTGCGACGCCCGGGGTGCGCAGGACGATCTCCTCGATCTGGGTGGGGAAGAGATTCACCCCGCGCAGGATCACCATGTCGTCACTGCGGCCGGTGACCTTCTCCATGCGCCGGAAAGCGGGTCGGGCCGTGCCGGGAAGGAGGCGGGTCAGGTCCCGGGTGCGGTAACGGACCACCGGCATGGCCTCCTTGGTGAGCGAGGTGAACACCAACTCGCCCTTCTCGCCCTCGGGCAGGACTTCACCGGAGATCGGGTCGACGACCTCCGGGAAGAAGTGGTCCTCCCAGATGTGCAGCCCGTCCTTCGTCTCCACGCACTCCTGCGCGACGCCCGGACCGATCACCTCCGACAGCCCGTAGATGTCGACCGCGTCGATCGCGAACCGCTTCTCGATCTCCAGCCGCATCTGCTCGGTCCAGGGCTCCGCCCCGAAGATGCCGACCCGCAGAGAGGTCCCGCGCGGGTCCACCCCTTGCCGCTCGAACTCGTCGAGGAGCGTGAGCATGTAGGACGGGGTCACCATGATGATCTCGGGCTTGAAGTCCTGGATGATCTGCACCTGGCGGGCCGTCATACCGCCGGACGCGGGGATGACCGTACAACCCAGTCGTTCGGCACCATAGTGAGCGCCCAGACCACCGGTGAACAGCCCATAGCCGTACGCCACATGCACCTTGTCGCCGGGCCGTCCGCCCGCGGCGCGGATGGAACGGGCCACCACGTCCGCCCACATGGAAAGGTCGTTCTCTGTGTAGCCGACCACTGTGGGGCGTCCGGTGGTGCCGCTCGACGCGTGGATGCGGCGGATGCGGTCCTCGGGGACGGCGAACATGCCGTATGGGTAGTTGTCACGCAGGTCCAGCTTGGTGGTGAACGGGAAAAGGGCGAGGTCGGAGAGCGCGCGGCAGTCGTCCGGGTGGATTCCGGCCGAGTCGAAGGACCGACGGTAGAAGGGCACGTTCGCGTAGGCGTGCCGGAGGGAGGCCCGTAGCCGTGCCAACTGCAGTGTCCTGAGCGCGTATTGGTCGAGCTGTTCCCCCGAGTCGAGCAGCTCCGCCGCGTCCGCCATCGGTGCACCTCTTCGTCAATCGTGCCATTTCGGGCGACCGATCATTCGGTCGACGTGTGTGGGATCAGTAATCCAGCCAGCCACCCATGGGGCAAGAGCTCTGCCCCTACTTTCTCGACGCGTCGCTCGGCAGGACGGGCGCGTGGATCTTCGTCCGGAACTGTTGCCACCGTCCGTGTCCGCGGAGTGAGTTGAGGAACTCAGCCGCGACATAGAGCGGGTCGAGACCCTCTGCTACGGCGTCGACCGCGCGGCCGCGGACGGGGGAGGAGTTCGCCCTGGAGGCCGCACGCCCGGCGTACCCGCGCGTGCCGGACGTCACCCGCGACGAACTCGTCGAAGTCGTCCGCACGATCCTGGCCGGGGATACGGACAGCGAGTACTACCTCCGGCTCTTCACATCGAACGTGGCGCATCCCGCGGCCTCGGACCTGGTCTTCCACCCGCCGTCCGATCTCGCGGACGTCTCCGCCGAGCAGATCGTCGACGCGGCACTGGCTTACCGCCCCATCGCCCTCTGAGGAGATCGAGGGCTTGAGGTGGTGGAGGACCTGCGGAACTGCCTTGCGGTAGGGCCCGGTTGGCGGTGAGGATCAGTCGCATGCCGACCCTCACCGCCACCGACGGCACCGAACTCGCCTACCACGTCCGGGGCGAGGGCGAGCCGCTGGTCGTCCTGCCCGGAGGGCCCATGCGCGCCTCCATCTACCTCGGCGACCTGGGTGGACTAGCCGCACACCGTCGGCTGATCCTGCTCGACCTCCGGGGCACCGGCGACTCCGCGGTGCCGGCCGACAGGACGTCGTACCGCTGCGACCGACTCGTCGACGACGTGGAAGTGTTGCGTGCGCACATGGGGTTGGACCATATGGATCTGCTCGCCCACTCGGCGGGCGGCAGCCTCGCGATGCTGTACGCGGCCCGGTACCCCGAGCGAGTCGCACGGCTCACCCTCATCACCGCCACCCCGTGGGCACTGGACATGCCGGCCACGCCCGAGGACCGGCTCACCGCCGCACGGCTACGGAAGGGCGAGCCGTGGTTCGAGGCCGCGTACCCGGCGTTCGAGGCATGGCTCGCGGGCACGCGGGACTTCGACCCGGTCTTCGAGCCCTTCTTCTACGGCCGTTGGGATGCCGTAGCCGAGAAGCACTCCGCGCTCGCCGACGATCAGTGCAACGACGAGGCCGCCGACCTGTACTTCTCGGAAGGTGCCTTCGACCCGCCCGCCACCCGGGCCGCCCTCGCGGACCTGCCCGCACCCGTCCTGGTCCTCGCGGGCGAGCTGGACGGCGGCCCCCGGCCCGACCTCGCCGGCCGCGCCGCCGACGTCTTCCGCAACGCGGAGTCGACGGTCCAGCCGGGCGCCGGGCACTACCCGTGGCTCGACGATCCGGAGTGGTTCGTGAGTCGGGTCACCGCGTTCCTCGACGGGAGCGGCGGGGCTCTGCCCTCGGCAGAGTAGGCGGATGACCCGGCGGCCCAGCGGATACGTTCCCGGCATGGACACCGAGATCCGCGCCGTCAAGGCGAACGGCATCACCCTCGCCTGCCGAGCCTGGGGCCCCGAAGACGCGCTGCCCGTCCTCCTGCTCCACTGCCGGGGCGCCGACGGCACCGACTGGACGCCGATCGCCGAGCGGCTCGCCGCCGGCGCCGTCCCGTACCGCGTGTACGCCCCCGACCTGCGCGGCCACGGAACCAGCGACTGGCCCGGTACCGAACCGGGCGCCACGGCGGAGGCGTACGCCTACGAGGCGATGCGGGACGACATACTCGCTCTCCTCACCGCCCTCGGTATCGAACGCGTCGACGTCATCGGGCACTCCCTCGGCGGCATCGTCGCGTATCTGCTCGCGCAGGAGGCGCCCGGCGTCGTACGGCGGCTGGTTCTGGAGGACGTGCCCGCGCCGATCGCCTTCGACCCGCCACGGCTGCCCACCGAACGACCGGCGGGGGAGCTGCCGTTCGACTGGGCCATGATCGAGGCCACCGATGCCCAAGCGAACAACCCTGACCCCATGTGGTGGGACCACATGGGGCGGATCACCATGCCCACGCTGGCGATTGCGGGTGGTCCCACCAGCGGGGTTCCTCAGGACCGGGTCGCCGTGCTCGTCGAGCGGATCCCCGACGCCCGGCTGGTGACGGTGGACGCCGGACATCTCGTGCACGAGAACCGGCCGGAGGAGTACCTCGCCGTCGTGGAAGGGTTCCTGGTGGGGGAGCAGGTCACTTCGCGTACGCCGTCATGAAGCGGTCCCGGAACTTGTCCATGCTCAACACCGGTCCGTTGTCGGCCGGCTTGAGGCCGTCCGTCCAGCCCCAGCTGGAGATCTTGTCGAGGACCTTCGGGTCGTGGGCGACGATGGTGATCGGCACGTCCCGGTCGGTCGTGCCACCGGTGACCGTCGGGACGGGCTGGTGGTCGCCGAGGAAGACGAGGACGGTGTTCTTGTTGCCGTAGCGCTGGACCCACTGGGTCAGGCTGTCCACGGAGTACTGGATGGCCTTGCGGTACTCGGTCCGCACGCGCTTCGCGCTCTTCCAGACCTCCGTCGGGTTCGTGCCCTCCTTCTTGATCTGGTTGAAGATCGTGCCGTCGCCGAGCTGGTTCCAGGGGATCGTGTGGGCGATGGGGGACCACGGGTTGTGGCTGGAGGCCAGGATGATCTCCGCCATGATCGGGTCGCGGTTCTTCTTGCCGTACTCCAGCTTCTCGAAGGACTCCAGGCTGAACTGGTCAGGCACCGGAGTCCAGCTGAAGTACGGGCCGTTGTAGCCGAGGTGCGTGGAGTCGTAGATGTTGTCGAGGCCGAAGTACTTGCCCTCGGGCCACGACTTGCGCACGCCGGGGACGATGCCCACCGTGCGCCAGGCGCCGGTCTTCTGGAAGTAGCTGGTGAGGGTCGCGCGGGTGCTCGTCGTCACGGTCCGGTACCGCTGCTGGTTCTTGACCCACAGGCCGGACAGGAACGTCGAGTGGGCGAGCCAGCTGCCGGCGCCGGTCACGGGCGACCTGAGCCACGCGCTGCGCGACGAGAATCCGGCCGCCTTGAGTCGGGCGTCGCCCGCCGTGAGCGTCTTGTCCATCTCCGGTGCCATCGTCGGGTCGTCGAGCGCGACCCGGCCGTAGCTCTCGATGAAGGTGAACAGCACGTCCTTGCCGCGCAGTCCGGTCAGCAGCTGGTTGGGCGGGGTCTTCGCGAAGGCGTCCACGGTGAGCTGCTTCTTGAAGACGTCGGCGTCACCGAGACCCTCGCGGACGTACTTCACACGGTTGCTGAGGAACTGGCTGTAGCCCTTGGTGGCGAGCGTGACACCGCCGACCTGCACGCTCAGCGTGAAGCACATGATCCACACGACACCGAGGACAAGTGTGGTGCGTACGGCCATGGGGCGGTGCTTGGCCATCACATCCGCCAGCCGCACCATCGCGAGCGCGCTGCCCGCGAGCACGGCGATCAGCAGGACGATCACCCCGATGATCGCGAGCACCTCGCCCGAGCGACCGAACGAGTCCTTCATCCAGTCCGCCGCGTCGCTCAGCAACACCCAGTCGAAGACCAGGTCGAACGGCCGCGCCAGCGTCTCGTAGAAGCCCATGTCGAGGCACTTCAGGACGGTGGACAGCCCGACGAACGCACCCAGCACGACGGCGGTGATCCGCCGGGCCCGCGACGGCAGAGCCAGCAGCACGACCGCGAGCACGATCAGCTCCACGGGCAGCCGGAGGAACGACTGGAACGTCATCCGGTCGAGCCGGTCGGGCACGACCAGCGCGACGACCAGCAGCGCACCGGCCAGCACGCTCGTACCCACCCCTACGGCACGTGCGGTGCGGGGGTAACGGCGACGCCAGCCGAACCAGCCTGCGCGGAGGGGGAGTTGGGACGATTGGTCGGTGGGGTCGGCAGACTCAGTGGTCTCGCCGGGCGCGGTTGACTTTGCGGGGTGAGCGGGGCCAGTGGTCTCGGCAGGCACGGCGGAGTCTGCGGTCTCGCCGGGTGCGGAGGGGTCTGTTGAGGCGCCGGTCTTTGCGGTCTCGCCGGGTCCGTCCGACCCTGTGGGGTCTGTGGATCCCGTTGACTCGGCGGAACTTGAGGATTCGCTGGGCGCGGCGGCCTCAGCGTGTTCGGCGGGCTCCGCGACCTCGATGGGCTCTACGGGCTCGGCGCGCTGGGCGGATTCAGCAGGCTTGGCGGATCGTGTGGGTTCAGTGGGCTCTCCGGGCTCGGCAGACTCCGCGTCCTCGGCGGACCGTGCGTGCTCGGCAGGCTGCGCGGGTTCAGCGGGCTCGTCGGACCCTGCGGATGCGGCGGATTCAGCAGGCTCGGCGGACTTGGCCGACTCGGGAGCGTCGGCCGAACCGTCGGCGTCGGCGGAGCCAGCCGCGTCGGTCGCGTCGGCCAGGTCAGCCGAGTCAGCCGCATCGGCGGGGGCAGGTGCCTCGGTCGCGTCGGCCGTTTCACCGGCGTCGATCGCCTCAACCGACTCCGTCGACCCGGTCGCGTCAGCCGATTCCCGTGCCTTGGTCTCGCCGACCGAGTCGCGTGGCTCGGGTGGGGCCTGTGGTTCGGGCGGTGCGGCGGCCTCCGGTGCCGCTGTCGGGTCGGTCTCCCCGGTGGCTTTCTGCTGCGCCAATGGGTGAGAGCGAGTGAAGAGCGGCACCCGAACGTCCTTCCGTGCTGAGCCCGGTGACGGCATGGCGGACCTGGCCCGGGCCACCACATCCGTCACCACCAGTACGGGCGCACGCTACCGTCAGTTCAATCTGGCCTGCGCGTTGACCCACTGTTGACTCACTGATCTGCGGTGACCGCCACCTCCCGCGCCCACCGGTAGTCCGCCTTGCCGCTCGGCGACCGCTGGATGGACTCCGCGATCACCAACTGGCGCGGGATCTTGTACCCGGCGAGATGGGTACGGCAGTGCGTCTGGATCTCGTCCAGCGACGGCCGTTCCGCACCCGTCCGCAGTTGTACGACGGCGGCCACATGGTTGCCCCACCGCACGTCCGGCACCCCGGCCACCAGCGCGTCGTAGACGTCCGGATGCGATTTGAGCGCCTGCTCGACCTCCTCCGGATACACCTTCTCCCCACCGGTGTTGATGCACTGCGAGCCGCGCCCGAGAACCGTGACGACGCCCTCCTCGTCCACGGTCGCCATGTCGCCGAGCAGGACCCAGCGCCGGCCGTCCTTCTCGAAGAAGGTCTCGGCGGTTTTCGTCGGATCGTTGTAGTAGCCGAGCGGTACGTGACCGCACTGGGCGACCCGGCCGATCTCACCGACGGCGACCGGTTCGTACGTAGCCGGATCTACCACCTGGGTACGGGAGTTGACGCGGATGCGGAACGACTTCCCGGCGCCGGAGTCGGCCGTCGCCGTGCCGTTGAAGCCGGACTCGGACGAGCCGTAGTTGTTCAGCAGCATCGTGTTCGGGAGCAGCTCCTGGAACTGCCGCCGCACCGTCTCCGACATGATCGCGCCCGATGACGACACGCTGAACATCGATGAGCAATCGATGCCCTTCATAGGACCGTTGAGGGCGTCGATGAGCGGGCGCAGCATCGCGTCGCCGACCAGGGACATGCTGGTGACCTTCTCCTTCTCGATGGTCCGCAGCACCTCCTCCGGCACGAACTTGCGGTGGATCACGATGCGTTGGCCGAAGTTGAAGCCGATGAACGCGGTGAGCGTGGAGGTGCCGTGCATCAGCGGGGGAGTGGGGAAGAACGTGATCCCCGCTCCGCCGGCCGCGACCCGCTCGGCCAACTCCTCTGGTTTCTTCACCGGTTCACCCGTCGGCGCGCCGCCGCCGAGCCCCGAGAAGAACAGATCCTCCTGCCGCCACATCACACCCTTGGGCATCCCGGTCGTACCGCCGGTGTAGATGATGAACTGGTCGTCCGCCGACCGCGCCGGGAACCCGCGCTCGGGGGACCCGGCGGCTTCGGCGTCCGTGAAGTCCACGGCGGGTACGTCCGGTCCGAACTCCGGCGCCGCTCCCACCCGTACCAGGTGCCGCAGTTGCTCCGCACGCGGCAGCGCGGCCGCCACCCGCTCGGTGAACTCCGTGTCGAAGACGAGAGCCACGAGATCGGCGTCGCGGTAGAGGTACACCAACTCCTCTTCGACGTAGCGGTAGTTGACGTTGACCGGTACGACCCGTGCCTTGAGGCAGCCCAGCACCGTCTGCAAGTACTCGATGCCGTTGTAGAGATGGAGCCCGAGGTGCTCACCCGGGCGTATCCCGGTGTCGATCAGATGATGGGCGACGCGGTTCGCGGCCGCGTCCAACTCCGCGTAGGTCAGGCGGCGTTCCGCGCCCGTGCCCGGGTGGTCGATGTACACGAGCGCCTCGCGGTCCGGGACCACGTCGACGACCGACTCGAACAGGTCGGCAATGTTGTACTCCACCACTCCTCCTGACGTCGGTTCGCCGGTCATCAGAGCAAAGGGCGCGGCAACTGTGAAGGGTCCGCGCAGAAGAAATCTGACTGAGTGTCAGAAACCCCTTGTACTGGCAGGGCGCCTCCTGCAACCTGTTCTCGTTCCGGAGGCGGTACGGCGACGGGAGGACGACCATGAGCGGTACGGAACACCTGACCGTGCGGCGCGAGGGCGCCACACTGGTGCTCACGCTCAACAGGCCCGAGGCCAAGAACGCGCTCTCGTTGCCGATGCTGGTCGGTCTCTACGACGGCTGGGTCGAGGCCGACGCGGACGACGCGATCCGCTCGATCGTGCTGACCGGGGCGGGGGGTGCGTTCTGCGCGGGAATGGACCTCAAGGCGCTGGCCGGGAAGGGCATGGAGGGGCAGCAGTACCGCGATCGGCTCACGGCTGATCCGGATCTGCACTGGAAGGCGATGCTGCGGCATCACCGGCCCCGGAAGCCGGTGATCGCCGCGGTCGAGGGGTATTGCGTGGCCGGCGGTACGGAGATCTTGCAGGGCACCGATATTCGGGTTGCGGGGGAGTCGGCGACCTTCGGGTTGTTCGAGGTGAAGCGTGGGCTGTTCCCGATCGGGGGGTCAACTGTGCGGCTTCAGCGGCAGATTCCGCGTACCCATGCGCTGGAGATGTTGCTGACCGGGCGTCCGTACAGCGCGAGGGAGGCGGCGGACGTCGGTCTCGTCGGACATGTCGTGCCGGACGGTACGGCGCTTGCCAAGGCGCTGGAGATCGCCGAACTCGTCAATGAGTGTGGGCCGTTGGCGGTTGAGGCGGTCAAGGCGTCGGTGTACGAGACGGCGGAGCTGACCGAGACGGACGGGCTGGCCGCCGAACTCAAGCGTGGCTGGCCGATCTTCGACACCGCCGATGCGAAGGAGGGGGCGCGTGCCTTTGCGGAGAAACGGCCGCCTGTTTATAGGCGGGCGTAAGCGTTTCGCTGGTCGGCCGGATTTCGTCTGCGGGTTCGTTGTGGCTAGTCGCGCAGTTCCCCGCGCCCCTGGGTGGGGACAGCCGGCCCGCATCTGTTTAGTGAGGAGATGTCGTGCCTGAAGTGCTCAAAGCCCCCTTGGTCCTTGAATTCCCATTCACCCGCTCCCTCGGTCCCGTGCAGAGCGCCTTTCTCACCGGGCTGCGCGAACGTGTCGTGCTCGGTGTGAAGACCGGCGACGGACGGACCCTCGTACCGCCCGTCGAGTACGACCCCGTTACCGCGGAGGAGATCCGCGATCTCGTCGAGGTCGGGGCCACAGGTACGGTCACCACCTGGGCCTGGAACCATGAACCCCGGCGCGGGCAGCCCCTCGACACCCCCTTCGCCTGGGTCCTGGTCCGGCTCGACGGTGCCGACACCGCCCTCCTGCATGCTCTCGACGCCCCCGGCTCCGACGCCGTCCGCACCGGTATGCGCGTCCGCGTCCGCTGGGCCGAGGAGCGCGTCGGCGCCATCACGGACATCGCCTGCTTCGAGCCGTACGCAGGCGATGCCGATGGTGACGAGGAGCGCCAACCCGCCGCCCACAGCGGCGAGTTCGAGGACATGGTCACCGGCATCGTGGCCCCCGCGCGCCTCGACTACGTCTACTCGCCCGGCCGTGCCCAGACCGACTACATCCACGCGCTCTCCGAGCAACGCACCGTCGGCGAACGCTGCCCCTCCTGCCGGAAGGTGTACGTCCCGCCGAGGGGTGCGTGTCCCACATGTGGTGTCGCCACAGCGGAACATGTCGAAGTGGGTCCGCGCGGCACAGTGACCACCTTCTGCATCGTCAACATCAAGGCGAAGAACCTCGACATCGAGGTGCCGTACGTCTACGCGCACATCGCGCTCGACGGGGCCGACCTCGCGTTGCACGGACGCATCGGCGGGATTCCGTATGACCAGGTGCGCATGGGGCTGCGGGTCGAGGCGGTGTGGAGTGAGGGCGGCCGTTATCCGGACCACTACCGGCCGACCGGCGAGCCCGACGCGGACTACGACGTCTACAAGGAGCTGCTGTGATGCAAGGAGCTGCCGCGATGCGGGAGATCGCCGTCGTCGCCTTCGCGCAGACCGACCACCGGCGTACCACCGACGAGCTCTCCGAGGTGGAGATGCTGATGCCGGTCCTGCACGGCGTCCTCGAACAGACCGGTCTGAAGACCGCCGACATCGACTTCACCTGCTCCGGTTCCAGCGACTACCTCGCCGGCCGCGCCTTCTCCTTCACCCTCGCCCTCGACGGCGTCGGCGCCTGGCCGCCGATCTCCGAGTCGCACGTCGAGATGGACGGTGCCTGGGCGCTCTACGAGGCGTGGACCAAGCTGCTCACCGGCGACGCGGACACCGCGCTCGTCTACTCGTACGGCAAGTCGTCCCCCGGCTCCGTACGCGACGTCCTGACCCGACAGCTCGACCCGTACTACGTCGCCCCCCTGTGGCCGGACTCCGTCGCCCTGGCCGCCCTCCAGGCCCAGGCCCTCATCGACGCGGGCGACACCGACGAGCCCGCGCTCGCCGCCGTCGCGGCCCGCAGCCGGACGGACGCGAGCGCCAACTCCCATGCTCAGGCGCGGGGTTCGGTGCCGCAGGGCGACTATGTCGTACGGCCGCTGCGCACCGGCGACTGTCCGCCGGTCGGTGACGGCGCCGCTGCCGTGATCCTCGCGGCCGGAGACCGGGCCCGTGAGCTGTGTGAACGGCCCGCGTGGATCAGGGGGATCGACCACCGTATCGAGGCACATGGGCTCGGGGTGAGGGAGTTGACCGACTCGCCCTCCACGCGGCTGGCCGCCGAGAAGGCCGGGGTCTTCGAACGGCCCGTCGACACCGTCGAGTTGCATGCGCCGTTCACCGCGCAGGAGGTGGTCCTGCGCAAGGCGCTGCGCCTCGGTGACGACGTGCGCGTCAACCCGTCCGGGGGCGCCCTCGCCGCCAACCCCGTCATGGCCGCCGGGCTCATCCGCATCGGCGAGGCCGCCGCCCGCATCCACCGGGGCGAGTCCGACCGGGCTCTCGCCCACGCGACCTCCGGCCCCTGTCTGCAACAGAACCTGGTCGCCGTACTCGAAGGGGATCCGCGATGAGCAAGGAGCCCGTGGCCGTCGTAGGGATCGGCCAGACCAAGCATGTCGCCGCGCGGCGGGACGTGTCGATCGCGGGGCTGGTGCGGGAGGCTGCCCAACGGGCTCTGGACGACGCCGAGTTGACGTGGGCCGACATCGACGCCGTCGTCATCGGGAAGGCGCCCGACTTCTTCGAGGGCGTCATGATGCCCGAGCTGTATCTCGCGGATGCGCTGGGCGCCGTAGGGAAGCCGATGCTGCGGGTGCATACCGCTGGTTCCGTGGGCGGGTCGACGGCGCTTGTCGCCGCGAACCTCGTCGCGGCCCGTGTGCACGGCACCGTCCTCACCCTTGCCTTCGAGAAGCAGTCCGAGTCGAACGCCATGTGGGGACTGTCCCTGCCGATTCCCTTCCAGCAGCCGTTGCTTGCCGGTGCGGGCGGGTTCTTCGCGCCGCACGTGCGCGCCTATATGCGGCGCACCGGGGCGCCCGACACGGTCGGCTCGCTGGTGGCGTACAAGGATCGGCGCAACGCGCTGAAGAACCCGTACGCGCATCTCCACGAGCACGACATCACGCTGGAGAAGGTCCAGGCCTCGCCGATGCTGTGGGACCCGATCCGGTACTCGGAGACCTGCCCCTCCTCCGACGGCGCCTGCGCGATGGTGCTCACCGACCGGGCGGGCGCGGCTCGCGCACCACGTCCGGCGGCCTGGATGCATGGGGGCGCCATGCGGAGCGAACCCACACTGTTCGCCGGAAAGGACTGTGTGTCGCCACAGGCCGGCAAGGACTGCGCGGCCGACGTGTACCGGCAGGCCGGGATCGCCGATCCGCGCCGGGACATCGATGCCGTGGAGATGTACGTGCCGTTCTCCTGGTACGAGCCCATGTGGCTGGAGAACCTCGGATTCGCCGAGGAGGGGGAGGGCTGGAAACTCACCGAATCGGGCGTGACCGAGCTGGACGGCGACCTTCCCGTGAACATGTCAGGGGGCGTGCTTTCCACCAATCCGATCGGCGCCTCGGGCATGATCCGCTTCGCGGAGGCCGCCCTCCAGGTTCGCGGGCAAGCCGGAGAACACCAGGTGGAAGGCGCTCGACGGGTTCTCGGGCACGCCTACGGCGGCGGATCCCAGTTCTTCTCGATGTGGCTCGTGGGCAGCGAACCCCCCGCCTCCTGAAAGGTCCCCCTCACGTGGCCTGTTGGCATCAGAAACCGATCGCTAGGCTGGCCGCGGACGACGAATCGGGAGGAGCACGGACGTGGCCGAGAGCACCATCCAGCAGCACCCGCTTGCGGGCTGGGACAAGCCGGAGCTGGACCTCAGTGACGCCGATTGGCACTCAGGCAGCCGTGGACTGGGGGATGTCCAGATCGCTTTTGTCGAGGGATTCATCGCGATGCGCAACAGCGGCCGCCCGGAAAGCCCTTCCTTGATCTTCACGCCCGCGGAATGGGGCGCGTTCGTGTCGGGGGCGCGGGAAGGGGAGTTCGACCTCACCTGAAGGTGAGAGATCCCCGGCGAACCATCGGGGGACGTACGCACAGGGCATCTACAGCCCGGCCTTCACTCGTGAGGGTGGCGGCCGGGCTGCGTGCCTGATGGAACTCGATGCCGGTCATGTCCTGGGAGAGCGCCCACAGGCGGCGTTGCCGCGACGTGTCGTACGACTGCGGGCTGGAGCGGACCACCTTGGGATGCCCCTTGCTCTGCTGGAATCCGCGTGGGCCGTAGTACTCACCACCCCGCACGTCCGGGCCGGTCGCGGCGCGCAGTACCGGCTGTGCTCCCCTCTCGGGGGACTGCCAGTGGCCCGCCGGCGGGCAGCCTGCGGTCGAGCTCGTAGGTGAACAGCAGGTTGGCCGGCTTGGAGGGCCCGTACGCGGCGGTCCGGTCGTACGGAACGTCTGCGCCGGTCGAGATCATCGAGATCGATCGGGCCGCCCATGCGGTGGCCCGCGCTGCCGACCGTGACGACACGGGAGGCGGGCGAGGCCGGCAGCAGGTCCAGCAGCAGCCCGGTCAGGACGAAGTGCCCCAGGTGGTTGGTTCCGAACTGGAGCTCGTAGCCGTCCGGGGTCGTCCGGTACGGCGTGTACATCACGCCGGCGTTGTTGATCAGCAGGTCGATCCGGGCGTAGGCGTCTCTCAAATCCCCGGCCGTGTCGCGGACCGAGGCGAGCGAACTCAGGTCGAGCCGCTGGACGTGCACCCTCGCCGTCGGCGCGACGAGAGCGATCTCCTCCGCCGCGCGCTTGCCCTTGTCGGCGTCCCGTACCGCCAGGACGACTGCTGCCCCGCGCAGGGTTAGGGCCTTGGCCGTCTCGAATCCGATGCCGGTGTCGGCACCCGTGATCACAGCGGTGCGGCCGTGCTGGGCGGGGATGCCCCGGGCTGGCCAGTGCGCGGGCTTCGATTACCTCCTGGTACACCTCCTCGACGGAGTCCTGTGCCGGGAACGCCCGCTCGTGGCCATCGCCGTCACCGTCGACTCATCGGCGCCGGGGCGGACGTAGCGCTCAAGGGAGCGGACGGAGGGGTGGCGGGAGCAGGCCGGCAGCGTCGGGGTGGCGGGAGCGGGTCGGCAGCGTCGGGGTCTACCAAGGGTGTCGCACCTGATTTTCCGGACACGCGACCTTGGGAACCCTTCTGGAGCCGGTGCCTGAGCCAGGCTGGCGCCGGAGGGGAAGATCCCGTTACTCCGGAGGTGAGGAACCCATGAGCACCCTGCCGGTCATCGCGGCGGTCGACGGTTCGGACGACAGCCTGCGCGCCCTGGACTGGGCCCTCGACGCGGCCCGTGGACGCGGGGCGGCGTTGCGGGTCGTCCATGTGTGGCAGTACGCCGCCGCCTGGACACCGCCAGGCGTCCTGGTCGCCGGACCACCGGAGCCGGACGAGGACGAGGTGCTCGACCAGGTTCGTACGCATGTCGAAGGGCGGGCCGACCGGCCGGTCATGGAGTACCTCGGGCTGCAGGGCGCGCCGAGTGCCGTACTCCCCGAACTCGGCTCCACCGCGCAGCTGTTGGTGCTCGGCTCGCGTGGCCGCGGCGGCTTCGCCAGCCTGCTGCTCGGCTCGAACGGCATGGCCGCCGCCCGCGACGCCGACTGCCCCGTCGTCGTGGTGCCCCGGCCCGGGCGTGAGGTGCACGGCGACGTCCCGGCCGAACCCGGGCCCCGCGTGGTCGTCGGCCTGCACGTGGACAGCCCCGACGAGGCCACCCTCTCCTTCGCCTTCGCCGAGGCGGCCCTGCGCGGCGCCCGCCTCCAGGTCGTCGCCGCCTTCCCGTGGCCGCCGCAGGCCTGGGCGTCCCCCGGCGAACTCGTCCCGCCGGTCATCGACCAGGACGCCATCGAGAACGAGACCCGCACCCTCACCGATGCCCTCCTCGCCCCGCACCGCGAACATCACCCGGACGTCCCCACCGAGCCGTACGTCGCCCCGGGCGACGCGGCCGGCCACCTCGTCGCCGCCTCCAAGGACGCCGCCCTCGTCGTCGTGGGCCGCCACCGCCGCCGCCTGCTGTCCCCGGCCCGACTCCTCGGCTCGGTCACCCAGGCGGTCCTGCTCCACGCGGCGAGCCCGGTGGCGGTGGTGCCGCCGACGGCGTTGGAGGAGTGAGCAAGTCCCTTGTTCCTACGGCGACTTGCTCGACGGTGTCGCACCGTACGTGCCGCACCGGCAACAGGTCGGCGATCACGGCCACAGCAACTGCGTGCGCCACCCCTCGCCCTCGCGGACATACACGAGCCGCGTGTACCGACGTTCCTTGTCGCCCTGCCAGAACACGACCGACTCGGGCCGCATGGTGTGCAGGGTCCAGCCGGGGGCCACGAGGTCCGGCTCGTCCTCAAGGCGTTCCAGTAACTCCTTGACGGCCGCGTCCCGTTCGGCGAGGAAGGTCCGCCAGCGGCTGGGACTGACGGCCGGCCAGTGCCTCCGCGCGGGCGCTGGTGCTCCGGGCCGGGAAGTCCGCCGCGCTGTCCGCCTCGCCCGCCGTCACTACGGGACCGCGCACGCGGACCTGGCGGGCGAGCGGCGACCAGTAGAACGTCAGGGCGGCGAAGGGCTGTTGGGCGAGATCGCGGGCCTTGACGCTGCCGCCGTCCGACGCGAACCGCCAGCCGTCGGGGCCAACGCCCTTGAGGATCAAGGTCCTTGCCGACGGGTTGCCGTCGGCGCCGGCTGTCGAGACCGTCATCGCCTGCGGCTCGCGCACCCCGGCCTCCAGCGCCCCCAGCAGCCACTCCGTGAACAGCTCGGACGGTGTCCGGAGCCGCCAAGGGGTCGAAGAACGGCGGGATGTGATCAAGCGGGCCCCGCGCCTCCGCCGTCACCGGAGACCCAGGAGAACCGGCCGGTACGCCTTCGCCGACTACCGGGTCGCGCGACCTTCGGGAAGCGTACGCTGAGGTCCCTGTAGCTCACGGTGCGCGTTCGCTCCCCGCGCGGGCGCACCACCGTGGCAGGGGGTATGGCATGGGGCAGCGGAGTGCACGCAGCAGAAGGACACTCTTCGAACGGGAGAGTGAACTCGCCGCCGTGGACGAGGCGTTGGGCGAACTCACCGGTCTGCGCACGGACGGCGGCGAACCGGGTGACCGGCCGCGCGGCGCCCTGCTCGCCTTCGCGGGACGGGCCGGCATCGGCAAGACCACCCTGCTCTCCGAAGTCCGCCGTCGCGCCGCCGCCCAGGGCTGCACCGTGCTCTCCGCGCGGGGCGGCGACCAGGAACAGCGCGTCGCCTTCCACGTCGCCCGACAGCTGCTGCAACCGCAGTTCGCCGGGTCTGCCGACGCCGATCTCCGTTCCTCGCTGGGGAGTTGGTACGACATCGTCGGCCCCGCCCTCGGCCTGTGCGCGCCCACCGAAGGCTCCCCGCCGGACCAGCAGGGTCTGCGCGACGGCCTCGACTGGGTGCTCACCCACCTCGCGGTGCAGCGCGCCCCGATGGTCCTCGTCCTCGACGACGCGCACTGGACCGACCCCGAATCCCTGGGCTGGCTGGCCGCGTTCGCACCCCGCGCCGAACAACTCCCGCTGCTGGTCGTGGTCGCCTACCGGCCCGACGAACTCCCCGACCACGCCGAGTCGTTGAGGGGACTGCCCGGCCGGGCCGGCGGACGCCCACTCGACCTCGAACCGCTCAGCGTCGCCGCCGTGGCCGACCTGGTGCGGGAGACGCTCGGCGAGGACGCCGACGACGCGTTCTGCCACGAGTGCTGGGCCGTCACCGCCGGGAACCCCTTCGAGACCGTCGAACTCACCGCCAAGATCCACGACCGGGGCCTGACCCCCACCGAGGCGGGGGCCTACCAACTGCGCGACCTCGCCGCCGCCGTCAAGGGCAGTGGCCTCACCACCCGCCTCGAACGGCTCGGCACCTCGACCGTCCGCTTCGCCTGGGCCTGCGCGGTCCTCGGCACCGAGCCCCATCCGATGCTCGCCGCCGCCGTCGCCGGACTCGGCCACGAGGAGGCCGCCGACGCCGTCGACGCGCTGCGCGGCGCCCGCATCTTCACCGGCACGCTGACCGCGGCGGACACCCTCGAATTCGTGCACCCGCTCATCGCCACCGCCGTCTACCGGGCCATCCCCCCTGGCGTCCGCGTGGCCCTGCACGGCCAGGCCGCCTGGTGCGTCATCAACGAGGGCCAGGGTCCTTCCGCCGCCGCCCGCCACCTCATGGAGACCCACCCCGACGGCGACAACTGGGTGGTCCAGCAACTCCGCGCGGCGGCCGGCGAGACCCTGCGCGCGGGCGCCCCCGACACGGCCCGCAGCTACCTCGCCCGCGCCCTGCGCGAACCCCCGCCCTTCGACGACCGGGCCGCCGTCCTGTACGAACTGGGCAGCGCCTCCCTGCTCACCGAACCGGCGACCACCGTCAACCATCTGCGGGCCGCCCTCGAAGAGCCGATCAGTGACGCGAGCCTGCGGCAGAACATCGTCTACCGCCTCTCCCAGGTCCTCGCCCACAGCGACCGACTCGCCGAGGCCTCCGACACCCTCGCCCGCGAGATCCGCGTCACCGGCGACGCCCGGGTCAAACTGCGCATGCTCTCCGAGCAGTTCATGTGGGACGCCTTCCGCGCCGACGAACCCGACCACCCCTCACGCTCCCGCCGCCTCACCAAACTCGCCGACCGCCTCAAGGGCCGCGACCTCACCGAGCGGTACATCATCGGCCTGCGTACCTGGGACGCCGTACTTCGTGGTGAACCCGCACATGTGGCCCTGCACCATGCGGAGCGCGCATTGAGTGGTGGTCTCGGCTGGGCGGAGGCCGACCGCGGCTTCGAGGTGCCGGTGCTGGTCGCCCTCACCTTCATGTACTGCGATCGGCCGGGCCGCGCGGAGGAACTCTTCGCCACCGGCATCGCCGACTTCGAACAACAGGGCTGGCGCGGCGCGCACCTGTCCTTCGGGTACACCTTCCTCGGCTACCTCCGCTACCGGCGCGGCCGCCTCGCCGAGGCCGAGGACTTCGCCCGCGCCGGCCTGGGCCTCGCCGAACGCGTCGGACCCGGCACCCCCGTCTACTGGTACGGCACGGGCATCCTCATCGAGGTCCTGCTGGCCCGCGGCCGGGTCGCCGAAGCCGTACAACTCGCCGAGGACCACGCCTTCGCGGAGCCTTTCCCAGCCGCTGTCGTCTTCCCTGACGCCCAGACCGTCTACGGCGAACTCCTGCTGGCCCGTGGCCTCGCCAAGGAAGCCGCCGCCGAACTCGCCTCCGCCGGCCGCCGTCTGGACCCACGCGGCATCCGCAACCCCGCGTGGTGCCCCTGGCAGCTCCACCTCGCCCGCGCCGAACGCCACGACACCCCCGAGCGCGCCGTCGTCACCGCCCACGAAGCGGTCGCCCGCGCCCGCCAGTTCGGCACCCCCTCCGCCATCGGCCAGGCCCTGCGCATCGCCGCCGAGGTCTCCACCGGCTCGGCCCGCGCCAAACTCCTGGAAGAATCCGTCACCCACCTCGAACGCTCCCCGGCCGCCTACGAGTTGGCCTGCGCCCTTGTCGCCCTAGGCACCGAACTCCGCCGCGTAGGCAGGTCCAGGGAAGCCGGCGACCACCTCTACCGAGGCCTCGACGCAGCCGTCCAATGCGGCGCCGACGGCCTCGCGGACACGACCCGCGCCGAACTGGCAGCAGCAGGCCTACGCCCCCGCCGCCTCCACAGCACGGAAACCGACACCCTCACGACCCGCGAGCGCACCGCCGCAACCCTGGCCGCCCAAGGCCACACGGACCACGAGATAGCCGTAGAACTCCACACGGACGAGCAGACGGTGGTGCGCTTGCTCTCAGCCGTCTGCCGCAAGGTGGGCACGGAACGCTCAGGATTGGAAACGGAACCAATCCAGCCAACATAGGACGCACCTACCCAGGGGCGCGGGGAACTGCGCGCTCAGCCCCCACGGCGCCGCACCCGACCGACGATCCGCACCCGGCACCCGGCCACGGCCACATCGCCGAACGGCACCCCGTACCATTGCTTCATGTCGTTCCTCCGCCGCCGCAGCGCCACCCCCGCCGGCCCCGAATTCGATGTGCTGGCCATGGACCCGGGCGACTGGCCCGGCAACCTGGGTGCCGGTCTGCTGCCCGCGCCCGACGGCACCTGCCAGGGCGTGTTCCTGCGGTACGACCTCTTCGGCGGCCGCGGCCCCGCGATGGTCATCGGCAATCTGCCGGAGGGCTCCCCGGCCCGTGACGTCGCCGAGGACGAGATCCCGTTCGAGGTCGCGCAACTGCTCCTCGCGCTGGAGAACGACGAGGAGGTGACCGTCGTAGGCGTCGAGGACATGCCGGTGATGCAGGGCGACAACCTGCTGATCGTGCGCCGCCTCAAGCTCTCCGAGAGCCGGATCTCGTGCGTCCAGTTCGACCGCAGCGACAACGTCCTGGTCACCATCGCCGCCTGGGACCGCCCCATCACGGACGACCTCTACGCCCTGCTGAAACCGCTCCCGGCGGAACTGTTCCAGCAGGGCTGAGGCACGGCTACCGGCTCGACCGCTTCACCGTCACGTCGGCGGCGCGCACGAACTCCACCCGGTGGCCGTACTGGATCTCGTAGTAGAGATCCTTTCCTACGACGACCTTGTGCGAGTCGGTGGTGAAGGTGACCGCGTAGTAGTACTCGCCGGGCACCTTGTCACCGACCACGTACTTCTGGCCCTTGAGCAGCTTGTACGGCAGCGCGGAGATCGCCTGGGCGGGCACTCCCGTCGGATAGGCCGAGGCCTCCGGGTAGGCGCGGCCGTACACCGGGACGCTGTCCATGCCCTCCTTCGGCGTCGCCACCAGACCGGCCGCCTTCACCGCGGTGGGCTGCTTCTCCGGGTTCTTGAACCAGGCCTCCTGACCCAGGTACCAGATCGCGGTCCAGTCCCCGGAACGGTCGGCCACCGCGTACTGCTGCCCGGTGGACACCCGTGAGGAGAGGTCGTTGACCCCGGTCGTCGGGGTCGTCCCGAGGCCGATGTCCTTGATCAGCGGGTAGGTCTCGCCGGGCCCGGAGTACAGCCGGACCTCGCTCGACCCGTGCACCGCGCACGGCTGTCCCGCGGTGACGCAGCCCGTGTACACCGGCTGGTTGGTGGTGTAGTCGGGGCGGATCGTCACCAGGCCGCCGCCCTTCTTCGCGGTCTGCTTGACGGGGTGACCCAGCAGGTCGAAGTAGTGCGCCCAGTCCCAGTACGGGCCCGGGTCCGTGTGCATCCCGGGGACCGTGGACGTGGTCGGCCCCGGCACGTTGTCGTGGCCGAGGATGTGCTGCCGGTCCAGCGGGATGCCGTACTTCTTCGTCAGGTACGACACCAGTCGCGCCGACGAGCGGTACATCGCCTCCGTGTACCAGGCGTCCGGCGCCGCGAGGAAGCCCTCGTGCTCGATGCCGATCGACTTGGCGTTGATGTACCAGTTGCCCGCGTGCCAGGCCACGTCCTTGGCCTTCACATGCTGGGCGACGAGACCGTCGGTGGAGCGGATCGTGTAGTTCCACGACACATAGGTGGGGTCCTGGACCAGGTTCAGGACGCCGGCCCACTGGCCTTCCGTGTCATGGATGACGATGTACTTGATGCTCTGCGACGCGGGCCGGTCGCCCAGGTCGTGGTTGCCGTAGTCGTCGTTCCCGAATTGGGAGTACGGCGCCGGGATCCACTCGCAGGACACCTTCTTGGGGCACTCGGTGCCGTCGGCGGAGACCGTGCGCAGCCCGGTCTCCTTCAGTTGCGCGGTGTCGGGCGCGACGTCCGGCCGGGCGGCCAGCGCGACCTGCTGCCCGGCGTCCGTGGTGCGCGCCTCGCCGGTGTGGATCACGTCGTAGACATCGTTGGCATACGCGGCCGCCGTCGCCGTGTCGTCGGCGCCGGAGAAGCGCGCGATCGCGCCGTACCAGTCGGCCGGATCCGCGCTCAGCGACTCACCGAGGTTCTTCTGGGCGTCGGCCAGCAGCGCGGCGCCACCGGCCACATTGGCGGTCTCGTCGGTACGGAGGTCGGTCGCCGGAAGGCCGGTCAGATCGGCCGCCTTCGTCAACGTCTTGAGGCGGGCGGGGAGTTGGGAGTCCGCCGGGATCTGCGTGGTGGGGTGCAGGGCGGGGCGGGCGCTGTCGCCGCGGGGGTCCTCGGTGCCCTCGCTCAGGTGCTCCGTCGCGGCGAGGGCGGTGCGGGCGTCGGTGAGGTGCATCGGGCCGTAGCCGCCGGTCACACTCGGCGCTCCGCCGTGCGTGTCCCAGCGGGACTGGAGGTAGGAGACGGCCAGCAGCACTGTCTGCGGCACGTGGTACTGGGCGGACGCCGACGCGAACGCCCGCTGGAGGGTGGCTGAGGAGGAGTCGGTGGGGCTCTCCGAGGGGGCCGCGCCCAGCAGGGGAAGCAGCAGGGCGGCGGTGGCGAGCGCGCCGGCGGACCGGCGCGCGCGTCTGTGTCCGGGAGAGCGGGTGGGGTCGGTCGAGGATCCTCGCAATGCAGCCTCCTGGGACGGTGGGATTGTCATGAACCGTGCGGGGCCGGGCGTGCGTCAGTGGTACCGGCTGGCCGACGATCCGTCAATCATGCCCAGAGGAGGGCGATTTCCCATGTCAACGGGGGGTGCGAGGAGTTTCGTGGCGGCGGTGTCCGGGCCTGCGGGGCGTCAGTGGAGTACACCAATGGGGGAGTGCGGCGGGGCTCGGGCAGATATATGTAGGCCGGACACATAGAGGCCGGCCATATGTCGGCCGGACACACGAAGGTCCGCGGTACGCCGCTGCAGGGCGTACCGCGGACCGTCGTCCCCGTCAGCGAGTGCCGACCGCCGCACGTACGGCCCGGCGGGCCATCTGGCAGTCGTCGTGCAGCCGCCTCAGCAGCAGCCGTTGTTCCTCGCCGGACGGCGCAGCACCCGGGTGGGCCACCACTCCCGGTGCCGCCGGGGCCGAGTCGTGCATCGAACGCTGCACGGCCATCTCGTAGGTACGGATCTCGCGGGTCAGTACCAGCATCAGGTTCACCAGGAAGGCGTCACGTGACGCCGGTCCCGCCGACTGCGCGATCTGGCTGATCTGCCGCCGGGCCACCGGCGCGTCCCCGAGGACCGCCCACAGCGTCGCCAGGTCGTAGCCCGGCAGGTACCAGCCCGCGTGCTCCCAGTCCACCAGCACTGGACCGGCCGGTGAGAGAAGGATGTTGGACAGCAGGGCGTCACCGTGACAGAACTGGCCCATCCCGCCGCGGCCCGCCGAGTGCGCGATGCCGTGCAGCAGTTTCTGCAGGTCTCCCATGTCCCGGTCGGTGAGCAGCCCCAGCTCGTGGAAGCGGGAGATACGGGCCGCGTAGTCCAGCGGGGCGTCGAACGTGCCCGCCGGCGGCCGCCAGGCGTTCAGCCGGCAGATCGAGCCGAGCGCCGCCCGGATGTCCGCCCGCGGCGGGGCCTCCGCCGGGTGCCGGTGCAGCGCCGCCACCCGGCCCGGCATCCGCTCGATGACCAGCGTGCAGTTGTCCGGGTCCGCCGCGATCAGTCGCGGCACCCGCACCGGCGGGCGGTGCCGGACGAACGAGCGGTATGCGGCTATCTCGTGCCGGATCCGCTCGGCCCACGCGGGGGAGTGGTCCAGTAAACACTTCGCGACGGCCGTGCTGCGTCCGGTCGTTCCGACCAGAAGCACGGAGCGCCCGTTGCGGCGTAGCACCTGCACCGGAGCGAACTCCGGGCAGATCCGGTGCACCGACGCGATCGCCGTACGCAGCTGGGCGCCCTGGGGGCCGGACAAGTCGAGTCTCCCGCTGAGGGGTTGGGGGCCGAGCCCGGGAACGCGCCGCGGCCTGCCCGCACCGAGCACGGGGGCGGCCGCCGGCCGCGCCGGGTCGAGGTAGGGGCCGCCGGCTCCCGGGCGGGGGTGCAGCGACCGGGGCGGGGCGGACACGGAGGACGATGCTGTGTACATGGGAGATACAGATCCCTTCGTGTGCCTGCATAGCCTGTCCAAGCAAGTGCGCTGCCCGGCCCGGTCCCACGGGTGCACCCTGGGGAGTGTCCCTCGGTGACCGGGTCGGGGTGGCGCGTTCCTACCTGACACCAGATGCGCAGTGGCACACCATCTGGCGCACCCTGGCGAACCCTGGCGAATAGTCGCCCGGCAAGGCGCACCGGGCTATGTTCAAGTCAGCCGAGAACCTGGGGGCTTGACGTGAACGGACAACCCAACTCCCGTCTCTCGGACCTGTTCGGCCTGGCCGGCTGGTCCAAGGGCGAGCTCGCGCGGCGGGTCAACCGGCAGGCGGCGGCCATGGGCCACCCCCAGCTGTCGACCGACACCTCGCGGGTACGGCGTTGGATCGACACGGGAGAGATCCCGCGCGATCCGGTGCCGAGGGTGCTGGCGGCTCTGTTCACCGAGCGTCTCGGCCGTGTCGTGACCATCGAGGACCTCGGTCTGGTCCGGCACGGGCGTACGGGAAAACGGCCCGACGACGGGAGTGTGGAACATCCCGACGGTGTGCCGTGGGCGCCCGAACGGACTGCTGCGGTCCTCACCGAATTCACGGGAATGGACCTCATGCTCAACCGACGCGGCTTGGTGGGCGCGGGCGCCGCGCTCGCCGCAGGCTCCGCACTCAGCAGCGCCATGTACGCATGGCTGCACTCCGATCCGACTCTTTCCGCCGACGCTCCCCGGTTCGACGATCCCCTGCACGCCGACCCCGCTGGGTTCGACCGCTATGAGGCCGCCCCCATCGGGTCGCAGGAGATCGAGGAACTGGAGGAGTCCGTCAAGGTGTTCCGCGCCTGGGACGCGGCCCGCGGCGGCGGGCTGCAGCGCAAGGCCGTGGTGGGACAGCTCAACGAGGTGGGCGGCATGCTCGCCTACCGGCACCCGACCGATCTGCAGCGGCGCCTGTGGGGCGTCGCCGCCAATCTCGCCGTACTCGCGGGCTGGATGTCGCACGACGTCGGCCTGGAGCCCACGGCCCAGAAGTACTTCGTCATCGCCGCCCACGCGGCCCGTGAGGGCGGCGACCGGCCCCGCGCCGGGGAGGCGCTCTCACGGGCGGCTCGCCAGATGGTGCACCTGGGCCGGCCCGACGACGCACTCGATCTCATGAAACTCGCCAAGACCGGTTCCGGCGACGAGGTGCTGCCGCGCACCCAGGCGATGCTCTTCACCATCGAGGCCTGGGCACAGGCGTCGATGGGCAAGGGCCAGGCCATGCGCCGCACCCTCGGCCAGGCGGAGGACCTCTTCGTCTCCGACCGCGGCGACGTACCGCCCCCGAGCTGGATGCAGACGTTCAAGGAGGAGGATCTCTACGGCATGCAGGCCCTGGCCTACCGCACTCTGGCCGAGCACGAGCCCGGAGCGGCCGTGCACGCCCAGTACTTCGCGGAGAAGGCCCTGGCGCTGCGGGTCGACGGACGGCAGCGGTCGAAGATCTTCGACTTCCTGTCGATGGCCTCCGCCTGCTTCATCGCCGACGACCCCGAACAGGCGGACAGGTACGCGCGGTTGGCCCTGGCGTCGATGGGATCGAACTCCTCCCACCGCACCTGGGACCGGCTGCGCGAGATGTACCGGCTCACCGCCCAGTACGCCGGCTATCCGAAGATCCACGAACTGCGGGAGGAGATCGAACTCGCGCTGCCGAAGACCCAGTCGAAGAGCCCGAGGGCCAGGGGCGGCAACAGCGCACAGGCATAAGGGGTTTGTGCGGCTCCTTCCGCACGAGGAGTTCGTACAGCCGCTTCTTTCTCAGGTCGTCCTGGCGACGAGCACGCACGCGTCGTCCGCGCGCTCGGTGTCGCCGAACTCCTCCACGACCATCCGTACGCAGTCCTGTGCGGTGCGCGCCTCGCCGAACCGCGGGGCCAGGTCGAGGAGTTGGCGCACGGCGGCCTCTCCGCTGTGCCCCGGCACCAGTCCGTCGGTGTGCAGCAGGAGTACGTCGCCCGCTTCGAGGGTCTCCTCGGCCTGCCCGTAGGCCGCTCCCGAGGTGGCGCCGAGCAGGACGCCGTCCGGCGCGCTCAGCACGCGCCCCGTTCCGCCGCGGAACAGCAGCGGGGCGGGGTGTCCTGCCTGCGCCCACGCCAGGGTGCGGGTCTCGGGCCGGTAGCGGCAGCACACCGCGCTGCCCAGGGCCGGTTGCACGGTGGCGTCGAGCAACTGGTTGAGCCAGGACATCAGTTGGCCGGGCTCGGTGCCCGCCATCGCCATGCCGCGCAGGGCGCCGAGCAGCATCGCCATGCCCGAGGTGACGGCGACACCGTGTCCGGTGAGGTCGCCGACGCTCAACAGCGTTGCCCCGTCCGACAGTTGGAGCGCGTCGTACCAGTCGCCGCCGATCAGCGCGCTCGTCGACGAGGGCAGATAGCGGGCGGCCAGGTCCAGTGTCTCCGGCCCCTGGTGCGGGAGCCGCAGGGAGCCACGCCACGGCGGCAGCACGGCCTCCTGCAACTCGACCGCGAGCCGGCGCTCGGTCTGCGCGTGGTGCCGGTGGAGCTGCAGCGAGTCACGGGTCTCGCTCACCGTCCGCTGGCTGCGGCGCAGTTCGCTGACGTCCCGCAGCACGGCCCACATCGAGGCGGTGCCGCCGTCGGCGTCGAGCACGGGCTCGCCCATCATGTGCACCGTCCGTACGGTGCCGTCGGGCCGGACGATGCGGAACTCGCCGTCGATCGGCTTGGCGTCGATCAGGCAGTCCGTGACCATCGCGGTCAGCGCCGGCCGGTCCTCGTCGAGGATCAGGGACGGCAGTTCGTCGAGGGTGAGCGGGGGAACGGCCGGGTCACGGCCGAGGATCTGATACAGCTCCCCGGACCAACTCGCCTCGTCCGTCAGCAGATTCCACTCGGCGCTGCCGACCCGGCTGAGCAGCGAGTCGTCACGAGGCGCTTCCGGTACGGCAGTTGGGGCGAGCGGTGCTTCCACGGCCACCGGCACGGGGGGCGGGCCGTCCCGCAACTGGGCCAAGTGCTCGTCGAGGTCGTTGAGTTGATGCAGCGCCAGATCGCACAGCGCCCGCTGCCACCGCTCGCGCGGGTCCGCACCGTCGTGCTGCGCGTCCCGTCGTACGGCGTCCACGTCGCCCATGAGCCGCCGGGCCTGCGATATCAGCGCGTCGACCGAGCCGCGCGCGGGCGGCTGGGCGGCGGGGCGGTCCGCAGAGAGGTGGGACGGCATGAAGCACTCCGATGCGGGGCGGTACGACCAAGGCGGATGGAGGGACCGGTTACGACTGTCGCACAGGCTGCGACGCCCTGTAAGGGATTTGGCAACACCCGATCCGGTGGTGCTTCTGGCATATGCCAGCGTCTTCACGGGCGACTGGTGCCGTGCTCGTGGCGCAGCTCTCCTGGTGGGGCAAGTCGTAGACGCCGTACGCGAGTTGAAGGACTGATTACCCTTCCGGCTCGACATTCAACCACCTGTTCGACGGCGCGATGTTCCCCCGTGACGTCGGCGTCCGACGTGAGGCTGAAAAGTGTCGCTCAAGCGAGTGATCCGCAGGACGCGGCAGCCATTTTGAGCCGTTGCTTTGTTATAGCCATGACAATTCTGTGGACGTGATGCCACGCTGCTGAGCACCACGCTCACCGAGCGTTCACTCACTCCTCACCCTTCCTCCCCGCACCCGCGCGCCCGCCGGACGGCCGTACCCCGGCCCGACCCGCTCTCCAGGACTCCACCGAGTCCGACCACCCCACATAAGGAGAACGCCTTGACCCGGCATGACCGTTATCCGCACCACCCCAGATACACCGCAGCCCTCGTGCTCACCGCGGTCGGCACCCTGCTGGCCGCCGGTATGCAGACCAGCGCGGCCTCCGCCGCTCCCGGCGGGCCCACCGCCTCCGCGAAGATCCTGGCCACCTCGCGGGCCGGAGCGGCCCCCGCCGCTCTGTCGCCGTCGAAGCACGCCGCCCTCCTCAAGAGCGCGGGCGCGGCCGTCAGGAACACGGCGAAGACCCTCGGCCTCGGCGCCAAGGAGAAGCTCGTCGTCAAGGACGTCAGCCAGGACGCCGACGGCACCACCCACACCCGCTACGAGCGGACGTACGCCGGTCTGCCCGTCCTCGGCGGCGACCTGGTCGTGCACGCCAAGAGTGGCCGCCTCACGGTGACGAAGGCCGCGAAGGCCGACCTGGCCCTGCCGGGCATCACCCCGAACGTCACGTCGGCGACGGTGAAGACCAAGGCGCTCGCGGCAGCGTCCAAGGCGGGCGGCGAGAAGGCCCAACTCGACGGCGCCCCGCGGCTCGTCGTCTGGGCCGCCGGTGCCAAGCCGGTCCTCGCCTGGGAGGCGGTGGTCGGCGGCTTCCAGGACGACGGCACGCCCAGCGAACTCCACGTGATCACCGACGCCGACTCCGGCAAGGCCGTCTTCCAGTACCAGGGCATCGAAACGGGCACCGGCACCGGCCAGTTCAACGGAACGGTCCCCCTCGGCACCACGCTCTCAGGCTCGACGTACCAACTCGTCGACGGCGACCGTGCGGGCCACCGCACCTACGACCTGAACCAGGGCACCTCCGGCACCGGCACCCTCTTCACGGATGACAACGATGTCTGGGGCGACGGAACCCAGAGCAACCGGCAGACCGCGGGCGTGGACGTCGCGTTCGGCGCGGCGGCCACCTGGGACTACTACAAGGACGTCTTCGGCCGCAACGGCATACGCAACGACGGAGTGGCCGCCTACAGCAGGGCCCACTACGGCAACAACTACGTCAACGCGTTCTGGGACGACACCTGCTTCTGCATGACCTACGGCGACGGCTCGGGCAACACCCACCCGCTGACCGCGCTGGACGTGGCCGCGCACGAGATGAGCCACGGCGTCACCGCCGCCACCGCCGGCCTCACCTACTCCGGCGAGTCGGGCGGCCTGAACGAGGCCACCTCGGACATCTTCGCAGCCGCGGTGGAGTTCCACGAGAACCTGCCCGCCGACGTCCCCGACTACATGGTCGGCGAGAAGATCGACATCAACGGCAATGGCACACCGCTGCGTTACATGGACAAGCCCTCCAAGGACGGCGCGTCCCGCGACTACTGGAGCTCGACGCTCGGCAGCGTCGACGTCCACTACTCCTCGGGCCCGGCGAACCACCTCTTCTACCTGCTGTCCGAGGGCAGCGGCGCGAAGACCGTCAACGGGGTCGCCTACGACAGCCCCACCTACGACGGCGTGCCCGTCGCCGGCATCGGCATCGACAACGCCCAGAAGGTCTGGTACCGGGCGCTGACCACGTACATGACCTCGTCCACGAACTACGCTGGTGCCCGCACCGCGACCCTGCAGGCCGCCGCGGACCTCTTCGGCGCCTACAGCCCGACCTACCTGGCCGTGGCGGACGCGTGGGCGGCGATCAACGTCGGCAGCCGGATCGCCCTCGGCGTCAACGTGGCACCGGTCGCCGCCCAGATCAGCGGAGTCGGCCAGGCCGTGTCCCTGCAGACGGACGCGTACACCACCAACTCCGGTGCGGGCCTGACCTATTCGGCCACGGGACTGCCCGACGGACTGACCATCAGCAGCACCGGTCTGATCTCCGGCATCCCGACCGCCCTCGGGACCAGTGACGTCACGGTGACCGTCACCGACGACACGGACGCGAGTGCCACCGTCGCCTTCAGCTGGCGGATCGCGAACATCTACGCCAGCGCCACCCGCGTCGACATCCCCGACAACGCCGGCGCCGTGGAGTCCCCCATCACGGTCACCGGCCGCGACGGCAACGCCTCGGCCACCACCCAGGTCTACGTCAAGATCGTCCACACCTACCGCGGCGACCTGACCGTCGACCTCGTGGGTCCGAACGGAACCGTCTACTCCCTGCTGAACCGCTCCGGCGGCTCCGCCGACAACGTCGACCAGACCTTCACCGTCGACACCTCCGCCCAACCGGTCAACGGCACCTGGAAGTTGAGGGTGCAGGACCACGCGGCGGTCGACGTCGGCTACATCGAGCAGTGGCAGCTCGCCCCGTGAACCGGGCTGTCTAGCCGTGTAGTTGGGGACTGAGGGGTTCGAAGCCAGGTCCTGACAGCCCGAGTTGGTTCTGGCCGCGCCGGTGTGCACGGAGGCGCGGCCAGAACCGGCGTCCGGGGATCGTAGATTGAGCCCATGATCGAGGAGAGTTCACCCGAGCGGCCGGATCGCTTAGGGACACGACGGAGGCACGCAGCGCAGAAGAAGCCCAAAGGCGGTGGTGGGCTGCTGCGTTCGACCGCGCTGATGGCGGCGGGCACGATAGTCTCGCGCGCCACCGGACTGATACGGATGGTGCTACAGGGCGCCGCACTCGGCACCGGACTGCTGGCCACCACGTACAACCAGGCCAACACCGTGCCGACAAGTCTGTACTTCCTGCTGATCGGCGGCGCGCTGAACTCCGTCCTGGTCCCCCAACTGGTCCGCGCCCGGGCCGAGGACGCCGACGGCGGGGCCGCCTTCGAACAGCGGCTGGTCACCCTGGTGTTGTGCGTCCTCGGCATCGGGACCGCACTGGCCACGTGGGCCGCCCCCGAGATCATCGGCGTCTATCAGCACGACACACCCGCCACACACGACGCCTTCCGACTGACCGTGGTGTTCGCCCGCTTCCTGCTGCCGCAGATCCTCTTCTACGGCGTCTTCAGCATCTTCGGCCAAGTCCTCAACGCCCGGAGCCGGTTCGGCGCGATGATGTGGACCCCGGTGCTCAACAACCTCGTCCTGATCACCATGTTCGGCCTCTACCTCGGCCTGATGACCGCGCCGGAACAGGTTGCGGACATCACCGGCGCCCAGGTCCGGCTGCTCGGGATCGGGACCACGATCGCGCTGGCAGTCCAGGCACTCGCGCTGGTCCCTTACGCCCTCGCGGCCGGGTTCCGGTTCCGTCCGCGTTTCGACTGGCGCGGCACCGGGCTGCGCAAGAGCGTCAACGCCGCACGCTGGACCCTGCTGTTCGTGCTGGCCAACCTCGCGGCGAGCACGGTGGTGACCCGGCTGGCCTCCGACGCGGACGCCGCCCGTCCCCGCGACGGTGTCGGGTACACCGCCTACAGCTACGCCCAGCAGATCTGGATGCTGCCCCAGTCGATCGTCACCGTCTCACTCGTCACGGCCCTGCTCCCGCGCATGAGCCGGGCCGTGGCCGAACACCGCGTCGACGACCTGCGGGCCGACCTGTCCCGCGCGCTGCGGGTCAGTGGTGTCGTCATCGTCCCGGCGGCCTTCTTCTTCCTCGCCTTCGGTCCGCAGACGGCTCAACTCCTGTTCGCCCACGGCTCCGCCGACGCCTCGGCCACCGCGCCGCTGGGCCACATGCTGCAAGCCTTCGGCCTGGGACTGATCCCGTTCTCCGCGCAGTACCTCCTGCTCCGCGGCTTCTACGCCTTCGAGGACACCCGTACGCCGTTCCGGCTGGCGGTGTGGATCGGCGGCATCAACATCGGCCTCGCCACGGCCTGCCACCTCCTGTTGCCCGCGAGTTGGGCGGTCACGGGGATGGCCGGTGCCTATGCGCTGTCGTACGCGATCGGTCTGCTGGTGACCGCGCTGCGCCTCCGGCAACGTACGGAAGGACTGCTCGACGGACGCCGGATCTGTCGCACCTACGCGAAACTGACCATGGCCGCCGTCGCTGCCGGCGGCGCCGGGTGGCTCCTCGCGCGCGTCTGCGATCAAGCCCTGTCCTCGGACTCCTGGGCGCCCGCGATCTCGCTGGCCGCGGGTGGCACCGCGATGGCCCTGCTGTTCCTGCTCCTGGCACGGTTCTTGAGGATCGGGGAGGTGCGGAGCCTGCCCGGGCTGGGATGAGGGGCGAGCGCCGGCGTCACCTGTACACGGATACCGATGCCGTCACGGAGTGATCAGCCGGTCCTGTTCCACCGGCGGTGTACCCCCGTACCAGTCCAGGGCCTTGCCGAAGCGGACCAACTCGCCGTAGTGGGTGGGGTCGACGTGCTCGGTGAGGACGAGGTCGAGTACGGCGGCCGCTGCCTCGGCCGGCGACTGGGCCTGGCTGAAGTCGCTGAACCAGGGGCGGGAGGTGTCCGTGTCGACCATGCCCGGGCATACGGAGGCGATCAACGTGTCTGTCGCGAGGTCGTGTTCGCGGCGTTCGGCGGCGACCGCGCGGACAGCGGCGACCTGGGCCACCTTCGAGGGCACGTTCAGCCAGAGCGGCCAGCCCGCCTCGGCCGTGGTCCGGTTGTGGACGGCGCTGCGCCAGGACTCGACGGCGTACTCGACCTGGTCCAGGCTCGCGCCGTCGAACAGGTCGTGCAGCGCTGGGTCGAGGTGTCCGAGGGTGCCGAGGCTGCTGGCCACGACGAGGAACCGGCCGCCCGGGCGCAGCACGGGGCCGAAGGACCGCAGCATCGCGTGGGTGGCGGTGTTGGACACGTCGATGAACTCGTCGGCGCGCGCCGCCTGCGACTCCCCGGGCAGCACCCGGGCCACGGCGTTCGAGATCACGATGTCGACCCCGCCGTGGCGCTGCCGGAGATCGTCGGCCAGGTGGGTGATGGCGTCGGTGTCGGTGACGTCCAGGACCCGGCCCTCGACCCGGCTGCGGGTGCCGGGCAGGTTCGCGACCTCGTGGGCCGCGTCGGTGACGCGCCGCTCGTCGCGTCCGGTGAGCAGGACCAGGTCGTCGGAGCCCAGGCGGGCGGCCAGACCCTCGACGAGGGCGCGGCCGAGTCCTTGGTTGGCGCCCGTGACGAGGGCGATGCGCGAAACGTTCATGACTGCCACGGTAGGAACCCGCCGGGTGTGCGTCCAACGAAAGTTACGCACCGCTAGCATGCGTGATCGTCATGGACTTCACGGATGTGTCACTCACCGCGCTGCGCGTCTTCCGCGCGGTCGCCGAGCAGGGAACCTTCACCGCGGCCGCCGCGTCACTGGGCTACACCCAGTCCGCGGTGTCCCGCCAGATCGCCGCGATCGAACGGGCCGCGGGCGCTGAACTGCTCGAACGGCGCCGCGACGGCGTACGGCTGACCCCGGCCGGCCGGATCGTCATGCGCCGGGCGACAGTCGTACTCGACGAGATCGGCGCGACCGCGCGCGAACTGTCCGGTCTGCCGACGGAGGCCGCGACCGTCCGCCTGGGCTGGTTCCCCAGCGCGGGAGCGGTCCTGCTGCCACGCGCCCTGGCCGCCCTGCGCCGCACCGACCCGGACCTGCACGTCGTCAGCCGGGAGGGCGGCACCCCGGCCCTCGTACGCGCCCTGCGCGCCGGCAGCCTTGACCTGGCCCTGCTGGCGTCGGCGCCGCCGTTCCGCCCGCCGGACACCGAATCGCCGCCGCTGGTGCTGCGCACGCTCACCGAGCGCCCGCTGTACCTCGCGGTGCCCGCCACGCATCCACTGGCCCGCGGCGACTACGTCGACGTGGCCGACCTGCGCGGCCAGCGCTGGATCGCGAGTCCCTCCTCCGGCGAGGACCGCCTCATGGGCGTATGGCCGGGGCTGGACGAGCGCCCCGAGATCGTCCACACCGCCCGCGACTGGCTGGCCAAGCTCCAACTCGTCGCGGCGGGCCTCGGTCTGACCACGGTGACAGGCTCCCTCGCCCCCGCCGTGCCGCCGGGCGTACGCGTCCTGCCGGTACGCGGCGGCCCCCAGGAACAACGCCGCCTGCTGCTCGCCCGGCTTCCCCGGACGCCCACCGAGGCGGTCACCCGAGTGGGGGCCGCGCTCCGCCTGGCCGCGCTCGATGCGTATACCCCGAGCACGGCACCAGCACAGGAGTGAGCTGTTCGGTCGGCCTGCCCGGGATCCCCAACTCGGCGACACTGGACGGTCGTTGCTCCACGATGCGCCACCGTGCGCCGAGGGGTGCCGGCAGGTCCTGCCAGTCGGCGGTCTGTCGCCGGGGGTGCGGTGTCCGCACGGGAGGCAGTTGGCCACTCGTTCCCCATCGACGTGGCTACGGCGTCGGAAGTTGGTCACTAGTCCCGAGCGGCCTCCCAACTCGGCCTTGCCCAACGGAGTTCGGTTCTCCAGCGCGACACCCGCTCGCCGAGCAGCACCGCGCAGGGCGGGGTGGAGAGTATCCCGCTGGCGAGAGAGGTTCCCGCGCGTTGCTCCTCCGTCCAGTCGTCCTCGATGGCGACACCCCGGGCAGGTCCTCGTTGTGGCTACGGCGTTCACGCGAGGGGGAGTTGGCCGACTGTCGGCCCGGCCCGCCTCCCCAACAAGGCGCTGCCTGGCGGACGTTGGCCCGCGACGCAACCCCCGCGCGCTGACCGGCACCGGCACGCCCCCCACCGCACCCCAGCACCCACGTCCCCACCAACACCGCGCAGGCCCCCACAGTCAGCACCCCCCCCGGCGAGGAACGCCCCCCGTACATCCGCAAGACGCAGCACAAGCCCCCCCGAGCGCCGCGCCGGCCGCGATACCCGCGTTGTAGGAACCGGAGTCGGCCGCGAGAGCGAGGTCCGTACGTCCCGGTGCGCAGTGCAGCATCGCGTTCTGGGCGGTCATGAACACCGCTCCGAGCGCACCGCCCATCAGGGTCAGGAAGACCACGGCCGCCACCGGACGGGTGCCGAGTGCGTAGAGGCCGAGCATGCCCACCGCCTGTGTGGTGACGGCGGTGCTCAGCGCCGCCTGCGGGAAGCGGTCGAGGACCGCCCCGGTGACGGTCACCCCGGCCAGGCACGCGACGCCGAACACCACCAGCAGGACGCCGACCGCGCCCGGGGAGAAGCCGGGCACGTCGCCGAGGAACGTGACGATGTATGTGAATCCCGAGCACACCCCCGTGGCGGACAGAGTCCCCGCCGCCAGTACCGTGGCGAACCTACGGGCGTCGGGACGCGTGCCGTAGGCCGCCCGCTCCTCGTCCGGACGTGGGATCGGCAGCAGGGCGGCGATCGTCACCGGGGACACGAGACCCAGGGCCGCCGGCACGGCGATCGGTAGGGGCCGGCCCTCGTGGCGGCCCAGCCAGGTGCCGGCGGGTACGCCGAGCACGAGGGCCGGCGAACCGGCGACGGACAGCGCCCCGACCACCCGCCACCGGGCCCCCGGTGCGAACAGGCCCACCGCGACCGGTCCCATCACGCCCCAGAGCAGTGCCTGGGCCAGCGCGGTCAGCAGCCGGGCCGCGGTCAGCAGCCGGGCCGCGGTCAGCAGCCGGGCCGCGAGGAGCAGCCGGGCCGCGAGGAGCAGCCAGTACGACGTGGCCAGGGCCGCCATCACACTGGACACGACCAGCGCGGCCAGGAGTGCCGTGAGCACATGGCGCCGGGCCACACCCCGCATGACGTGGGCGAGTGGGACGGACGCGACGGCCACGGTCACGCCGTAACCGGTGACCAGCAGTCCGACCGCCGGCACGGAGCCCCGCAGGCTGTCGGCGATGAGTTCCAGGAGGCCGAGCACGTTCTCCGTGGTGTTGAAGGTGAAGGCGGCCAGCATCGGGGCCGCGAGCACCGCCGACCCCTGCCACCGTGTCCGTCCCGCCTGCTCAGCTGCCCCGTCAACGGGCTCACCACACCGGACCCACCCGTCCCACCGCAAACGAATTCACCGGCAGCCCCACGCATCGACGACTGAGTGACGCAGGTCACATCAACTCGTTCGGGCTTCCGCGTAATGCAATGGGCACCTGCGAGGTCGTACAGGCACACGGCAATCCGGCCGACCTCACACCCGCAGTGGAGACCGACCATGGACATCACCCTCGAACAGCCCACCCGAGCCCGGCTGATCACGGCGGAGGACACGGAGATCCCCGTGTCCGCCACGCTCCGCTACCTCGCCTCGGACCCGCTGGCCGTGCACCTCGACTTCCCGCCCGAGGTCTCCCTCGACGACGACGGCGTCACCTGGACCTTCGCCCGGTCGCTGCTGGAGGAGGGGCTGCGCAGGCCGGCCGGCGGCGGTGACGTGCACCTGTGGCCGTGCGGCCGGGCCCGTACGGTGCTGGAGTTCCACTCGCCGTTCGGACTCGCCCTGCTCCACTTCCACACCCCGGAGCTGCGCCGCTTCCTGCTGCGGACCTACGACGTGGTGGCCACCGGACAGGAGGACATGGACGCGGTCGTCGACCGGGGGCTGAGCGCCCTGTTCGGGAGCGTGTGACGGCAACTCGGCGCCCCGAAGACGACTTTGACTTTTGTTCACCTCCATCTCACCGCGCAGGGATGGACCTTGCCGATCACCCCGTGCACCCTTGCGCGCGGTGTGCCGCTCGGGCACGCCTGTGACGAGGGTGGGGCGAATGACACCGATCAGCCGAAGAGGCTTCGTGGGGCTCGGTGCCACCGTGGCGGCGGGCTTGGCGACGGGCACCGGCGCGCGGCCGGCGGTCGCGGCGCAGCGGGCGGCGGCGACCGGCACGATCTCGGACGTGCAACACGTGGTGATCCTCATGCAGGAGAACCGCAGCTTCGACCACTACTTCGGGCGCCTCAAGGGCGTCCGCGGCTTCGACGACCGCAGCGGCATCACGCTGAGCGGCGGCTACCCGGTCTTCAGCCAGCCCAACGGCGGCGGCCGTCAGTATCCGTGGAAGCTGAGCGCCACCCCGGCCGCGGGCGGCCAGGACGGTGAGACCCTCGCCCAGTGCAACGGCGACCTGCCGCACTCCTGGTCATCGCAGCACTCCGCGTGGGACAAGGGCCGCCTCGACAACTGGGTCTCGGGCGTGGGAAATGTCCGCTCGCTGGGTTATCTGGACCGCTCGGACATCCCGTTCCACTACGCGCTCGCAGACAACTACACCATCTGCGACGCCTATTTCTGCTCCACGCTCAGCGCGACCGGCCCCAACCGCACCTATCTGTGGAGCGGCAAGGTCGACTCCTCCAGCTACGACGGCGGCGACGAGTCCGGCCTCACCTGGCAGACCTACGCCGAGTCCCTGCAGAACGCCGGAGTGACCTGGAAGGTCTACCAGAACGCGGCCGACAACTACGGCGACAACGCCTGCGCCTACTTCAAGAACTTCACCAACTCCAAGGCGGGCAGCCCCCTTTACGACCGCGGCATGTCCTCCGTCCCGGCCGCCACCGGCTCGACCCCCGACGACATCGCCGCCGCCATCAAGGCCGACGTCCTCGCGGGCACCCTCCCGCAGGTCTCCTGGGTCGTCCCCAACCAGGCCTTCTCCGAGCACCCCTACGCCCCGCCCGGCGACGGCGCCCACTTCGTCAGCCTCGTCTACCAGGCCCTCGCCGCCGACCCGGACGTCTTCGACTCGACCGTCCTGTTCCTCAACTACGACGAGAACGACGGCTACTTCGACCACGTCCCTCCGCCCGCCCCGCCCGCCGGCACCGACGGCGAGTTCCTGGGCGGCGTGCCCTACGGCTTCGGCTTCCGCGTTCCGATGATCGTCATCTCGCCCTGGACGCGCGGCGGTTGGGTCTCCTCCGAAGTCTTCGAGCACACCTCGGTCCTACGCTTCCTGGAGACCTGGACGTCGACTCTGGGCAAGCCCGCCGCCTGCCCCAACATCAGCACTTGGCGCCGCAGGGTCAGCGGCGACCTGACCGGCGTCTTCGACTTCGCCAACCCGGTCTACGGCTCCGTCTCGCTTCCTGCGACCAGCGTCATCGGCATCTCCACCTGCGGCCCGCTGCCCAACCCGGTGCCGACGAACAACGCCCTGCCCGCGCAGGAGCCCGGCACCCGGCCCGCCCGCGCCCTGCCGTACCAGCCCAACGGGTACCTGGATCACCTGGAGTTCGGGTCGAGCGGCAAGATCCTCGCCTGGTTCGCGATGTCCAACCAGGGCGGCGCCGCCAAGAGCGCCGCCCACCTCTCCATCCACCCCAACGCCTACCGCGACACCACGCCCTGGCAGTACACCGTCGACCCGGGCGGCACCGCCTCCGACTACTTCAACATCGGGACGGGCTACGGCAGCGGCAAGTACGACATCACCATGGTCGGCCCCAACCGCTTCCTGCGCCGCTTCCAGGGCGACGCGACGAAGGCTGGCAAGTCCGTTGAGGTCAGCACCCGTTACGCCGTCGAGTCGGGCACCGGCAAGCTCGCCATCTACTTCAAGATGGTCAACTCATCAGCCGCGTCGGTGAAGTTCACCATCACATCGAACCACTACCGCGGCGACGGGCCGTGGACCTACACGGTGGCCGCGGGCGCGTCGACGGAGGACTTCTTCAACGCCGTGGCGTACCAGGGCGGTTGGTACGACTTCACGGTGACCGTCGACTCCGACGCGACCTGGTCGCGCCGGTTCACCGGGCACCTGGAGTCGGGCACGGCGAGCGTCAGCGGCTGAGGTCGGTGTACAGCTCCGGGCGCGGGGCGAGTTCCACGGCCACCCGGCCGCCGCTGTCCAGCGCCCGGACCCCGGCCTCGGCGACCACGGAGGACGCGTAGCCGTCCCAGACGCTCGGGCCGGTGACCAGACCCCGCCGGGTGGCGTCGACCCAGGACTGCACCTCGCGGTCGTAGGCATCCGCGAACCGGACGAGATAGTCCAGCGGCACGTCCTCATGGGCGCTGCCCCGCGTGGTGACGACCATCGAGTGGTCCTCGCCGATCCGGGCGCTGCCCGCCTCGCACACGGCCTCGCAGCGCACCTGGTAGCCGAAGCCGCAGTTGACGAAGACCTCGACGTCCACCAGGGCGCCCCCGTCGGTCTCGAAGAGCACGAGCTGCGGGTCGAGCAGACCCTCCGGGGCGTTCGCCGACGAGCGCGGGCTGAGTACGGTCACCGCGGTGAGTTCCTGGCCGAGCAGCCAGCGGGCCGCGTCGATCTCGTGCGAGACGGAGCTGTCGATGAGCATCGCCGAGGTGAAGTACGGCGGCGACGACACATTGCGGTGGACGCAGTGAAGCATCAGCGGGCGCCCCAACTGCCCGCTGTCCAGCAGGGACTTGAGGCCCTGGTACTCCGCGTCGTAGCGCCGCATGAACCCGATCTGCGCGAGCCGTCGCCCGAGCCGTGCCTCCGCCTCCACCACCCGGAGCGCTCCGGTGGAGTCGGGCACCATGGGCTTCTCGCACAGCACCGGAAGTCCACGCGCGAAGGCCGCGAGCAGCGCCTCCTCGTGCGCGGGACCCGGCGAGGCGATGAGGACCGCCTCGACCCCGGGGACGTCCAGCGCGGCCACGGCGTCCTCGTGCACCGCGACCGCGTCCAGCCCGGCCACCGCCTCCTTGGCGCGATCCGTGTCGGGGTCGGCCACAGCGGCGATCCTGGCGCCGCTCACCACCTGGTCGAGGCGTCGTATGTGGTCGGCTCCCATGTGTCCCGCACCCAGCACGGCCACACCCAGCAGGTCACCCACGTGTGCACTCCCTCTCCGTCGACGATCACGCCGTAGCGTACGCCGTAGGGGGAGGGGGCCTCCGGAATGCGCGGGACGCGGCAGCGAGGGGGCTCAGTACCGCAGCACGCCCGCGATGCCGTCCGCGTCGTTCAGGGTGCCGTCGGGGACGAAGCGGACGTCGGCGCCCGTCTCCAGGCACTGTTCGACGATCTCGTCCACGATGTCCTCGCGGGCGTCGAGATCGCTGCCGTCGGCCGGGATCAGATGGTCGCCGTGGTCGTCGCGGACCGTGACGCGGTAGTTCTCCTCGACGGCCAGCAGCCGGACCCGGCCCTCGCGGGCGTTCTGCCAGACCTCGTCCACGCCGGCCGCGAACTCCTTGCGCCCACGCGCGGATTCGAGCTCACGGGTCACGGTGACGGTGTTCTTGCGGGCCTCCGCGTCGACCAGCGGCCGGACGGCCTGCCACACGGCGTCGGGCGTGCCGTGCGCGAGGCCGCCGTGCGCGATGTGCACCGCGTCCTTGGTCGCGTTGCCGACCTCGTCGAAGGCGGACAGGGCCGCCTGCTCGCCGGTGACGTAGAGCGGGCGCCGGTGCTCGCGCAGGATCCGGCACATCGCGGTGTCCGCCTCGCGCAGGAAGTGGCGGGTGTCCTCGTCCCGGAAGGTGCTCGGAATGTCCCCGATCCGCTCCTGCCGCTCGGCGTCGAAGTTGTCCCGATGGTCGCGGGTCAGCGGAAAGCCGCCGGTGCGGGTCTCGGTGACCCGGTCGACACCGCCGTTCCACAACGTGACCCGGTCCGCGGCGAGCGACAGCACCCAGAACGGGCGCTCGGAGGCCTGCGCGGAGACGAGATTCCGGGTGAGGAACGTGTCGGAGAGCACCACACGTTCCGGCACGGACCTGGCTAGGGACCACACCTGGTGCTCGCCCGGCGCGGCGAAGATCACCAGACCGTCCTCGGCGTGCGCCAGATCGACCTCGGCCAGGGCCTGGTCGAGCTGCCGGGACACGTCGATGCGCCGCTCCCGGGGAACCGCGGGATCGGCCTCCAGCTGCTTCTTGGCCTCGGCCAGCACATTGCGCAGCCGGACCGGGTCCTGGGCGTTGTCCGGCTCGCGACGATGTGTCGGGGTGAGCACGGAGACCGCGGGGTAGGGGCGCGGGCGCCGCAGTTCGGTGAGAGTGGCGGGACTCAGTGCGTGCTCCATAACAGCACGATAGGGCCGATCCGCGGACGGGGCATATGGGGGAAGCCCGCCAGGCAAACAGGACAATTCGTTGCTAACGTCCCTCGGGTGACGCAAGCCGCCACCACCGACACCGGTACCTCCACCGCCAAGCTGACCCTGCCGACGCTGACCACCATGGTCGTCGGCTCCATGGTCGGGGCCGGGGTGTTCTCGCTCCCACGCAGGTTCGCGCAGGAGACGGGCGTGGCCGGCGCCCTGATCGCCTGGGCCGTCGCCGGCACGGGCATGCTGATGCTAGCCTTCGTCTTCCAGACCCTCGCCGTCCGCAGGCCCGACCTCGACGCCGGTGTCTACGCCTACGCCAAGGCCGGGTTCGGCGAGTACCTCGGCTTCTTCTCCGCGTTCGGCTACTGGGCCAGCGCCTGCGTCGGCAACGTGACCTACTGGGTGCTGATCATGTCGACGATCGGCACGATCGCGCCCTCGCTCGGTGAAGGCGACACCGTCCTCGCGGTGGTCCTGTCCTCGGCCGGGCTGTGGCTCTTCTTCCTGTTGATCAGCCGCGGGGTGAAGGAGGCGGCGGCCATCAACCGGATCGTCACGGTCGCCAAGGTCGTGCCGATCCTCGTCTTCGTCATCCTGGCGCTCTTCTACCTCAAACCCCATGTCTTCGCGGACAACTTCGGCGGCGCTGACTACGCGGGCTCCTTGTTCCAGCAGGTCAAGGGCACCATGCTGGCCACCGTCTTCGTGTTCCTGGGCGTCGAGGGCGCCAGCGTCTACTCCCGGCACGCGAAGCGCCGCGAGGACGTCGGACGCGCGACCGTCCTCGGCTTCCTCAGTGTCTTCGCCGTCTTCGCGTCCGTGACGATCGTGTCGTACGGCCTGATGCCGATGGGCGAGATCGCCGAACTGCGGCAGCCCTCCATGGCGGGCGTGCTGGAACACGCGGTGGGCACCTGGGGGAAGGTCTTCGTCAGCGTCGGGCTGATCGTCTCCGTGCTGGGCGCCTATCTCGCCTGGACGCTGATGGCCGCCGAAGTGCTGTTCGTCGCCGCCAAGGACGACGACATGCCGCGCTTCCTGAAGAAGTCCACGGCGGCCGACGTGCCCGTGCCCGCGCTGGTGATGACCACCCTGCTCAGTCAACTCGTGCTGGTCGTCACCTACTTCTCCGACGATGCCTTCAACTTCGCGCTGGACCTGACCAGTTCGCTGACCCTGATCCCGTTCCTGCTCGCGGCGGGCTTCGCCGTACGGATCGCGCTCAAGCACACACGCGCAGGGCGCGGCGAGTTGGCGGTCGCCGTGCTCGCCACGGTCTACACCGCGTTCCTCATCTACGCGGCCGGCCTCAAGTACCTCCTCGTCTCGCTCATCATCTACGCGCCCGCCACGTTCCTGTTCGTCAAGGCCCGCAGGGAACAGGGACGTTCGCCCTTCTCGGCCCGGGAACTGGTGATCCTCGCCGTCTCGGTCGCGGGTGCCGTCGTTGGGATCATCGCCCTGGCGCTGGGCTGGATCAGCCTCTGACCTCGCCTCCGACCTCCGGAAAGGTGCGTGCACCGTGACCAGTCAAGACACCGTGGACCGGCATGAGTACGGCGTCCACTCCGAGGTCGGCAGACTGCGCAAAGTGCTGGTCTGCGCGCCGGGCCTGGCCCACCGCAGGCTCACCCCGACCAACTCCGACGACCTGCTCTTCGACGACGTGATGTGGGTCGAGAACGCCCAGCGCGACCACGCCGACTTCGTCAACAAACTCCGCGAACGCGGCGTCGACGTGGTCGAGTTGCACGAACTGCTCGCCCAGACCATGACGATCCCCGCAGCCAAGGACTGGCTCCTGGACCGGAAGATCGTCGCGAACGAGGTCGGCCTCGGACTCATCGACGCGACCCGCGCCTACCTGGAATCCCTCGAACCGGCCGAACTGGCCAAGTACTTGATCGGCGGCCTGGCCACCACCGACCTCCCGGACGACTACCGCACCCCCTACACGGCCCTCGTCCGCGAGTCGACCGGCGTCCGCGAATACCTGATGCCGCCCCTGCCCAACACCCTCTACACCCGTGACACGACCTGCTGGCTCTACGGCGGCCTCACCCTCAACCCGCTGTACTGGCCCGCCCGGCACGACGAGACCCTCCTGATGAAGGCGATCTACACCTTCCACCCGGACTTCGCGGGCTCCGTCATCTGGTGGGGCGACCCCGAACTCGACTGGGGGCAGGCCACGTTCGAAGGCGGCGACATCATGCCCGTCGGCAACGGCGTGGTCCTCATGGGCATGAGCGAGCGCACCTCGCGCCAGGCCATCACCCAAGTCGCCAAAGCCCTCTTCGACCTGGGCGCCGCCGAGCACGTCGTCGTCGCCGGTATGCCGAAGCTGCGCTCCGCGATGCACCTCGACACCGTCTTCACCTTCGCCGACCGCGACCTGGTGACCCTGTACCCGGCCATCATGGACGCCGTCCACACCTTCTCCCTGCGTCCCGGCGACAAGGCACCCGGAATCGACATCGTCGACGAGGGCCCGACCCCGTTCACCGACGTCGTCGCCAAGGCACTCGCCCTGCCCGAACTGCGCGTCGTGGAGACGGGCGGCGACGTCTACGCCTCCGAACGCCAGCAGTGGGACAGCGGCAACAACGCGGTCGCGCTGGAACCTGGCGTGGTCTTCACCTACGACCGCAACACCCAGACCAACACCCTGCTGCGCAAGGCCGGCGTCGAGGTCATCACGATCGTCGGCGCCGAACTCGGGCGCGGCCGGGGTGGCGGGCACTGCATGACCTGCCCGATCGTGCGGGACCCGGTGGACTTCTGAACATCCGCGCGCTGCACGGTTGTTGAGCAACTCTTTGCCCGTGGCCGATTCCTGACGAGAACCACCCGGTGGAGACCCGATCCGCGGATCTCGGGAGCGCAAAACGCGGCCGAAAACCCGGGGTCGGCAAGGCCGTTCAGGTTACGGACGTGTTGACCGGCCCGGCGGGTGTGACACACGCTCGTCATATAGGTGCTGAATACATCTGGTTCGGCGGGCTCGGGTCGGGCATGCGGGAAAGCGCAGGTGGGCGACCTCTTTCCGGCGGACCGAACGCAGGAGGTAACGCATGTGCGGCATCACCGGCTGGGTCTCCTTCGACCGTGAACTGCGCACCGAGGCCGCGACATTGGATGCAATGACGGCGACGATGGCCTGCCGCGGCCCGGACGACCGCGGCACCTGGGTCCAGGGTCCCGCGGCCCTCGGACACCGCCGGCTCGCGATCATCGACCTGCCCGGCGGCCGACAGCCGATGACCGTCGACACGGCGGACGGCACGGTCGCGCTCGTCTACTCGGGGGAGACCTACAACTTCACCGAACTCCGCCGCCAACTCGCCGACCGGGGACACCGGTTCACCACCGACTCCGACACCGAGGTCGTGCTGCGCGGCTTTCTCGAATGGGGCGACGCGGTCGCCGAACGCCTCAACGGCATGTACGCCTTCGCGATCTGGGACGGCCGCCGCGACCGACTCGTCATGATCCGCGACCGCATGGGCATCAAGCCCTTCTACTACCACCCGACCTCCGACGGCGTCCTGTTCGGCTCCGAACCGAAGGCGATCCTCGCCAACCCGCTGGCCCGGGCGCGGGTCACCCTGGACGGCCTGCGCGAACTCTTCACCATGATCAAGACACCCGGACACGCCATCTGGGACGGCATGCACGAGGTCGAGCCCGGCACCGTCGTCACTGTCGACCGCGCGGGTCTACGGCGGCGCGTCTACTGGCAGTTGGAGACCCGCCCGCACACCGACGACCGCGACACCACCGTCGCCCACGTCCGCACTCTCCTCGACGACATCGTGCGCCGCCAACTCGTCGCCGACGTACCCCGCTGCACCCTGCTCTCCGGCGGCCTCGACTCCTCCGCGATGACCGCGATCGCCGCCCGCCAACTCGCCGAGCACGGCGAGAAGGTGCGCAGTTTCGCCGTCGACTTCGCCGGCCAGAACGAGAACTTCGTCGCCGACGAACTGCGCGGCACCCCCGACACGCCGTACGTCCACGACGTGGCCCGCGCCTCGGGCACCGACCACCAGGACATCGTGCTCGACGCACACGCCCTCGCCGACCTCGACGTCCGCGCGAAGATGCTCCGGGCCCGCGATCTCCCGCTCGGCTTCGGCGACATGGACTCCTCGCTCTACCTGCTGTTCCGCGCCGTCCGCGACCAGTCCACCGTCGCCCTGTCCGGCGAGTCCGCCGACGAGGTCTTCGGCGGATACCTGCAGTTCTTCGACGAGGAGGCGAGGCGCGCCGACACCTTCCCCTGGCTGGTGCGGTTCGGCCGGCACTTCGGGGACGACGCCGACGTACTGCGCCCCGACCTGACCAAGGCCCTGGACACCGAGTCGTACATCGCGGACGGCTACCGCACCGCCATTGCCGGCATCCAACGCCTCGACGGGGAAAGCGACTTCGAGTACCGCATGCGGCGTATCTGCCATCTCCACCTCTCCCGCTTCGTCCGCATCCTGCTCGACCGCAAGGACCGCGCGAGCATGGCCGTCGGCCTGGAGGTCCGCGTCCCGTTCTGCGACCACCGGCTCGTCGAGTACGTCTTCAACACACCCTGGTCCCTCAAGTCCTACGACGGCCGCGAGAAGACCCTGCTCAGGGAGGCCACCGCGGACGTCCTACCGAAGTCCGTCTACGACCGCGTCAAGAGCCCCTATCCGTCCACGCAGGACCCCAAGTACGCGGTCGCCCTCCAGGACCACGCCAAGGACCTCCTCGCCCGGCCCTCCCACCCGGTCTTCGACCTCGTCGACCGCGAGAGGCTCCGGCAGGCCGCCCACCGGGACGCCCCCATCAGCACCCAGGCGGGCCGCCGCGGCCTGGAACGCGCCCTCGACCTGGCGCTCTGGACGGACCTCTACAAGCCCGAGATCGCCCTCGGCTGAACCGTCCCTCAGGGGACCACCGTGCTGTCCGGCTGGCACGAACTCCCGCTGGCCGGCAGCGAACCGTAGAGGAGGAAGTCGTTGACCTTGGTGTGGACGCACTTGGACGACGCGTAACCGGTGTGGCCCTCACCCTTGTTGTCGAGCACCACAGCCGAGGAACCGAGCCGCTGGGCCGTCTCCACGGTCCAGCGGTACGGCGTCGCCGGGTCGCCCCGGGTGCCGACGAGCAGCATCTTCGCCGCGTGCACGTTCTTGACGTCGTCGCGGATGTAGTCGGTGCCCTTGGGGCGGCCGTAGCACATCAGCACCTCGGTGAGCCGGTAGCGGCCGAAGACCGGCGACGCCTGCTCGTACCGGGCGCGCAGGCCGTCCAGGTTCCTGGTGATCTGCTCGGCGGTGGGGCGGTCGGGGTCGTCGGCGCAGTTGATGGCCATCAGCGCGGCCGGGAGGTTGTCGAGCGGGACGTCCTGGGCGTCGACGATCCCGCCGCCCCCGCCGAGGTGGGGCAGGCCGGTGCCGCCCGACGAGAACGCCATGATGGCGCGCGTGTCGCCGTCCTCCACCAATGAGGCGATGGCCCGCTCCAGCGTCGGCCACATCTGCTTGGTGTACAGCGCCTGGCTGATGGCGCCGACCAGGTCCTGACCGGAGAACTGGTCGCCGAAGTCCGTCTGCACCGGGTCCTGGTCGAGCGAGCGGACGAGGTGTACGGCCCGGTCCGGCGCCTCGCGTGCGTCCGTCCCGAAGGGGCAGGCGATGTCCTGGACACACCAGTTGAGGAAGTCCTCCAGCGCCGTCTGCTGTCCCTCGGCGCCCGCGATGCCCTGTTCGGAGAGTGGTTCGGTGAGGGTGTCGACGCCGTCGAGCACCAACCGGCCGACCTTCTTGGGGAATTGGGCCGCGTACACCGCGCCGAGCCGCGTTCCGTAGGAGAAACCGAGGTAGTTGAGCTTCTTGTCGCCGAGGGCCTGGCGCATCACGTCCAGGTCCCTGGAGGCGTTGACCGTGCCGATGTGGGGCAGCACCGGGCCGGAGTACTTGGCGCAGGTGGCGGCCGCCTTCCGCAACTGCTTGAGGACGACCTCCGGATCACTGCTCTCGGTGGTGTCCTCGTCGATCGCGGCCGAGCCCTGGTCGGAGCCCTCGCCACAACTCACCGGTGAGGACTGGCCGACGCCGCGCGGATCGAAGGTGACGACGTCGTAGCCGTTCGTCAGATCCATGAACTCCTTGCCGTCCGAGGCGAGTTCACTGACACCCGCGCCACCGGGACCGCCGAAGTTCAGCAGGACCGACCCCCTCGACTTCCCGGTCGCCCGGTAACGGGCCAACGCGAGATCGAGTGTCCCACCGCCGGGCTTCGCGTAGTCGAGCGGGACGGTGACCTTCCCGCACTGCAGGTCCTTGGGCGCGTCCGGGGTCCTGCACGCGGCCCACTTCACCTTCTGCCGGTAGAAGCGGGACAGGTCGGCCTGCGGCCGGTCCTCGGCCGCGCCGAGTGCGGGCAGCCCCGCGCCGAGCAGTGCCAGCGTGAGGACCCCGGTGAACGCGCACCGCCGGAACGCGGGCCGCGATGACAGCTTGGCCAGCATCAATGCCTCCAAGAACGCGCCGTGACCAGCGCCTGCGATCACGATAAGCGGGCCTCGCGGGCCCCGCCTCCCGGCGGGCGGACCGGTGATCGATGCCGTATTCTGCGCCCCTTCTATAGGCCTAAGCGGTTTTCCTACAAACGGTTTCCGGTCGATGTGGTGTCCGACCGATGAAGAGTCGTTATGAGTAGTTCGATAACCGTGACGCTCGATGGAGTGAAAGGCCGATAAGCCATAACTCGGATGGTGCGCCCGCGTTTTATCCGGTGCGGGTGAGTGCCCGCTACATCTCTGGAAGGCAGGGACCCTATGAAACGGGTTACCCGAAACGGTGTGATCGCCGTCGCCGCCGCATCCGGCGCGCTGGCCGCGGCGATGCCGGCGTTCGCCGATTCCGGTGCGGACGGCACCGCGGCCGGTTCGCCCGGGGTGATCTCCGGCAACACCATTCAGCTCCCGGTGCACGTGCCGGTGAACGTGTGCGGGAACACCGTGAACGTGGTGGGGCTCCTCAATCCCGCCGCGGGGAACACGTGCGCCGACGAAGGCGGCGCGAAAGCGGGCGGTGGCCGGCGGAGCGGCGGGAAGAACACCGGCGGGCCGCACGGCGGAGCCGTCGCACAGGGCGGCGAAAAGGATTCGCCGGGTGTCCTCTCCGGCAACGGAGTGCAGCTCCCGATCCACCTCCCCGTGAACCTCAGCGGCAATTCCGTGAGCGTGGTCGGCGTCGCCAACCCGACCGTGGGCAACCACTCCGAGAACACCTCGGACGACCACCCCGACCACCCCGCGCCGTCGACCCCGGCGCCGCCCACGCCGTCGAAGCCGCACCCCGGGCCACTGCCGGTGACGGAGGTGGAGGGTCACGCTGCCCCACCCGCGGCCGAGGCGTCGCTCGCCCACACAGGCGCGGACACCACAGTCCCGGCCGCCGTCACGAGCGCGGCCCTCCTCCTGGGCGGCGCCGCCCTGTACCGGCGCCACCGCCCCAGGGCGGGACGCTGACCCCGGCACCGCGCCAGGACGGAAGGCCCCACCGGGTACGCGACCGGTGGGGCCTCCGCCGTCCGGCACGACATGGTCGGCGGAGATCGTCGCGGAGGACGCCCTGTCCGCGGGCCTCGGGCGGCGGGCCGACGTCGATGTTCCAGTAGTGGCAGGTCGGAGTACGGCAACTCCCAGCAACCGCAGGGAAGTTACTCGAACTGGTCCGCCGGAGCCCTCAGGAGTGCGTGGGCCGCCTTCCGGAACGCCGTCAGCAGACGGTTGTGCTCGCCGGCTCGGGTCGCGAGGGCGACGTGACTCGGTTCGACGCCGTGGAGGGGGATCGGCGTGATGTCGGGGCGGATCGTCTGGCCGGGGCGGAGGCCGGCCACGATGGCCACGGCCTGCCCGTCGGCGACGAACTCGAACTTGTCCTCCAGGGCCCGGATAACCGGACCCCCGGGTGCCGGTCGGCCGTCGGGCCGCGGGTCGATGCGCCAGAAGGCGGTCCAGGCCGGGTCCGCGCCGGGCATCTGGGGAAGGGGCTCGTCGGCGATGTCGTCCAGGGTGACGGACTCCTTGCCGGCCAGGCGGTGGTCGAGCGGCACGAGCAGGAAGCGGGGCTCGTCGTAGAGGACCGTGACGTCCAACTGGCCGGTGGGGAACGGCAGTCGGGCCACCACCGCGTCCACCCGCCGTTCGAGCAGGGCGGCGCGTGTCTCGTCGTAGGCCAGATGTACGACGTGCACATCGGCGTCCGGATGCCGGCGCCGCACCTCGCGCACCGCCGGCGTGACGAACAGGTTCGCCATGTACCCGACGGTGAGGCGGCTGGGCTCGGCGGCGGCGCGGGTCTCGGCGGCCGCCTGGGCGGTGGAGCGCAACAGCGCCTTTGCGCGCGGCAGAAACACCTCCCCGGCCTCCGTGAGCCGGGTGCCCTGCGGGATACGGTCCAGCAGCCTGGCCCCCAACTGCTCCTCCAGCCGCCGGACTTGACGGCTCAGCGACGGCTGGGTGATGTGCAGCGCCTCGGCGGCACGGCCGAAGTGACGCTGCTCGGCGACCGCGATGAAGTACCGCACGAGACGCAGTTCGAGATCGGGCGCAGGGGGCAGGTCCGTCATGCCTGAAGTGTACGGCGCGAGACCAGGGGGACTTCGGTCATATGGCATCTGAGCTGGTGTGATGCCTGATTCGTATTGCGACATGCGAAACAGGCTTTGGACCCGGAACGTGTGCCCAGCCCACGATGGAAGCACAGCACAGCGCGATACATCGCAGCTCAGCGCAAGCTCACCCCACCTCATCGAAGGAATGCACCATGCGTGTTTTCGTCACCGGCGCCACCGGGTTCATCGGCTCCGCCGTGGTCCGTGAACTGCTCGACGCCGGGCACACGGTCACCGGACTGGCCCGCTCGGACGCGTCCGCCGAGGCGCTGACGGCCGTGGGCGCCGCCGTGCACCGGGGCTCGCTCGACGACCTCGACAGCCTGCGCGCCGGCGCCGCCGCGGCTGACGGGGTCTGCCATCTGGCGTTCATCCACGACTTCACGGACTTCGCCGCCAACTGCGCCACCGACCTGCGTGCCATCGAGGCGATCGGTGAGCAACTCGCGGGCACGGACAAGCCGTTCGTGGTCACCTCGGGCACACCCGGGCTCGCCGACGGGAGGGTGGCGACGGAGGAGGACCACGTCGAACCCGGGTCGTTCGCGGCGATCCGGCAGCCCTCCGAGATCGCGGCGGTCGCGCTGGCGGAGCGCGGGGTGCGGTCGTCGGTCATCCGGCTGCCCCGGTCCGTGCACGGAACCGGGGACCAGGGATTCGTCCCCCAACTCATCGCCGTAGCAAGGGAGAAGGGCGTATCGGCGTACGTCGGCGAGGGTGCCGCCCGGTGGCCCGCCGTGCATCGGCTCGACGCGGCCCGGCTGTACCGGTGGGCCCTGGAGTCGGCTCCGGCGGGTGCGCAGTACCACGCGGTGGGCGACGAGGCGTTGCCGCTGCGTGAGATCGCGGCGGTCATCGGCCGCCGGCTGGATGTTCCGACCGGAAGTGTGGTGCCCGAGCAGGCGGTCGAGCACTTCGGGTTCCTGGGCCTTGTCGCTTCGCTGGATTGCCCGGCGTCGAGCACGTTGACGCGGAAGCAGACGGGGTGGGAGCCGGTGGAGGTCGGGTTGATCGGCGATCTTGAGACCGGGCACTACTTCGGGGAGGCGTAGGGGGCCAGGTCGGGCGCGGTCCGTTGTTGTCTGTCTGCGGGGCGGTGGGGGCTGGTCGCGCAGTTCCCCGCGCCCCTTGGGGGTGCTTGTGTCGGCGCTGGTTGGTGGACCAAGGGGCATCACCCTTACGCGCAGGGGGAGTTGATGCTTCGCTCGGCCTCCACCGGTGTCGCCGGAAACGCGTGCCGGTGGCCCAGCACGACCACGGCGAACGCGCCCGCGACCAAGGGCAACGCCGTCCAGGGCAAGGCCCCCGCGCCCAACCCCGACAGAGCGAGCCCACCGGTGAACGAGCCTCCGGCGATACCCGCGTTGTACACCGTGGTCTGCAACGACGTTGCCACATCGGCGTGTTCGGGACCGGAGGCGTTGACGAGGGCGGTCTGGATCAGGGTCGGCGCGCCGCCGAAGGCAACTCCCCACACGGCGACGGAACCCAGCAGCACGGCAGGGGAGTCGGCATACAGGCCGAGTACGCACATGACCGCCACGAACAGGGCCGTCGCGCCCAGCAGCGTGGGCCGCGCCCACCGGTCCACGAGCACCCCGGTGGCCCAGATCCCGACGACCGTGGCGATCCCGAACACGAGCAGGACGACGTCCGTACGGCCGTAGCCGGAGTGCGCAGAGAACGGGGCGACGTACGTGTACATCACCTGATGCCCCAGCAGCAGGAACAGCGTGACCGACAGGACGGCCGGAATCCCCGGCAGGACGGCGACACCCCTCAACGGCACGCGGGCGCCCGGGAGTTCACCGGGGAAGCCCGGCACCCGCAGCCGTATCCAGACCACCACCAGGACCGAGAGTCCGGCCAGCATCCCGAACGCCGTGCGCCAGCCGACCGCTCCGGCCAGCGCGGTGCCGGCGGGTACGCCCAGGGAGAGGGCGAGGGTGATTCCGGCCAGCACGATCGCGATGGCCCGGCCGCGGCGCTCGACCGGCACCATCCGGGCCGCGTACCCGGCGAGCATCGCCCACATCGTGCCGCCCATCACCCCGGCCAGCAGCCGGGCGCCGAAGGTGACGGTGTACGACGACGACAGCGCGACCACGGCGTTGGCGCAGGCGAAGCCCAGCAGCGTGCCGACCAGGACCGGGCGGCGCGGCAGCCCGCGCAGGGCCGCGGTGACCGGGATCGCGGCCAGGAAGGAGGCGACCGCGTAACCGGTGACCAGGAAGCCGACCCGCGCCTCCGAGACACCGAGGGCCGGTGCCATCCGGGGCAGCAGACCGGCGGGGAGGAGTTCCGTCAGCACGGCGGTGAAGGCGGCCGTGGACAGGGCGAGGAGCCCGGACCAGGGCAGGGCGGTGCCCTTGGCCGGGGATGCGGTGGTCATGGGACCATGGTCGAACCCTCACATCAGTGTGAAGGCAAGCGAACCTCGCGGCTGAGTCCCCGCGAGCACGCCCACCCCGGAGGCAGGCATGAAGATCGGCGAGCTCTCCCGCCGCACCGGCGTCCCCACCCGCCTCCTGCGCTACTACGAGGAACAGGACCTGCTGCACCCCGACCGCACCGAGAACGGCTACCGCTCCTACGGCGAGCCCGCGGTCCGGGACGTCCAGCAGATCCGTGGCCTGCTGGACTCGGGGCTCACCACCGAGATGATCCGCGCGATCCTGCCGTATCTCTCCGGCCCGGACGAGATCCACGTCCCCGCCGACTGCCTGACCCCGGAGACGGCCGCCCTGCTCAGCGACCACGTCGACCGGATCCAGGCCCGCATCGACTGCCTGGCCCGCAACCGTGACCGGCTGAGCGCGTATCTGGCGGCGGTACGGGCGGACGTGCCGGCACGGGGCGCGTAATCCCGTTGCCGGGTGCGCCCGCGGATGTTGAAGTGAGCGTATGGATCACGCCTCGGTACTCGCCCTCCACGACCGCGACCTGCGCGAAGGCGCCCGACCCGACGGCCCCGGGTCCCGCGTCGAGCGCGTCGGGGGAGTGGTGCGCCAGGTCGCCGACGCGCACGGCTGGAACGGCGTCCTGTGGTCGGACCTCGACGCGACGAACGCCGACGCGACGATCGCCGAGCAGATCGCGTACTTCACCGCGCTCGGCCGCGACTTCGAGTGGAAGCTCTACGGCCACGACCTGCCGACCGATCTCGGACAGCGGCTGTCGGCGGTTGGGTTCACGCCCGAACCGCAGGAGACCCTGCTGATCGGCGAGGTCGCCGCCCTCACCCTCGACGCCCAACTGCCGGACGGCATCCGCCTGTTGCCCGCCACCGACCGGGCCGGCGTCGACCTCGTGGCGGACGTCCACGAGAAGGCCTTCGGCACGGACAGCGGCCGGCTGCGTGCCCGCCTGCTCGCCCAACTCGCCGCCGAACCCGACACAGTTGTCGCCGTCGTCGCCCTCGCCGGCGACGAACCGGTGAGCGCGGCCCGCATGGAACTCGTCCCCGGCACCCGGTTCGCCGGCCTGTGGGGCGGCGGCACGGTGGAGGCCTGGCGGGGCCGCGGCATCTACCGCGCCCTGATCGCCCACCGCGCCCGCATCGCCGCCGACCGCGGCTACCGCTACCTCCAGGTCGACGCCTCCGACCAGAGCCGCCCCATCCTCGAACGCCTGGGCTTCTCCCCGCTGACCACGACCACGCCGTACGTCTACGAGCCGTAGACCCGCAGCTCAAGCGGCTGATGTCACATCCGCGCCGACCCGATCCGTCGCATCGTCATGACGACGAACGAGAGCAACCAGGGCGGCCGGAGCATCCTCCTCGCCGGTGCCACCGGCGTCCTCGGCGGCCACATCACCAAGGCCCTGACCGACGCGGGCCACAAGGTGACCGGCCTCGGCCGGGGACCCGGCAACGGCATCCGCGCGGACCTCATGGACCGCGACGGACTGCTCCGCGCGGTCGACGGGCACCACTTCGACACGGTGATCCACGCCGCGACCGCCCTGCGCAAGCCGCCCCTGCGCCATCGCGACATGCACGCCACCGACGCCCTGCGCGTCCACGGCACCGCCCACCTCGTCGAGGCCGCGCAGACCACCGGCGCCCGCCGTTTCGTCAGCGAGTCGATGGTCTTCGGCTACGGCTACGGGGACTTCGGCCCCCGCCCCCTCACCGAGGACGATCCCTTCGGCCCGCACGGCAGCACACCGGAGCTGGAGAAGCACATCGAGGGCATGCGCACCAAGGAGCAACTCACCTTCGGGGCACAGGACTTGGAGGGCATCGCCCTCCGCTTCGGCCTCCTCTACGGCCCCGGCGGCACCGACGCCCTGTTCCCCATGCTGCGCAGGCGCCAACTGCCTCTCCCGGACGACCGCGTCCGGGTCCTGCCCTGGATCGAACTCACCGACGCGGCCCGCGCGGTTGCCGCCGCCGTCGAACGCGGGCGCCCCGGGCAGGCGTACAACATCACCGACCGCACACCGCTCGGCTTCCGCGCCCATGTCTTGTGCGTGGCACGTGAGTTCGGCCTGCCGAAGCCCATGCCCGTACCGCTGTGGACGGTTCGGCCGATGGCGTACGCCCACACGGTGATGACCGGCAACCTGCGCGTGTCCAGCGCGAAGGCCGAACGGGAACTGGGCTGGACGCCGGTGTACCTGTCGAGCAGCGAGGGCCTGGCGGCACTGCACGCCGCCCGTTGAGCACCATGCGCCTGCTCCTCCTTGGCGAACGGAGGAACAGGCGCACGGAAACCGGCCCGCCGCTCGACGGGCCGGACTTCGGATCGACGAGCGGGATGATGCCTGGTGACAAGGGCTGCCCGTCAGGAGTGCGGGACGTGAGGGACCGGGCGACAGGCCCGCAACTGTGAGCCTCCGCCCGGTCTCACCCGCGGCACTTCCCGACCACCCCTCAGCGGCGCACCCTCGACCGGTCCAGCGCGGCGATCCCGACCGCTGCCAGGCCGATCTGGATGAGCCACTCGATCCAGTCGACGCCCTTCGTGTCGGCGACCCCCAGGCCCGATGCGATCGCCGCGCCGATCAGCGCGGCCACGATGCCGACGACGATCGTCAGCAGAACGCCTATGTGCTGGCGCCCAGGGACGACGAGCCGTCCCAGCACGCCAATGATGATGCCGATGATGATGGCACTGATGATGCCCGAGATCTCCATCTCCGCCCCTCTTTGTCGATAGTCCTGCTCTCTCCATGTGCCCGCTGGACGCCAAGGCAGTCCGCCGGAGTTTTGTTGCCTGTTATTGCCGGGACTTTCTGTTCACCACCCCTTCATGCCATGTACCTTTCAATCGTTCAACGCGTGTAGAACTCCCCAACTACCGTTCTACGCGCGCAGATCAGGCGCCCGCACCGCACCCTTCCCCATCCCCTCACGGAGGTTCGCCGGATGCTTGGATCCAGAAGATCCCGCCGCAGACTCACCACCGCCCTCGCCGGCCTGGGACTTTTCGTCACGGGGGCGGCGCTGCAGGTCACCACCACGGCCACGCCCGCGCACGCGGCCACCACGCACCGCGTGCTGTTCGACGACGGGCACGCCGAGGAGGCGGGCAACGCGGACTGGATCATCTCCACCAGCAAGCCCGACCCGCTGTCCCAGGACTCCTCCCCGTCCTCCGAGACCGACTGGACCGGGGCGCTCTCGTCCTGGGGTGTCGCCCTGCAGAAGACCGGCGACTACAGCCTGAAGACCGCCACCAGCGCGCTGACGTACGGCGGTTCGTCGACGACCGACCTGTCGAACTTCGACACGCTGGTCCTGCCCGAGCCCAACACGCTGTTCACGACGGCCGAGAAGACCGCGATCATGACGTTCGTCCAGAACGGCGGCGGCCTGTTCATGATCTCGGACCACACCGGCGCCGACCGCAACAGCGACGGCGAGGACGCGGTCGAGATCCTCAACGACCTGATGACGAACAACAGCGTCGACTCGACCGACCCGTTCGGCTTCTCCATCGACACCCTCGACATCAGCTCCGGCTACCCCGCCGCGATCAGCGACAGCACCAACGAGGTCCTGAACGGCGCCTTCGGCACGGTCACCAAGAGCCTGATCGCCGACGGCACGACGGCCACGCTCAAGCCCGCCGACAACGCGAACGTCAAGGGGCTTGTGTACCGCAGCGGTTACTCCGGCAACACCGGCGCGTTCTTCGCGACCAGCACCTTCGGCAGCGGCCGCGTCGCGTTCTGGGGCGACAGCTCACCCATCGACGACGGCACCGGCCAGTCCGGCAACACGCTCTACGACGGCTGGAACGACACCGGCGCCACCAACGCCGCACTCGCCCTCAACGCCACCGCGTGGCTGTCCGGCGACGGCAGCACCGGCGGGGGCGGCGGGGGAGGCGGCGGCACCTGCACCGCCGCCCAACTGCTCGGCAACCCTGGTTTCGAGTCCGGCAGCACCACCTGGACCGCCAGCAGCGGCGTCATCACCACCTCCTCCAGCGAGGCGGCGCGTACCGGCTCCTACAAGGCCTGGCTCGACGGCTATGGATCGGCCCACACCGACACGTTGTCCCAGTCGGTGACCCTCCCGTCCGGCTGCTCCGCCACCCTCAGCTTCTATCTGCACGTGGACACCGCGGAGACCACCACCAGTACCGCCTACGACAAGCTGACGGTCACCGCCGGATCCACCACCCTGGCCACCTACTCCAACCTCAATGCGGCCTCCGGATACGTCCTGAAGTCCTTCGACGTCTCCTCCCTGGCCGGCACCACCGCCACCATCAAGTTCAGCGGGGTCGAAGGGTCCACCCTCCAGACGTCTTTCGTCATCGACGACACCGCGCTCAACGTCAGCTGAAGACGACCGGTGGGGCCCGGCGGCGGCCGGGCCCCACGGGTTCACGGCCTTATCGTGCCGGGACCGTCAGCTCCGGTGTGTTCCAGCCGGAGACCCGCACCCGTGGAGCGGACCCGTGCAGATCCGCCGTCCGGTAGGTCGCCGTCAGCGTCGTCGACTCCCCGGGCCACAGGCTGACTTCGTTGTCGGACCACCGCACCGGGAGCACGGGCCTGCCCGCCGAGTCCACGAGATGGACGTCGGTGAGGAGTGAAGGCGTCTTCCCCTTCCCTGAGTTGCGCAATGTGACCGTCGTGGTCGTGCTGTGCGGGCCCGCCTCGGTCGACGCCGTCGCCGAAACCGGCGCCTGCGCCATCGAGTTGAGCCCCTTGAGATCGGCGTAGCTCGTCGTCGGCGTGTAGTACCAGTCGGTGTGCGCCCAGTCGAGCGTGTCGGGCTTGGCGGAGAGCCAGTACACGTTCCGGCTCACCTCCTTGCCGGACGCGTCGGTCAGGGTCAGCCGTACCAGGTACGTCGTCGACAGCCCGCTCACCGACGAGGGCGAGGGCAGGGTGAGCGCCGTGGTGTGCGCGCCGCCGCCGGAGACCTTCACCCCGGGCACCTTCTTGTCGTACTTCCGCGTGCCGTCGGTGTTGAACAGGGTTGCGCGGGCGGTGAGTTGGCGTGCGGAGGCGTTCCGGTTGTTCACCACGACGACTGAGCGGTTGTCGTAGGAGTACTGGATGTGCAGCGGTTCGTTCGCCTTCTTCGCGCCGAAGTAGGCGCCGCCCTGGTCGAGGTAACGGTCCATCAACTGCCAGTGCAGCGAGGTCCATCCACTGTTGAACATCCAGTAGACGACCCCGGTCGCCGGCTTCGAGGTGTCGGTGGCGTTGCGCTCGTACGCCTCGAACTGGGCCCGCACGTTCTCGTACTGGGCCAGCTGTGCCTTGCGGACGTAGTCGGTGAGGCTCGTCGGTGGGCCGTAGCGGCCGGTGAGGGCGTTGTCGTAGAGCTTGAGGGTGTTGAAGGTGGAGGACGGGGAGCGGTGGTACTGCTTGGCGCTCGGGTCCTTCCAGAGGGTGGCCAGTTCGGCCGGGGTCATCATGCGGCGCAGGGTGTCCAGGGTGGGGATGTCCGGGCCCGCGCTGGTCTCGGAGTTGAAGCCGGTGGCGCCGCCCTCGCGCTTGGCGTACCAGTAGGCGGGCGGGATCCAGTCGTAGGGGCCGGTCATCTTCATGCCCGAACTGCCGCTGACCGGTGAGGAGTTGTCGGACGCGGCAGCGACCACCGGGGTCTTCCAGTCGGCGGCCTTCAACGCGTCGAGGTAGGTCTTCTCGATCCTCGCGTCGGGGGCGAAGTCGCTGCCGATGAGGAAGGAGATCACGCTCGGGTGGTCGCGCAGCCGGGCGGCCTCGGCGGTCATCGACGCCTTGGCCACCGGGTAGTCGGCGGCGGTCCACTTGTCGCCGGTCTCGTCCCCGTTGACCTGGCCCTCCCACTTGTCGCAGCACTCCCAGCCGGGGAGGGTCAGGATGCCGTAGCGGTCGGCGAGGTCGAAGAACTCGTCCGGCTCGATGTGGCCTTCGAGGCGGATGGTGTTGAGGCCCAGGTCGAGGGCGTACTTCAGGCGGTCCTCGACGTAGGTCTTGTCCCAGCGCAGGAACTCGTCCGGTGACCAACCGCCGCCCTTGATCAGCAACTTGCGGCCGTTGATCCGGTACTGGCGGTCGCCGGCGGAGTTCAACGGGGCCTGCACGTCGCGGATGCCGAAGGTCTCGTGCGCGGTGTCGGAGGGGGTGCCGTTCACGGAGGCGGAGAGGTCGAGGCCGTAGAGAGGCTGGCCGCCCATGCCCGCGGGCCACCAGACCCTGGGAGAGGTCAGGCGGAGGCCGAAGGTGACGGTCTTCGTCTCATGTGCGGCGAGGGAGACCGTCTTCTCGAAGGTCGTCGTGCCGATGCTGCCCCGGACCTTCGTGGTGACGGGCGCGTTCGAGTCGTTGCGGGCCTGTGCCTTCACCGTCAGGTCCGCGGAGGCGAGCGAGGGCACGGCCAGCTTGGTCACCACGTGTGCGTCGCGCAGCGCGACCGGGCCGCCGCGGCGGACGAGGACGTCACGGACGATGCCCATGTTCTCGTCGGGCGGCGGCTGGAGCCAGTCGATCCAGCCCATGGTGAGGTTCTTGTTCGGGTCGTTGGGCTGGATGCGGAAGGCGACCGTGTTCGTGCCGGAGCGCACCAGCGAGGTGACGTCCAACTCGTGCTGTGTGTAAGCGCCGTTGACGTCCGCGGCCTTGGCGATCCGCTTGCCGTTGACGTAGACGTCGGCCGCCGAGATCACCCCGCTGAAGTCGAGGTAGGTGCGCTGGGCGGTGTCCTCGACCGTGAAGTCGCTGCGGTACCACCACGGCACCTGGAAGTCGGCCTTCGGGATCTTCTGCTGGTTGGTCGAGTAGAAGGGGTCCGGGTACACGCCGTCGGCGATCAGGGCCGCGAGCACGGTCGAGCGCGCGCCGGCCGGGTACCAGCCGGTCGCCGGATAGCCGGGGGAGGAGACGGCCGCGGCGGAGTCGGTGACCTTGGCGGACGACTGGATCGCGTAGCCGGACAGCGGGGTGGCGGTCCCGGCGGTCGAGCGTACGGCGGTCACCGGGGCCTGCACGCGCTGCGGCGCGGACGACTCCCGGGTCCCCGCCCACGCGCTGGTGGTGAGGGAACCCAGGAGACCCAGGGCGACCGCGGCCGTGGCGAGACGGCTTCTGCGGAGTGAGGGAACGGCGGGGCGGTGGAACACGGCGGTCTCCAGCCTCGTCAAGTTAGGAAGCTTTACTAACCGCACCAGAAGGTAGGGCGCTCGCCGGGGCCTGTCAATCACCGTTGCCCGTGAGCGAGTTGCTCAGGACGCCGAGTGGCGCTCGAACACGAGGTCCCGCGCGGTGCCGAGGGCGGTGGCCACGGCGCCCAGAAGCACCGCGTCCTCGCCCAGCGCGCTGGGCACGATCTTCGGCCGGAGCGGAGTGAGCGCGCGCAGGTTCTCCCGCACCGGACGCAGCAGCAGATCCACGCTGTGCCCGACGCCGCCGCCCAGCACCACGAGGTCCGGATCGAGCACGGCCGCGGCGGCCGCCACCGTGTGCGCGATCCGCTCGCCCTCCAGCTCAACCGCCTTGATCGCGGCGGCGTTTCCCTGCCGGGCCGCGTCGAACACGGCCTTCGCGGTGAGCTGCTGCCCGCTCATCCCGAACCTGCGGGCCGCCTCCACGACGGCCACCCCGGACACCGCGTCCTCCAGCGTCTCCGGCTTCTGCTGCCCCGGCCACGGCAGGAACCCGATCTCCCCGGCCCCGCCGTGCGCTCCCGTGAACAGCCGCCCTTCGCTGACCACGCCCATGCCGAGACCGGTGCCGATCAGGATGTAGGCGAACAGCCGGCTGCCCGCGCCGACGCCGTACGTGTACTCGCCGAGCGCCGCGAGATTCGCGTCGTTGTGCACCTCCAGCGGGATGCCCAGCTCCTCCCGCATCCGGTCGAACAGCCCGGCCCGGCCCCAGCCCGGCAGATGCATCGCGTAGCGCACCCGGCGCCGCTGCTCGTCGTAGACACCGGGCGTGCCCACCACGGCGTGGACGACCGCGGCCGGTTCGACCTCGGAGTTGGCGACGACCTGGCGGGCGGTGGCGACCACCAGCTCGGCCATGGCGCCCGAACTGCGGGCCCGGTTGCGGACGTCCGCCCGGGCCACCACCTCACCGTCCAGATTGGCGACCGCCACCCGCAGCCAGCTGCGCCCGACGTCGATCCCGAGCGCGTACCCGGCGGACGGATCGGGGGCGTAGAGCACGGCGGTCCGGCCGCGCTCGGGGGCCTGTGTGCCGACCTCGTGGACCAGTCCCGCCTCCTCCAGCGCGGCGAGCGCGCTGGAGACGGTCGGCTTCGACAGGCCTGTCTCGCGGGCGAGTTGGGCGCGCGAGGCGGCACCGGCGGTGCGCAGCCGGTCGAGCAGCAGCCGCGCGTTCGTACTGCGCAGCCGCTGACGACTCCAAGGCTGGTCCGGTCGCTCCACGGCGTCACTGGCGGGCATCGCATCATTCTCCGGTATCCGGGACAGCCTCTTGACGAGTCTAGTAAGGCTCCTTAACTTTATCGCCCAGTCACCCGCGCCGGGCCACCCCGTCTCTCTCTCCCCGTGACCAGCCCCAGGAGTCCCCATGTCCGGTAGTCCGCCTCCCGGTAGCCCACCCCCCGACGGCGGGTTCGTCCGCCGCGTCGGCCTCTTCCAGGCCACCGCCATCAACATGAGCCAGATGTGCGGCATCGGGCCGTTCGTGACGATCCCGCTGATGGTCGCCGCGTTCGGCGGCCCGCAGGCCGTGATCGGCTTCGTCGCGGGCGCGGTCCTCGCGCTGGCCGACGGGCTCGTGTGGGCCGAGATGGGCGCCGCGATGCCCGGCTCCGGCGGCAGTTACGTCTATCTGCGCCAGGCCTTCCAGTACCGTACGGGCCGACTGATGCCGTTCCTGTTCGTGTGGACGGCGATGCTCTTCATCCCGCTGATCATGTCGACCGGCGTGGTCGGCTTCGTGCAGTATCTCGGCTATCTGGCACCGGACTTGGGCAAGACGTCGGGTGACCTCATCGGCCTCGGAGTGATCGCCGTGGTGATCCTCCTGCTGTGGCGCGGCATCGAGAACATCGCGCGCATCACCGCCGTGATGTGGACCGTGATGATCGCCGCGGTGTTCCTGGTCATCGTGGCCGCCGCCAGCGACTTCAGCGCGCACCTCGCCTTCACCTACCCGGCGCACGCCTTCGACCTGGGCAGCGACCACTTCTGGCTCGGCTTCGCCGGCGGCCTCACCATCGGCATCTACGACTACCTCGGCTACAACACCACCGCGTACATGGGTGCCGAGATCAAGGACCCGGGCCGCACCCTCCCGCGCTCCATCCTCTTCTCCATCGTCGGCATCATGGCGATCTACCTGATGCTGCAGATCGGCACGCTGGGCGTCATCGACTGGCACCGGATGACGCACGTCAACGACATCGCCTCCACCTCGGTGGCCTCGGCGGTCCTGGAGAAGACCTGGGGCAAGGGCGCCGCCGACACGGTCACCGTCCTGATCCTCATCACGGCCTTCGCCTCCGTCTTCACCGGCCTCCTCGGCGGCTCCCGGGTCCCCTACGACGCGGCCCGCGAACGCGTCTTCTTCCGCCCCTACGCCAAACTCCACCCCACGCACCGCTTCCCGATGCTGGGCCTGGCCACCATGGGCGTGATCACGGCGATCGGCTTCCTCATCGGCCGTCACACGGATCTGGCGACCCTGATCCAGCTCCTGACCACGGTCATGGTCATCGTCCAGGCGCTGGCCCAGATCATCGCCCTGACGGTCCTGCGCAAACGCCAGCCGACCCTGCGCCGCCCCTACCGCATGTGGCTCTACCCCGTGCCGAGCATCGTCGCCTTCGTCGGCTGGTGCGTGATCTACGGCTACGCGGACAAGAACTCCCCGGGCCGCCACCCCATCGAGTGGTCCCTGGCCTGGCTGGCCCTGGGCTGCGTCGCGTTCGTCATCTGGGCCCGCTTCGAGAAGGTGTGGCCGTTCGGCCCGAAGGAGATCACGGAGGAGTACCTCGTGGAATCGACCCCGGACACGGAACCGGCAGGCACCTAGCGGCAGTTGACCCAGCCGGTCGCGTCCAGCACGTCCACCGCGACCTCGACGACGGAGCGCCCGTCGGTCACCACCCGAACGGTGTCCACGGGCGCCCGCTCGTCCAACATCCTTGCCTTACGGCCACTGTTGGCCAACTCATGCTCCAACTCGCTGCCGATCTCGCGCCCGTTGAGCCGCGCGGCCGCGGTCTCGTCGGAGGCGGTCAGCAGCACCCGTACGATCCGCACGTCCGCGCCCATCGCCCGACGGAACTGTCCGGCCGTCCTGTCGAGCACACTCACCGTGTTCGTGTACACGAGCCGCCGGTACCCCAGCGCGGCGTAATTCCCCCATACGGCAGTCAAGTTGTCCTCGGCGATCGCCGCCCGGTGCGGATCGCCGTCCGGCGCCGGATGCACCTGCCCCATGAAGTCCCCGTCGATCACGGCATCGGCGACCTCCACCGCCCGCAGGCGCGCCGACACCTCCCAGCCGACGGTCGTCTTCCCGACCCCGGCGCGTCCCCCGATGAGCAGTGCTCCGCGTGATCCATCCGAGCAGCGTGCCAAGCCATACTCGTGCGGTCGAACGGTTTCGGGGAGGCGGATCACATGGAGGAATCGGCGCTCGGCGGAGGCGCGATCAACAAGGTCGTCCGGGTCGGGGAGACCGTACGACGCACTCCGGCCCCGCCGGAACGGTCTGCCTTCGTGACCGGCTTGCTCGCGCTGTTCGAGCGGCGGGGGTGGGCGGGGGCGCCGCGCTTCCTGGGCACGGACGAGCGAGGGCGGGAGACGTTCCGGTACATCGAGGGCCGGGCGGCCGTCAGCCCCGAGGAACGGTCCGCCGCCCGCGCCGACGACAGCCTGGTGCGCGTCGCGCAGCTGGTCCGCGCCTTCCATGACCTGACGCACGGCACACCGCAGGCCGGTGACCAGGACGTCGTCTGCCACAACGACCTCGCCCCCAAGAACACCGTCTACGACAGCGCATGGCACCCGCTGGCCTTCGTCGACTGGGACCTCGCCGCCCCCGGCGAGCGCGTCCACGACGTCGCCCACGTCTGCTGGCAGTACCTGGACCTCGGCCCGGGCGTCACCGACGTACCTCGGACCGCCCGCCGGATCGCGCTGATCTGCGAGGCGTACGGCCTCGACGGCACCGGCCGGCTGCTCGACACGGTCCTGTGGTGGCAGGACCGGTGCTGGCGAGGCATCGAGGCCGGTGCCGAGCGCGGTGAGCGGGGCATGGCCGGGCTGCGGGCGAGCGGGGTCGTGGAGGAGATCCGGGACGCGCACGACTGGGTGGCCGCGCACCGGCGCGAGCTGGGCACCTTCCTGCGCTGAGGTGTCGTAGAGCGGAATGAACCGGACGAAGCCGCCCGCCTTGACATGCAGGTAACTGCCTGCATAACGTTGAGTGTGCGATCCGAACATGACTCAGGGATGGACGCGGTCTTCAAGGCCCTGGCCGACGAGACCCGCAGACGTCTGCTGGACCGGCTGCACGAGGAGAACGGGCAGACGCTCGGCGAGTTGTGCGGGCGCATCGACATGACCCGCCAGTCGGTGACCCAGCATCTGGCCGTCCTGGAGGCCGCCAACCTGGTCAGCACGGTGCGGCGCGGGCGGGAGAAGCTGCACTACCTGAATCCGGTCCCGCTGCACGAGATGCAGGAGCGCTGGATCGACAAGTTCGAGCGCCCGCGACTGCGCGCACTCGGGGCCCTGAAGCGACGAGCCGAGGAAGCCATGACCGACAAGCCGACATTCGTCTACGTCACCTACATCGCGAGCACCCCCGAGAAGGTCTGGGACGCGCTCACCGACGCCGACCTGACCGCCGCCTACTGGGGCCACAGCAACGTGTCCGACTGGCAGCCGGGCTCCCGCTGGGAACACGTGCGCACGGACGGCTCCGGCATCGCCGACGTCGTCGGCACGGTGGTGGAGAGCGAGCGCCCGACCCGGCTCGTGACCACCTGGGCCGCGCCGGAGAACGAGGGCCAGGAGGACACGTACTCCCGCGTCACCTACGACATCCGGCGCCACGAGGACATCGTGCGCCTCACCGTCACCCACGAGGACCTCGCCGACCAGGGCGAACTGTCCGATGTGTCCGGCGGCTGGCCGGCCGTGCTGTCCAACCTCAAGTCGGTCCTCGAAACCGGCAGCCCCCTTCCGCAGGCGCCCTGGCTGGTGCCGGGCGACCACTGAAGGGGGCGGAGGAGAGGGTGTGCCTTCCTTCCGGGTTTCTACGGCTTGCTGCCGTGGTGGGTCTCTACGGCTTGGGAGTGCTCCGCGCCGCCGTACCGGCACACACCAGGCCCATCAGCACGGCCAGTCCGCCGATGATGACGTTGTTCAGGATGACGCCCTTGTCGGGGTCGGTGCCGACGATCCACGGCGAGACGATCATCCAGACACCCAGGGCGCTCATCGCCCAGCTGAGGCCGTACATGCGCTCCGGTGCCCTGGTGAACCCGAGGGCCAGCAGGCCGATCGCGATGCCGACGATCAGGTTGTGCGGCACGAGCGCGGGCTGGCTCGTCGTGTAGTGGAGTATCCACGGGGATACGGCGCAGTACAGACCGAGCAGGAACACCGGTCCGTCCACGAGCGCCACATCGCGTCCGCCGAGCATGCGGGCGTAGCGCGCCTGCATTTCGGAGACATCAGGGTGGCTCGCTATGTCACCTCTGCTGTGCGAGACGTTGGCCATGACTCGTCTCCTTTGACTTCGCTGGCCTGACCGCGACTGGTGCGGTATGCGACAAAAGCCGCTTATCTCCATAGTGCTCTTATTTCGCCTTTATGTGTAGTGGTCAGCCTGTTCGTCGCCCCGGAGGCGGCGGCGTCAGCGGCAGGACCCGCTGTTGCGGTGCGGACAGTCTGGCCAGCTGGTGCAGGACGACGATCCAGCCGCCGATCTTTCCGCGCTCGGGGCGGGCCGGGCTGTGCGCCAGAGGCGACCAGCGGTGACAAACGGCGGTCAGGCAATCCTCGTCACCCGCCACCAGCCCCCTGGCTACGGCTCCTCGCGCGTCGGACGGCGACTGTCCGGTCGTCGTGGGAGCAAGGGATCACCGCCATCAACTCGCGTCGTTTATGCGTCATATAGTTGCGAGATGAGTGAATTGCCCGCCGCTGGGGGTGCGGTGAACCCGTCAGTGGTCGAAGTGCCCCTGATGACCGGTGCGTTGGCCCGCAGACTGGGCGTGGCACTTCTGGAGGCGATGTGTCGGCGCGCCCGGCGCCGTCCCGCCGCCGTAGTCGGTTGGCATGTCGGTGTCGATCGGGGGCAGGTGAACAGGTACGACGGTCCCCGTGGGGAGTCGAGGAACGATGCTGGAGGTGTCTGCGGACATGGGCGCGAAGGTGTTGAAGCGGTTTTCGGCGGGGGCTCCGCGCGGATCATGGCCTGCCGAGGAGTTCGCGGCCCGGCGCCGCGCCGAGTGTGAGCCCGCCAGGGTCGTCATGGACCTGAAGTCCGACGCGTTCCTCGTGGTGGTTCCGATGGGCGACGAGGACTGACCGTACGGCCAGCCCCTCCGGCGACGAGCGCAGCCTCAGGCGCGCGTTCCGCTCACTTCCCGTGCTCGCCGTACGTCAGCTCCCGTGCTCGCCGTACGAACGCCTCGTGCAGATCCCCGGCCGCCTGCGGTACGGAGTCCGCGCGGCGGCGGCGCAGCATCAGCAGGACGCGGGCCGTGTCGTCGGCGATCGGCCGGTAGGTGATCGCGCCGAGCCGCTCCAACGGGTCCCCGACCACGCTGAAGTCGGGCAGGACCGTCGCCCCGAGCCCCTCCGCGACCATGAGCTTGCCCATCTCGGCGCCGTCGGTCGAGTACGCGAAGGCCGGGCCCCGACCGTCGAGCAGCCGGTGGACATAGCGGTGCATCACATAGCCGGAACGCATACCGATCAGCGGCTCGGTGAGTAGGTCGTCCACACTGACGGTCGGCCGGGACGCCAACGGACTGTCGGGGCGCACGCACACCACCGGCAGCCCGGACAGCAGCTCGGTGGACTCGAACTCGGCCGGCATGTCGTCGCCGTCCAGGTGATTGACCAGACCGAGATCGAACCCGCCCTCCGACAGCGCCCGATGGATGTCGGCCTGCTGCGTGCCGACCACCTCGACCTGGGTGAGCGGATGCGAGGCTCGGAACTCGCGCACGACGGGAAGCAGCAGCGGCACGGTCGCCGCGTTGACCGTGCCCACCCGCACCATGCGGCTGATCCGGTGCTGCTCGCCCGCTGCCGCCCGCAGCCGGTCCACCGCGTCCAGCACGTCGACGATCTTCGGGAGCAGCTCCCGGCCCTCCGCGCTCATCGTCGCGCCGGACCGTTTGCGCTCCAGGAGATCGACGCCGAGCTCGCGTTCGAGATTGCGCACGGTCTCGCTCAACGCGGGCTGCGACAGGCGCAGTTCCTCGGCGGCCCGGCGCAGGGAGCCGAGCCGGGTCACGGCCGCTATGTATTCGAGCTGTTCGGTGCGCATGCCCGCAGAATGCGGCGGATTTCCCGGGCCGTTCAAGGGTTTTCCTGTCACACGTTCGTGAAATTCAATGGTCCGCGATACGAGACCGGTCGGGTTTTCCTTGACGCTCCCCGCCGACGGCTGCCACGATCGACGGCATGATGATGCGACTGGACCTCACGCGGCGACGCCATGTCGACCTCGCGCGCGTCTCCAGCGCCTCCTGTTGCGCTGCGGCCTGATCCCCGTCACCTCCGTCCTGTGATCCGCCGCCTTCCTTTTCCTCCCGCCTGACATTCGCCGGAATTCGCTCCGGCCGGATTCGGCGCGCCCGAAAACGCATTCCGCAACAGGAGTTCCGCATGCCCGCAGAGCCCGTGAAATTCGCCTACTGGGTCCCCAACGTCAGCGGGGGACTCGTCACCAGCAAGATCGAGCAGCGCACCGACTGGGGCTACGAGTACAACCGCGAACTCGCCGTCCTCGCCGAGAACAACGGCTTCGAGTACGCGCTCAGCCAGGTCCGCTACATGGCCAGCTACGGCGCCGAGTTCCAGCACGAGTCGACCAGCTTCAGCCTCGCCCTCCTCCTCGCCACCCAGCGCCTGAAGGTCATCGCCGCCGTCCACCCCGGCCTGTGGCACCCGGGCGTCCTCGCCAAACTCGGCGCCACCGCCGACCACTTGTCGAACGGCCGCTTCGCTGTCAACGTCGTGTCCGGCTGGTTCAAGGGCGAGTTCACCGCGCTCGGCGAGCCCTGGCTGGAGCACGACGAGCGCTACCGTCGTTCCGAGGAGTTCATCCAGGCCCTGCGCCAGATCTGGACCGAGGACCACACCGAACTCGCCGGAGACTTCTACCGGTTGCGTGACTTCTCCCTCAAGCCCAAGCCCCTCAACACCCCCGAACGCCCGCACCCGGAGATCTTCCAGGGCGGCAACTCCACCGCCGCTCGCGCGATGGCGGGCCGCGTCTCCGACTGGTACTTCTCCAACGGCAAGGACTTCGACGGCGTCACCGAACAGCTCGCCGACGTACGCCACTCCGCCGCCCAAGTCGGCCGCAGCGCACCGAAGTTCGGCCTCAACGGCTTCCTCATCGCCCGGGACACCGAGGCCGAGGCCCGCGACACGCTCCGCGAGATCGTCGCCAAGGCCGACCGTGAGGCCGTCGAGGGTTTCGGGGCCGCGGTGAAGCAGGCCGGGCAGTCCTCGGCCGACGGCAAGGGCATGTGGCAGGACTCCACGTTCGAGGACCTCGTGCAGTACAACGACGGGTTCCGCACGGGACTCATCGGGACCCCGGAGCAGATCGCCGAACGGATCGTCGCCTACCGGAAGTTGGGCGTCGACCTTCTCCTGCTCGGCTTCCTGCACTATCACGAGGAGGTGGAGTACTTCGGCAAGCGGGTGCTGCCGCTGGTGCGTGAACTGGAATCCCAACTCCCGGACGGCGAGCCCGAGTTCGTCTCTGTCCACGCCTGAGCGCTCCCACCGCGAAAGAGGTCGTCCGACATGAGCACCGCCACGCCCACCGACTGGCAGATCCGCCCCGCCCCGAAGAGCGCCCAGGACTGGATCGCCCGCGCCGCCGAGGTCGCCGCCCTCCTCGACACCGACGCCGCCGCCCGCGACCGGGCCGGCGCCACCCCGTACGCGGAGGTCCAACTTCTCAAGGACTCCGGCCTCGTCACCCTGCTCGGCCCCACGGAGCACGGCGGCGGAGGCCAGGACTGGCCCACCGCCTACCGCGTCGTCCGCGAGATCGCCAAGGCTGACGGCTCCATCGGCCAACTCCTCGGCTACCACTACCTCTGGAACTGGGCCGCCCGCCTGGTCGGCACCCGCGAACAGTGGGAGTACGTCGAGGCCGAAGCCGCCCGAGGTCGCTGGTTCTTCGGCGGCGCCGTCAACCCGCGCGACAAGGACGTCACCGTCACCGAGGACGGCGACGGCCTCGTCTTCACCGGCCGCAAGTCCTTCTCCACCGGCAGCAGGGTCTCCGACGTCACCGTCCTCGAAGGCGTCCTGGAAGGCACCGACCAGCACGTCTTCGCGATCGTGCCCTCCGACAGCGAGGGCCTGACCTTCCTCGGCGACTGGGACAACATCGGCCAGCGGCTCACCGAGAGCGGCGGCGTCATCCTCGACGGTGTCCGCACCCCGTGGTCCTCGGCGGCCGGCTACGTCGACAAGGAATTCCGGCCGCGCACGTACAACACGCTCAACGTCCCCACCATCCAACTGGTCTTCGTCAACTTCTACTTGGGCATCGCCGCCGGCGCCCTGGAGACGGCCGCCACCTACACCCGCACCAAGGCCCGCTCCTGGCTGCACGGCGGCTACGAGCGCGCGGTCGACGAGCCCTACGTCATCGACACCTACGGCGACCTCACGGCGAAGCTCTGGGCGGTCGAGGCCCTCGCCGACACCGTCGCAGCCGAGGGACAGCAACTGCACGACGACCCCGACGCCGTCACCGAGAAGACACGCGGCGACTTCGAGGTACGGGTCGCCGCGGTCAAGGCACGCGCGACCGACGTAGCCCTGGAGATCGGCAACCGGATCTTCGAGGTCACCGGCGCCCGCTCCACCGCTACCTCCGAGGGCCTGGACCGGTTCTGGCGCAACGTCCGCACCCATACCCTGCACGACCCGGTCGCCTACAAGCGACGCGAGGTCGGCCGCTGGGTCCTTGAGGGCGAACTGCCCGAACCCACCTGGTACTCCTGACCGAACTGCCCCGGGGCGCCTGCCAGTTGAGCGGGCGCCCCGCCTCCCCGAAAGAGGACCCATGGCCACCGTCCTGTCCGTCTCCGGCAGCCCCTCCGTCTCCTCCCGCACCAACCGCCTGCTACGGCACCTCGACAAGTGGCTGATCGCGCAGGGCCACGAGGTGATCCCGCTCGACGTGCGCACCATCCCCGCCGAGGCCCTGCTCGGCGCGGACTTCCGCCACCCGGCCATCGTCGAGGCCACCGAACTGTTCGCCCGCGCCGACGGAGTGGTCGTGGGCACCCCCGTCTACAAGGCCTCCTACTCCGGAGTCCTCAAGGCGCTCCTCGACCTGCTCCCGCAGTACGCCCTCACCGGGAAGACCGTGCTGCCGCTCGCCACCGGTGGGTCCACCGCACATGTGCTCGCCATCGACTACGCGCTCCGCCCGGTGCTGAACTCCATGGGCGCGGCCCACATAGTCCAGGGCTGGTTCACCCTCGACAAGGACATCACCGCTCACGAGGACGGCTCGCTCACTGTCGCCCCGGCCACCACCGAGGCGCTCACGCAGGTGGTGGATCAGTTCTCGGCGGCCCTCGGCCGCACCCCGCTGCTGGCCGCGGCGAGCTGACCACCATGACCCACCGTGCGACCGCCCACGTGATCGCGGACGATGCCGAGGCTCTCGCCCTCGCCGCCGCGCTCGCCGACGAGTTCCGGGCCGGCGCCTCCGCGCGCGACACCGAACGAAGGCTCCCGCGCGCCGAGTTGGACCGTCTCTCCGACTCCGGACTGCTCGCCGTCACCGTGCCCGCCGAACACGGCGGCGCCGACGTGAGCGCGGAGACCCTCGCCGAGATCTTCCGCCTGCTCGGCTCCGCCGACGGCAGCCTCGCCCAGATCCCGCAGAGCCACTTCGCCTACGTCAATGTGATCCGCCGTCAGGGCACCGCGGACCAGCAGAAGTTCTTCTTCGCCGAGTTGCTGGCCGGTCGCCGCTTCGGCAACGCCCAGTCCGAGGCAGGCACCAAACACGTCCAGGACATCCGCACCCGCCTGACACTCCAGCCCGACGGCTCGTACCGACTGACCGGCGTCAAGCACTACTCCACCGGCGCCCTCTTCGCCGACTGGATCCCCGTCCTCGCCCGCACCGAGGACGACAACCTCCATGTCGCGTACGTCCCGAGCGACGCCGAGGGCGTCACGGTCGTCGACGACTGGGACGGAATGGGCCAGCGTACGACGGCCAGCGGCACGGTCCGCCTGGAAGCGGTCGCCGTCCCCGCCGACCGGGTCCTGCCGCACCACCTCACCTTCGAAGGACCTCAACTCCACGGCGCGGTGGCCCAGTTGCTGCACGCGGCCATCGACGCCGGGATCGCCGGGGGAGCGCTGGCAGAGGCCGCCGAGTTCGTCCGGACGAAGAGCCGCCCCTGGTTCGAGAGCGGGGTCGAGACCGCCGCCGAGGACCCGCTGCTGATCCAGCGGTTCGGTGAACTCGCCATCCAGGTAAGGGCGTCCGAGGCCCTGCTGATCCAGGCGGCCAAGGCCGTGGACGCGGCGCGCGCCAACCTCGACGACGACTCGGCGGCGGAGGCGTCCATCGCGGTCGCGGCGGCCAAGGTGCACGCGGCACAGACCGCTGTTGAGGTGGCGGGTGCCCTCTTCGAGGTGTCGGGAACCCGCTCGGCCCTCAACTCGCTCAATCTGCACCGGCATTGGCGTGATGCCCGTACCCACACCCTGCACGACCCGGCGCGCTGGAAGATCCAGCACATCGGCCGCTATGTGCTCAACGGCACCAGGCCGCCCCGCCACGGCCTCCTCTAACTCACCCGCAGGACAGTCCAGACAGGAGCCCCCACGTGTCCCTCACCTTCCACTGGTTCCTCCCCACCAACGGGGACAGCCGCCATGTCGTGGGCGGCGGTCACGGCACCCCCGCCACCGCCTCCGGCCGGGACCGGCCGCCGACGGTCGCCTACCTGAGTCAGATCGCCCGCGCGGCGGAGGACCTCGGCTTCGTGGGCGCCCTCACGCCCACCGGCGCCTGGTGCGAGGACGCGTGGCTCACCACCGCGATGGTCAGCCAGAACACCGAACGCCTGAAGTTCCTGGTCGCCTTCCGCCCCGGCTTCGTCTCGCCGACGCTCGCCGCGCAGATGGCGTCCACGTTCCAGCGGCAGACCGGCGGACGCCTGCTCCTGAACATCGTCACCGGCGGCGAGAGCCACGAGCAGCGGGCCTACGGCGACTTCCTCGGCAAGGACGACCGGTACCGCCGTACCGGTGAATTCCTGGAGATCGTACGGCAGTTGTGGGACGGCAAGACCGTAGATCTGGCGGGTGAGCATCTGCGCGTCGAGGACGCGAAGTTGGCGCGGCTGCCCGACCCGGTGCCCGAGGTGTACTTCGGGGGATCGTCGCCCATCGCGGGGGAGATCGCCGCCAAGTACGTGGACGTATACCTCACTTGGGGCGAGCCGCCTGCCCAGGTCGCCGAGAAGATCGCCTGGATCCGGGGGCTGGCGGCGAAGCAGGGGCGGACGCTTCGGTTCGGTATCCGGCTGCACGTGATCACGCGTGACACGTCCGCGGAGGCCTGGGCCGAGGCGAACCGGCTGCTCGAAGGGTTCGACTCCGAGACCGTGAAGTCCGTACAGGCCGGGCTCGCGCGGAGCGAGTCCGAAGGGCAGCAGCGGATGCTCGCGCTGCACGGCGGGAGCCGGGACGGGCTGGAGATCCATCCCAACCTGTGGGCCGGCATCGGGCTCGTCCGGGGTGGGGCGGGGACGGCGCTGGTCGGCAGCCACGAGGAGGTCGCCGAGCGGATCAAGGAGTACGCGGCGCTGGGGATCGAGGAGTTCGTGCTGTCCGGGTATCCGCACCTGGAGGAGGCGTACTGGTTCGGGGAGGGCGTGCTGCCGAGGCTCGCGGCGGAGGGTGTGTGGCAGCACCCGGTCGGTGAGCAGAAGGCTTCTTCGGCACAGGTGCCGTTCGCCAGTTGACGGGTGCCGGCTGCCTGCGGCACAACTCCCCGCCCCTTGAACGTCGTTGCGGGGGTGGCCGGCGCGCGTGGTCAGAACCAGTGCAGGCAGTGCGGGGAGCGGTCGGTGCGGAAGAGGGCGTCGGCCAGGGCGGCCGCTCCCGGGCGGTGGGCCCGGATGTGGCCGGCCCGCACGAGCGTGCTCGGGGCGGTGCCGCCGAGGTAGACCGAGCCCAGATCGCACACGTCCAGGGACAGGTCGGGCTCCCGGCCCGTCGGCACGCAGTCGGCCTTGCCGTCCCGGACGGTCAGCAGGTAGCGGCCGTGGTCGTCGAGGAACGGGTCGTCGACGGCGAGGACGAGTTCGCCGTCCGTGAACCAGCTGCGCGCGGTCAGCGCGCGCGGGACGTCCAGCAGCCGTACCCAGAGCCAGTCCATGTCGCCACTCACCTCGCCGGCGCGGAAGTCCGCGAGCTGCCGGCGCAGCGGGTGCTGGGGCGGGACGTGCTTGAACACGACCTGGGAGACGAGGTCGTGGCCGAGAACGAACCCGGACAGGGCCGTGAAGACGGCGTCGTCGGTGGCGATGGTCTCGTCGACGGTCAGGGTGCCGGACTCGATCGAGTAGCCGGCGTACCCGTCCGGCACGCCGTCGGCGTCACGGTGGAGGGCGATGTAGCGCGGCGTCGGCGAGATCGGGGGCTGCCCCGCGCGCAGGGCCCACCAGCGGTGCGGCCGGGACAGCGCGCCGGGCTGGGTGCGGCGGTACCGGTCGTAGACCTCTTCCAGGATCTCGCCGCACTCGGCACGACGCAGTACCTCGACCGCGCCGTTGTCCGCGACGACGGCCGGTGCGTCGGCCATTGCGTGCGCCCGGGGAACGGCGAGGGCGGCCCTGTGCCGCGGCACCGTCAGCCGCGACGTGTAGGTCGCCGGTCCGTAGCCGAACCGGCCGTAGATCGTGGCCTCGGAGGCCAGCAGCACGGAGAGGACCTCTCCGCGGGCCCGCAGTTCGGTGAGCTGGTGCCGCATCATCGCGCTGAGCACGCCCTGACGCCGGTGCGAGGGCAGGACGCCGACGGCGGTCACTCCGGGGGCCGGGACGAGGGTCTCACCGGGCAGGGTGAGTTCGAAGGGGTACGTGGCCGCGGTGCCGACGGGCCGCCCGTCCGCGGTCAGGGCGAGCAGGCAGCGGTCCATCTCAAGTGCCGACCACCACAGCCCGCCACCGTCGACCGGGGTTTCCGGGAAGAGCCCGAACGCGGCGTGGACCGTGTCGACGAAGACGTCATGATCGTCGTCGGTCGTGGGACGGATCTCCATCGGTGCCGCTGCCTCCCCGGATACCGGCACCACCACCCGTGGTGTCCCGCCACAGTTGAGCGCCGCTCCGTGACCAGGTCAAGCGAATTACGCTCCGTCGGCCAGTGCCTTCAGGTGGACCCGTCTCGACTCTGCCGTCTGGCCCTGAACCAGGAGGAACAGAGCCTCCCGCGCGAGGCGTTGGGCCTTGCCCGTCAATGACAGCGACCTACCGCCTCCAGCCACCACCGCGGCCGTGGTCGCCGTCATGAGCACCTCGTACGCCTGCGTCCGGAGCGACAGCCGCTCCTCCAAGTGCTCATGCGGTACGGGGTGTTCGGCCAGGGTGTACGCCTGCCTGCGTACGTTGTCGAGACGCGTGCGGATCGGGCCGGACGTGTCCTCGTCCAGCAGCGCGAGGGCCGCCTCCGTGATGCCGAAGACCGCCGGTGACGCGTTCGTCGGTTTGGGGCGGTCGGTCTTCGCCCAGTCCGCGTACGGCGCGCGCAGCGCGACCGCGTCCTCGGGCAGCCACAGGCCGTCCAGCTCCAGCGACACCGTGCGGGACGCGGTGAGTGCCGCCAGCCGCATCGGGGCGGACGGCCGCAACCCCTCCTGCTGCCGCGCCTCCGTGAACGCGAACAACGCCTCGTCCGCGTCCGTCACCCCCGCGAGCAGCATCACGTCGTTCAGGCCCCAGCCCGTGTACCAGGGCACCGTCCCGTCGAAGCGCCAGCCGCCCCGCTCCCGCGTGACCCGCACCGGGATCCGGGGGTACGCCCGCAGGTGCGCGTACGCCACCCCGGACAGCAGCTCGCCTCGCGCGAGTGGGCCCAACAGGCGTTCCCGCACGGGCAGTTCGCTCTTCGTCAGGGTCAGTACCGGTGTGTGGTGCTGCGTCTGCACGAACCACGTCGAGCAGCATGCACCGGCCAGGATCTCCGCCGTCTCCCGGGCCACCGAGGCCGGTGCCGCCGAGCCGCCGTAGGCCATGGGCGCGCTGACGCCCAGCAGGCCGGAGCGTTTGACCGCCTCGATGTGGCTTGCCGGGACGCCCTCCTGGTCGACCTGTTCGGCGTGCGGGGCGAGGAGGTCGTCCGCGAGGTGTCGGGCGCGGGTGACGAGGAAGTGGTCGGTCATGCGGGAGATTCTGCCGAGCGGGCGGGTCGGGCACGCGCGACGCTCCGGCCCGTGTCGCAGGACGCGGGCCGGAGCGGTGGGAACGCGGGGTCAGTCCGCCGAGCGTACGGCGGGCATCGCCAGGTCGACCGGGCCCGTGGCGCCGGGGGCACTCTTGCAGGAGTCGTGGCAGTCCTTCTCCAGGCTGCAGCACAGGGAGCAGATCGGCCCGGAGTGGAAGGGGCAGTTCGCCACGTCGGGACGCTCGAAGTCCGTTGTGCAGACGGTGCAGTTGAGGATGACGGCCGAGGGGAGTCCGTCCGCGTCGAGCAGCGGCTCCTCCAGGTCGTCGAGGCGGGCGATGTAGTACTTGCCCTTGGTGAGGTACGCGAACAGCGGCGAGAGGACCATCGCCAGGAACAGGGCGATGAAGGGGGAGTACGCCTTGCCGTAGTCGCCGAACGCCTCGAAGTACGCGGCGATGGAGACCGCCGACGCGATGAGCATCGAGCCGAAGCCGACCGGGTTGAAGTTGTACAGGTGGGCGCGCTTGAACTCGATGTAGGACGGGCTGAGTTTGAGCGGCTTGTTGATGACGAGGTCGGCGACGACCGCGCCGATCCAGGCGATGGCCACGTTGGAGTAGAAGCCGAGCACGGTGTTGAGGAAGCCGAAGACGCCGCCCTCCATCAGGGCCAGCGCGATGCCGACGTTGAGGAAGATGTAGACCACGCGGCCCGGGTGACGGTGTGTCAGACGGGAGAAGAAGTTCGACCAGGACAGCGAACCGGAGTACGCGTTCGTCGAGTTGATCTTCACCTGGGACAGGATCACGAAGAACGTGGCCAGGCCCAGGGCGACCGGGGCGGCGAAAGTCTTGAAGCCGTGCACGTACTGCTGGATGGGCTCGTTGGCCTTGGCCAGGCCCACGCTGCCGGCGATGTAGAAGGCGAGGAACGCGCCGCCCATCTGCTTCGCCGCACCGAGAACGACCCAGCCCGGACCCGCGGAGAGCACCGCGCCCCACCACTTCTTGGCGTTCTCGGGGGTCTTGTCGGGCATGAAGCGCAGGTAGTCGACCTGCTCACCGATCTGCGCGATCAACGACAGTGCCACACCGGCACCCGCGCCGACACCGAGCATGCTGATGCTGGAACCGGTGGGGGAGTTGCCCGCGAAGTGGGTGAACTCCGAGAACTTGCCGGGTTCCTGGATCGCGATGGACACGAACGGCGCGACCATCAGCACCAGCCACACCGGCTGGGTCCACACCTGCATCTTGGACAGCGCGGTCATGCCGTAGATCACCAGCGGCAGGATGATCAGCGAGCAGATCAAGTAGCCGACGGCGAGCGGGATGTGGAGGCCCAAGTCCAGCGCCTGCGCCATGATCGAGCCTTCGAGGGCGAAGAAGATGAAGGTGAAGCTGGCGTAGATGACCGACGTGAGGGTCGAGCCGAGGTAGCCGAAGCCCGCGCCCCGGGTCAACAGGTCCATGTCGATGGAGTACTTGGCGGAGTAGTACGAGATCGGGATGCCGGTGAGGAAGATCGTCACCGCTGCCGCCAGGATCGCCACCATGGCGCTGGAGAAGCCGTTCGAGATCGCGATGGAACCGCCGATGGCGAAGTCGGCGAGGTACGCGATGCCGCCCAGGGCGGTGGTGGCCACCACGTAGGGCGTCCAGCGGCGGAAGGACTTCGGCGCGTAGCGCAGCGAGTAGTCCTCCAGTGTGTCGTTCTTCGCCCAGTCGTTGTAGGTCCGTCCGGCAGCCGTTGCCGGCGCCTCTTTGTCGACGATCTCCGTCACGACACTTCCCTCTTCCACGGGTGTGGTTCATCTCCCGGACGGCCCGGGGGAGTTGGACGGAAGAGTCACGCCGAATTGTTTCCCGACCGTTTCGCCCGCTTTAAATGGAAGGGCTTTCAAAATTCTTTTGGCGACGCGCGTAGACTTAATCAATGCTTCCTGTAGAAACTATTCCTGGAGGAAGGTACTCTCGGCCGGAGCAGGTGGGAAGGTCAGAGTTGGGCGACGATGTCGAAGTCGAAGGCGTCCGCCCGCGCCAGGTACAGCCGTTGGCGGAGGTGATTGCCGTGCAGACGCAGTACGCCTCGCGGGCCCTCGTACGAGACGGTGCCGCCCACCGCGCACATGGCGCCCACATCGAGCGACCGCGCCCGCTCGGCCAGGGCCGCGAGCAGTCGTACGCCTTCGAAACACGACTCGCCGAGGCTGCCCACGACGGGCGCCTCCACGCCGAAGCGGGCCGCGTAACGCCCGCTGAAATCAAGGCTTTCGGCGGTCGCCAGGGTCTCGAAGTAACCGGCGGCCGCCCACAGTCCCTCGGTCGCCTCCGCGCCGGTGGACAGCAGGATGTTCTCGTCCATGTGCGTGCTCAGCCGCAGACACCGCTGATGCAGTCCGCGCCCGGCGAACGCCCGGTTGAAGCGCGCCGCGTCGTCCCCGACCAGCAGCATCAGGACTGCGTCCGCCTCGCACCGCTCGATCCGGCGCAGCACCGGCCCGAACTCGTACGTCCCCAGCGGCACGAACGCCTCGCCCTGCACCCGGCCGCCGCAGTCCCGGGCGTAGCGGCGCGCGGCCCGGGCGGTCACCCGCGGCCACACATAGTCGTTGCCCACCGTGCACCAGCGCCGTACGCCGGTCTCCTCCGCCAACAGCCGCATGGCGGGCAGGAGTTGGGCCGCGTCGGTCTCGCCGGTGAGGAAGACGCCCGGCGTGCGCTCGCCGCCCTCGTACTGCGCGGTGTAGACGTACGGCACCCGGCCCGCGATGCGCGGCACCAGCTCCTTGCGGACCGCCGAGGTGTGCCAGCCGACCACGGCGTCCACCGCGCGCATCGACACCAACATCTCGACCTCGGCGGCCACTTGCTCCGCCGGGACGCCGCCGTCCACCACGATCAGCCGGACCTCGCGGCCCAACACCCCGCCGGTGGCGTTGAGTTCCTCCACGGCGAGCTGCGCGGCCAGTTCGCAGGACGGCCCGAAGACGCCCGCCGGACCTTGCAGGGGTACGACCAGTGCCACGACCAAGGTCTTGACCGGGCCGCTGATCCGCCCGGGCGGCAGGGGATGCACCAGGCCACCTCCGTGAGGGCGTGAGGGCACGGAAACCGGTCCCGGCCCCGGCGCCCTCGCAGAGGCTCGTAATCTGAACCGCACAGTAGACCTACCGGAAGGACAGCGGCAATGTCGTCCGTACCGTCGCCGGGCCTCGCCCACCTGCTGAGTCACGCCGAGCGGCGGCTGGGCCTGCGTATGACCGCCGTGCTGGCCGAGGAGAACTGCTCGGTCGAACAGTGGCGCGTCCTGTCGGTCATCGCCGACGGCAAGGGCCACCCGATGACCGAGATCGCCGACCAGGTGCTGATGCCGGCGCCGAGCCTCACGAAACTGGTCGACCGGATGGTCGCCGACAACCTGGTCCACCGCCGCCCCGACCGTGCCGACCGCCGCCGCGTCCTCCTCCACCTCACCCCGCGCGGCCGCACCCTCCACCAGCGCGCGGCCCGCCGCCTCCTCGCCGATCAGACCCGGCTCCTCGACGCCATCGACGACCAGGGGGACCTCGTACGTCTGCTGGCTCGGCTTACGGCGGCCCTCGACCAGGACTCCGTGGAAGAGTCTGCGGACGAACCCGCGGAGAAGACCCTGCCGGTGTCCTGAGGTGATGCACGGCCCCAGGGCAGGTTCACCACGGGAGGTTTCCGGATCGGTCGATGAACTGGCCCGTCGGGCCGTCCGGGCCGATCATCGCGAGGGTCACGATGGACTCCGCGCCGTCGGCGACGCTGTGTCCGAGGCCGCCGGTGAAGTCGGTCGCGGTCTGCCCGGGGTCCGCGGCGTTGACCTTCACGTCCTTCAGTTCCTTGGCGTACTGCGTCGTGAGCATCGTGACCGCGGCCTTCGAGGCGCAGTAGAGGGGCAGGGCGTACCGCGACTCGATCCGCGCCGGGTCCTGGGTCATGCCGAAGGAGCCCATCCCGCTGGACACGTTGACGATGACGGGGTTCGGCGACTCGCGCAGCAGCGGGAGGAAGGCGTGCGTGACGCGCACGATCCCGACGACGTTCACGTCGAGCACGGCACTCACATCGGCCGCGGTGTACTCCTCGACGGGGCCGACCCTGCCGAGGACGCCGGCGTTGTTGACCAGGACGTCGATCGTTCCCTCGTGCGCGGCGACATTCGCGGCCGCGGCCCGGACCGAGGCGTCGTCGGTCACGTCGATCTGGACGAACCGGGCGCCGAGCGCCTCTGCCGCGGCCCGGCCGCGCTCACGGTCGCGGGCACCGACGAGGACGGTGTGCCCCGCCTCGACGAGGCGACGAGCGGTTTCCAGACCGAGGGACCTGTTGGCCCCGGTGATGAAGGTGGTGGTCATGCCGGCTCCTCCTGCTCCGGACAGCACGGTCGTGCGCTGTTCACGCACTCCATGCTGGGTTCCCGGGAGGGGCGGCGGGAGCTACGGCACTTCCTGGTACCGCGCGTACCACCCGGCGGCCTGGCCCACCGGACGGGGCGGTACGCGGGCCGTCATTTCTGCGGAGACATCCTCTGGACCCCGATGGCCGCGAGGAGTTCGAGTTTGCTGTCGGCGTCGGTGCCCGGCTGCGGCGTGTACACCACGAGGCGGAGGTTCGTGTCCTGGGTGGTGAGGATGTCGGAGTTCAGGACGATGTCTCCGACATCCGGGTGCTGGACGAGTTTGTGCGCGCTCTGGTGACCGCCCACCGCCCGGCGGCTCCACAACTCGCGGAACCGTGGGCTGAGTTCCAGCCTCGACACCAGTCCCGCGAGCTCGGGATCGTCGGGGTACCGGCTCGTCGTCGCGCGCAGGTCGGCGACGAGGGACTCCTCGAACGCCGCCCGCTCGGCCGCCGTCTGCCGGACCCGGGGCAGCTCACCCAGGAACTGCCAGACCAGGACGTTGCGGTCGCCCGCAGCGCGGACCGTGGGATCGCCGAACGTGGCCGCGAACAGCGGATTCCAGTGCAGCAACTGCCAGGTGGCGTCGTAGATCGCCAACGGGTTTGCGGTGAGCTGGTCCACGATCCGGTACAGGCTCCCCGGGATCATGCGCGGAACCCGGGCCGGATCCGCCGCGTGCCCGGCCATGCGCAGAAGGTGAGCGTGCTCGTCGTCGGACAGATGCAGGGCGCGGGCCAGCGCCGAGCAGACCTGCGCCGAGGGCGTCGCCACCCGCCCCTGCTCCAGCCGGACCACGTACTCGACCGAGATGCCGGCCAGCGTCGCCAGCTCCGCGCGCCGCAGACCGGGGACCCGACGCGGCGATCCGTGTGCGAAGCCCACCGTCGCGGGATCCAGCCGGTCCCGCCACGCCCGCAGCGCGGCACCGAGTTGATCCATGCACACCATCCTCCCGCACACCCCGCCCTGGTGGGTGGTACGCGCTGTACCACGAAGCCCCGTAGCTCCCGCCGACGCTCCCCGGGGCTCAGTGTCGAGTCGTGAACGGCGCACAACGACGCCGTTCGGAGCCAGGAGGAGCGACCATGACCACCACGTCGAACCACTACGTCACCGTGCTGTGGGAAGCCCGGGCCAGATCCGGGAAGGAAGCCGCGATGAAGGCGTTCATGACGGCCGCCGTCACCGCGTCACGCAACGACACGGGCAACATCGACTACGAGGCTCACCAGGTCGAGGGAGAACCGGGCACGTTCGTCATCTTCGAGCGCTGGGAGAGCCGCGAGGCCCTCGACGGCCACCTGCGGGCACCCCGTATGCAGGACATGGTGCCCCGACTGCTGGAACTGATGGACGGCGGCATCGAGGACGGGATCCGCTTCCTGCAGCCGTTCCGCCCGGCACGGTAGGCCGACCCACCCGGATCACAGGTCGGCTGAGGACCGGGCCCAGAAAAAAGGTCACCTACTGAGGCGAGGTGTCGATCCGGCACCATGGCGTTCGTGTAGGAGGTGAGAGAACCCCCTACGCCCTGGAGGACGTCATGCAGCACTACCTGCTCAGCGTGATCACCCCGACCGACGGACAGATGCCCTCGCCCGAGGAGATGGCGGAGATCGGCCGCAAGCTGGAGATCTTCCACGACGAACTGGAGGCCGCCGGTGCCTGGGTCTTCGCCGGTGGCCTGCACGGGCCGGAGACGGCCACCGTGCTGCGTCCCAAGGACGGCGACGTGCTGATCACCGACGGGCCGTACGCCGAGGGCAAGGAGTATCTGGGCGGGCTCTGCCTGATCAAGGCGGCCGATCTGGACGCGGCACTGGAGTGGGGGAAGCGGGCGACCTGGGCCACCACTCTGCCCGTCGAGGTGCGCCCCTTCATGAACACGGCCGAGGACTGATGCCGTTCGACACCGACATCGAGGCCGTCTTCCGTGCCGAGTACGGGCGGGCGGTCTCGGTCCTGGTCCGCTTCCTCGGTGACATCGACCTCGCCGAGGAAGCGGTCCAGGACGCCTTCACCACGGCCGTGCGGAAGTGGCCGGAGACCGGCGTGCCGCCGAGCCCCGCCGGGTGGATCATCACGACCGCCCGCAACCGCGCGGTCGACCGGTTGCGCCGCGAGTCGTCCCGGGAGGTCCGTCACACCGAGGCCGCCCTGCTGTACGCGTCCGACGCGCCCGCCGAGGAGGGACCCGTGCGCGACGACCGGCTCCGTCTGATCTTCACCTGCTGCCACCCCGCGCTCGCCACCCAGGCCCAGGTCGCGCTCACCCTGCGCCTGCTCGGTGGCCTCACCACCGCCCGGATCGCCCGCGCCTTCCTGGTGCCCGAACCGACGATGGCCCAACGCCTCGTCCGCGCCAAGGCCAAGATCCGCGACGCGCGGATCCCGTACCGCGTGCCCCGCGACGCCGACCTCCCCGACCGGCTGGGAGGCGTGCTGGCCGTCGTCTACCTGATCTTCAACGAGGGCTACACGGACTCGCCCGAACTGTGCGCCGAAGCCCTGCGCCTCGGCTGCCTCCTGTCCGAACTCATGCCGGACGAGCCCGAGGTCACCGGCCTGCTCGCCCTGATGCTGCTCATCGAGTCGCGCCGGGCCGCGCGGGAGGGCGCGGACGGTGAGCTGGTACCGCTGCCCGAGCAGGACCGCGAGCGGTGGGACGGCGAGCTGATCGCCGACGGCCAGTCACTCGTACGGCGGTGCCTGCGGCTGAACAACCCGGGGCCGTACCAGATCCAGGCCGCGATCAACGCCGTGCACAGCGACGCCCCGACCGCGGACGCGACGGACTGGGGACAGATCCTCCAGCTGTACGACCAGCTGATGGCCGTCGCCCCGAGCCCGGTCGTCGCCCTGAACCGGGCCGTCGCCGTCGCCGAGGTCGACGGTGCGCGGGGGGCCCTCGACCTCGTGGACGCGCTGGACCTCGGCGAGTACCACGTCCTGCACGCCGTCCGCGCCGATCTGCTGCGCCGGCTGGGCCGCGACACCGAGGCCGTCGAGGCGTACGGGGCGGCCATCGCCCGCACCGGAAGCGCGGCCGAGCGTGGCTATCTGGAACGCCGACGCCGGGAACTCGTCCGCAAGTGACAGCCGCGGGGCGGAGGGTGACCATGGCCGCACCGGAATTTTTCCCGGTGCAAGAATGGTTGCTATATACACCTGACCGTCGAGAACCCCCACGCACCAGCAGCGAGGCACCGTGAACCAGTCCAGCCCCGAGCAGCCCGCCGACATCGTCGCGCGGCTGCGCGCCACCTTCCGTACAGGCCGCACCAAGCCCGTCGAGTGGCGCACCACCCAGCTGCGCCGCCTGCGCGACCTGCTCACGGAGCACGGCGACGACCTCGCAGCCGCCCTCCACGCCGACCTCGGCAAGAGCGCCGCCGAGTCCCAGCGCACCGAGATCGGCTTCACGATCCGCGAGATCGACCACACCCTCGACCACCTTGAGGAATGGCTCCGCCCCGAGTCCGCCCCCGTACCGGCCCACCTCGGCACGGACGCCACCGCCTGGACGCAGTACGACCCGCTCGGCGTCGTCCTCGTGATCGCCCCCTGGAACTATCCGCTCCAGCTGCTGCTGACCCCGGTCGTCGGCGCGCTCGCCTCCGGTGACGCGGTGGTCGTCAAGCCCAGCGAGATGGCACCCGCCACCTCCGCCGCCATCGCCCGGCTGCTGCCCGCCTACCTCGACACCGACGCGGTCGCCGTCGTGGAAGGCGGCATCCCCGAGACCACGGCCCTGCTCGCCGAGCGCTTCGACCACATCTTCTACACCGGCAACGGCGCCGTCGGCCGCATCGTCCTGCGCGCCGCCGCCGAGCACTTGACCCCGGTCGCCCTCGAACTCGGCGGAAAATCACCGGCGTTCGTCGACCGCGACGCCGATCTCGCTGTCGTCGCCGACCGGTTGGCGCGCGGCAAGTTCCTCAACGCCGGCCAGACCTGCGTCGCCCCCGACTACGTCCTGACCGACCCGGAGACCGCCGCCGCGCTGGAACCTCTGCTGGTGACCGCGGTCGAGAAGGTCTACGGCGCCGACCCGCAGACCTCCGGCGAGTACGGCCGTATCGTCAACGAACGCCACTTCGACCGGCTCGCCGGACTGCTCGACTCCGGCCGGGTCGTCGTCGGCGGACGCAGCGACCGCGGTGACAAGTACATCGCGCCGACCGTCCTCGCCGACGTGGACCCGAAGGCGCCCGTCATGGCGGAGGAGATCTTCGGCCCGATCCTGCCGATCGTCACCGTCCCCGACCTCGACGCGGCGATCGCGTTCATCACCGACCGCGACAAGCCCCTCGCCCTGTACGTCTTCACGGACTCAGGCGACACCCGTGCCCGGATCGCCGCCGAGACCTCCTCCGGCGCCATCGGCTACGGCCTCCCGCTCGCCCACCTCACCGTCTCCGACCTGCCCTTCGGCGGCGTGGGCGAGAGCGGCATGGGCAACTACCACGGCCGCTACTCCATCGAGACGTTCAGCCACCGCAAGGCGCTGCTGGAGAAGCCGCTCGTCTGACGGGCACCCTCCTCTATCACCGGTCGCTTATATAAGCGACCGGTGATACTTTTGGGCTCATGCACGCTTTCGATGTGCTCGGAGACCCCGTGCGCCGCCGCATCCTGGAGCTGCTCGCCGAGGGCGAGCAGCCCGCCGGCACGGTCAGCGATGTCGTCCGGCGCGAGTTCGGGATAACGCAGCCCGCGGTCTCCCAGCATCTGAAGGTGCTGCGGGAGAACGGTTTCGCGACGGTACGGCCGGACGGCACCCGGCGCCTGTACGCGGTCGACTCCGGGCCGCTGCGGGACATCGACGCCTGGCTCGACCGGTTCCGCCGCTACTGGACCCCTCATCTGGACGCCCTGGCCACCGAGTTGGCACGGGGCAAGCGCGAGCGCCGGCTCCGCGAGTCCGACGACGACAGCCCCGACGAGTCGAGGAGCACCCCATGATCGACGTCACCCATCAGATCAACTCCGTGAGCCGCAAGGTCGGTCGGCGCGTCTTCAAGGCCGGCGAGGCCCGCGTGGTGACCGTCGGCCAGTCCTACGACTCACCGGTCGAGGACGTCTGGGACGCCTGCACCAACCCCGAGCGCATCCCGCGCTGGTTCCTGCCGGTCACCGGTGAACTGCGGCCGGGCGGGAAGTACCAGCTGCAGGGCAACGCGGGCGGCACCGTCGAGCGCTGCGACCCGCCCAACAGCTTCTTCGCGACCTGGGAGTTCGGCGGCGAAGTGAGCTGGATCGAGCTGAAGTTGACGCCCGAGGGCGACGGAACGCGCTTCGAGTTGGAGCACATCGCCCATGTCGACGACACGAAGTGGGCCGAGTTCGGACCCGGCGCGGTGGGCGTCGGCTGGGACTCGATCCTTCTGGGGCTCGACGGCAACCTGTCGGGCAACGCTTCCGTGAAGCCCGAGGACGCCATGGCCTGGCTGGTGTCCGAGGAAGGCCGCCGCTTCGTCACGGCGAGCAGCGAGGCGTGGTTCGCGGCGAACGTGGCGGGCGGCGAGGACGAGTCGGTGGCCCGCGGGGCGGCCGACCGGACCACGGCCGCCTATACAGGGGCCGGGAGTTGAGAGCTGTAGCGACCGAAGAGCTGACCTGACACCGATCACCGTTGTAGCGTGCGCGCTGGACGCCACGGTGATCGGAGCCAGGGATGAGTGTCGGCGGCGAGACGGTGTTGGTGACCGGCGGCAGCGGATTCGTCGGCAGCCATCTGGTCCGGCAGTTGCTGGAGCGCGGCTACCGGGTGCACACCACCGTGCGGTCCCTCGGCAACGAGGCGAAGATCGCGCCGCTGCGGGCCATGGGAGACCAATTCCCGGGCGCACTGGGGCTGTTCGAGGCCGATCTGCTGGCGGCGGGTTCCTTCGACGCGGCGATGGACGGCTGCCGGGTGGTGTTCCACGTGGCCTCGCCGTTCCTGATGCCGGAGAAGATCAAGGACGGCCAGAAGGACGTCGTCGAGCCCGCGCTCACCGGCACCCGGAACGTCCTCGCCGGCATCGAACGCACGCCCGCGGTCGAGAAGTTGGTGTTCACCTCGACGGTCGGCGCGATCTTCGGCGACTATGTCGACGTACTGAACATGAAGGACGAGACCCTCTCCGAGGACTACTTCAACACCACCAGCACGGTCGAGAACAACCCCTACCACTACGCCAAGACGGTCGCCGAACGCGCCGCCTGGGACGCGGAACAGGCGCAGAGCCGTTGGCGCATGGTCTCCGTCAACCCCGGCCTGATCCTGGGTCCTTCACTCACCCCTGCTTCCGACTCCGGCAGTCTGTTCCTCCTCGACGAGCTGTTCAAGGGCTACTTCTTCTACGGGGCACCCGATTTCAGCTTCACCGTCGCCGATGTGCGGGACGTCGCGGGCGCGCACATCGCGGCGGCGGAGAACCCTGACGCGCACGGCCGTTACATCGTCGCGGCGGCCCGGATGGCGTCCTTCCTCGACATGTCACGCGCCCTGCGGCAACGCCTCCCACGCGACTACCGGCTGCCCCGGCACAGCCTCCCGCACTGGCCGGTGCGCGTCCTGGGCCCGGCGTTCGGGCTCACCCAGGACTACATCCGCAAGCACCTCGGGATCAGGTTCACGGTCGACAACCGGCGTGGCGTGGCGGAACTGGGCATCGAGTACCGGCCGTTGGAGGAGACTCTCCTCGATCACCACCTGGCCTGGCGGGAGTTGAGGAAATCGGGGTGATCGTGTCCCGTCCTTCGCCGTTCACTCCGCCGACGGGTCACTCCTCTTGACTGGTTCAGACCACAGGCGCTTGGGTGTGGCCGATCACCTTTTCGGTGTCATGAGCCTGACCATACTCAACCGAAGGGCACCCATGCGAACCCCCCACGCCCTGCTCGCCATCACCGCCGCGCTGTCGGCGGCGATCGTCGCCCCACCGGCCGGAGCCGCCGACGCGGTCCCCGCTCCGGGCACGTACTACGTCCAGAGCGCCACGACCGGGCTCAACGCGGCCGACAAGGGGGGAGCGGTGGAGCAGCACAACCCCAAGGGCAACGAGGACCACCAGCAGTGGAACCTCCGGACGAGCGGATCCTCGTACGTCCTGGAGAGCACCGACACGGCCGGCAGCTGTCTGGGCCGCTCGGGCAGCCAGGCGAAGACCGTCGCCTGCACGAGCGCCGACGCGGCCTGGCAGATCACCCCGACCGGCGGCGACCAGTACACGCTCAAAGTCCCGGGCGCGGACAGCTACTTGACCGTCGGCGCCAAGCCCTCCGGCGCCAACTACCCGGCCCAGCTGGCCATCGGTTCCTCCGGTGGCCTCGCCTCCTGGTACCTCACGCCGATCACCTCGCCCACCAACCCGATGCCCGCCCAGGACCAGCGCACCCTGGACCAGGTCACGTTCCTCACCGCGCACAACGCCTACGCCAACGGGGTCGACGGCGGTTTCGCCCCGCCCTTCGTGAACTTCTTCCCGAACCAGTCACGCGGCATCAACCAGCAACTCTCCGACGGCGTACGGGGGTTCATGCTGGACATCCACCAGACCTCCGACGGGGCGATCCTCTGCCACGACAGCTGCACCCTGGTCAGCAGCCCGGTCGCCCTGAACGTCGACCTCCAGCGCATGGTCGACTTCCTCAAGGCGCACCCCGACCAGTTCGTCACCGTCTTCCTGGAGGACTACGTCGACCCGGCCGTCCTGCGCGGCGAACTCGCCCGCGTCAACGGCCTGTACGACGTGCTGTACCGCCCCGACCAGACCGGCGTACGGCAGAACGGCTGGCCGAAGATGGCCGACCTGATCGCCGCCAACCACCGCCTGCTGATCTTCACCGACCACAGCCGTGCCTCCGACGAGTCCGCCGGACTGACCCGGGACAGCTTCGGCGTGATGTACCAGCGCGAGTGGACCGTCGAGAACTACTGGTCGATGGGTTCCGGCGCGAGCTCCTCCGACTGGTCCTGCTACAGCCGCTGGTACGGCAGCGACCTCAACGTCCCGCTGACGCAGACGTATGCGGGGTTCCGCCCGCTGTTCGTCATGAACCACTTCCGCGACGCGACGATCGCCGGGACGGCGCAGACCGACAACACCAAGGTCCTCGACCGGGCCCAGCGGTTCTGCCAGCCGGCCGCCCGCAAGAAGCCCAACTTCCTTGCCGTGGACCGCTACGACCTCGGTGACCCGGCCTCCGCGGTCAACTCCCTGAACACGTACACGTATCCGTAAAGCGATGGCGGGCGCGCGGCGGGTGTGTGCGAAACTCCGCTGATGACTTCGGAGAAGATCACCGCGGCCGCCGCGGGCACCTGGACACTCGGCGACCTGACCGTCAACCGCATCGGCTTCGGCGCGATGCGGCTGACGGGCAGCGCAGCCTTCAACCTCGGCACACCGAGCGACCGCGACCGGTCGATCGCCGTGCTGCGCAGGGCGATCGAGCTGGGTGTGAACCACATCGACACGGCCGCCTTCTACTTCTCGTCCCTGCGGTCCGCCAACGAACTCATCAACTCCGCACTCGCCCCCTACGCGGACGACCTCGTGATCGCCACCAAAGTCGGCCCCTTCCGGAACTACGCGGGGGAGTGGAGCACTTCGGCCCGCCCCGACGACCTGCGCGGCCATGTCGAGGAGAACCTGCGGCAGTTGGGGCGCGACCACCTCGACGTGGTCTACCTCCGCCGGATGGGGCAGGACTCGATCGCCGAGTACTTCGGTGCCCTCGCCGAACTCCGCGAGGAGGGCCTGGTCCGGCACCTCGCGATCTCCGACGTCGAGCCCCGGCACCTCGCCGAGGCACAGGAGATCGCACCGGTGGTGAGCGTGCAGAACCGGTTCGGGCTCGACTCGTCCAGCCCCGAGACCGACGACATGCTGCGGATCTGCGGGGAACAGGGCATCGCCTTCGTCCCGTTCTTCGCCATCGCGGGCGACGCCGGGCCACAGGGCGCGACCGCCGCCCACGGCGACGAGGTTCTGGCGATCGCGAACGCCCACGGCGTGAGCCCCGCCCAGATCCGCCTCGCCTGGTCCCTCGCGCAGGGCCCGCACGTCCTGGCCATCCCCGGCACGGGCAACCCCGACCACCTCACCGAGAACGTGGCCACGGGCGCGATCCGGCTGACCGAGGACGAACTGGCCCGCCTCAACGAGCTGCACAGGAAGGCCGGTTGACGGTCGACGGGGCTCAGGCCACCCAGGCGCCGTCCCGCATCAGATGGCGCTGGGGCAGCTCACGCACCTCGTGCCACGCCTGGACGGCGACGGGCCGTACCCGGAAGAAGGAGTAGGGCCCGCGGTCCTCGCGGGGATCCCAGCCGTACTTCGCGCGGAAGGACTCGACCGCTGCAGTCGGGACGTCCTGGGCGGTGAAGGCCGTCGCCTCACCGTCGATGAGCACGACGTCCCGGGTGTCCGCGAAGGCGAGCCGCGTCCGCCGCCCGTCGGTGAGATTGCGGCCCGTGGGATTCGTGGCCCGGGTGGACAGCCACACCGCCTGCCCGTCCCAGACGAACCACAGCGGCACCAGACACGGCAGCCCCTCCGCGTCGGCCGACGCCACCCAGATGTCCGACTCCCGCTCCAGCCTGGCCAGTACGTCACGCCTGCGCTCTTCGGGGCCGCGGGGCGGCACGGTGATCGTCATGCCCGGGACGCTACCGGCGGGGCCCGCGCGGCACCTCGGGCCAGGGGCGTAGGACCTTGGCCCGAGGGCGCGTGAGCGTCAGCCCAGCTGCTCGTGCAGGAACGGCACCGTGCTCGCCCAGGCGCGGGTGGCGGAGTCGGCGTCGTAGACCGGGCGGCCGTCGTTGAAGAAGGCGTGGTTGGCCGGGTAGAGGCGCAGGTCCGGGGTGATGCCGGACTGTTCCTGGATGGTCTTGCTCAGGGCGTCGAGGCTCGCCACCGGGATGCTCTCGTCCAACTCGCCGTAGTGGCCCTGGATTTGGGCCTTCAGGCCGGAGAAGTCGGGGAGTTCGCCCTGGATCACGCCGTAGAACGGCACCGCCGCGCTGACCCGGGGGTCGGCCGCGGCGAGGTACAGGACGAAGCCGCCGCCCATGCAGAAGCCGACCGCGCCGACCGTGTCCGAGGTGACCTCGGGCAGGGACAGCAGGTGGTCGACCGCGCCGGAGAGCAGTTCGACACCGCGGGCGACCGGGAGGGCCAGCATCATCCGGAGGGCCTCGTCGCTCTCGTGCGCCACGTTCCCGCCGTACAGGTCGGGGGCGAACGCGACGAAGCCCTCCCGGGCGAGCCGGTCGGCCACGTCGGCGATGTGGTCGGTCAGGCCCCACCACTCCTGGATGACGATCACGCCCGGTCCGCTCCCGGACGGCGGCAGCGCGAGATAGCCGTGGGCGGTGCCCCCGGCGCTGGGGAAGGTGACGTTCTGATGGGCCGGGGCTCCGGTCGACTTCGGCAGCTCGGAGGACATGGCGTTCAACTCCTGTACGGCGATGCTCGGTAGGGGCGTCGTCGGGGCGGGTCCCGACGTGATCTCCAGCCTGTCACGGCCGGGTTCGGGAGGCGTCCCGGCCCCTCACTTCGCTTGCCGGATGGGGACCGGCGCCGGGTCCGCCTCCTGCCCTGTGCGGACCACCCGTCCGGCGGCCACCTTCTGCAGCAGCCCGTACGCCAGCACCGGCAGCAGGATGTGCGGGCGGTCGGGCAGGGTCGTCGTGATCAGCACCGCGCTCGCGCTGCTGTTGTTCATCCCGCAGGCCAGCGTCACCGAGGCACCGGCCCGGGCGTCGAGACGCAGCACCCCTGAGGCCAAGCGGCCCAGGGTGAAGGACAGCCCGCACACCGTCGCGGCCACGCCGAGCGCGGCCAGCAGGAGCACCGGGCGCGGATGGCGCAGGAAAGGACCAAGCACGCCGCTGGCGTTGACGTACGTCAGCAACAGCGAACCCGGGAGCGCCGCGGGCACGGCCACGCCGATGAGTCCGTCCCGTGCGCGCCGGGGCAGCAGGAGCCGGCACACGATGCCCGCCGCGCAGGGCAGGACGACCGAGGTGAGGGCGAAGGCGTCCCCGGCCGAATGTGCGGCGACGTCGAGTCTGCCCGCGTAGTCGCCCTGGAGCAGCGGGCACAGGACGGCCAGGGTGAGCGGGACGGTGAGGGGACTGACCAGGGTGGAGGCGAGTACCAGGCCGACGGCTGTGGGCTGGTCGCCGTCCCCCTTCGCGGTCCACACCGTCGCCCCGGCGGCCACCGGCATGGCGACGACGAGGATCATCGCGGCGATCATCCCGCTGCCGCCGTCGTGGTCCGGCGACAGCCGCAGCGCGAGAGCCACCCCGGGGACGATCAGCAGCGGCACCAGGATGTGCAGCGCGAGGCCCGCGAGCAGGGCGGCGGGGCGCCGTAGCAGCAACCGCAGTTCACGCAGTGGTACCTGGAGTCCGGCGCCGAACAGGACCAGGGCGAGGAGTAACTGGGGTGTCCGCAGGGACAGTTCGGCGATGCCCGTCGCATGCGGGTGCCGGAGCCACAGGCCGGGTCCTGGCAGCACCGCCGCGGCGAGGTACGTCACGGCGACGGCTCGGCCCAGGTGGCGGCGGAGCATGGCGAGCAGACGAGGTACGGAGGGAAACCTGGCCGGGATCCCGGAGGAGTGGGGACACATCGTGGCGCTCTTCCGTCGTAGGACCTGGGCGGAGACGGAGCGCCGGTATCGCGTGGAAGCTCGTCGAGACGCGCGAGGGGATGAGTGAGTGAAGCCCTGCGGTCATCGTCGACGGTCCTTCCATAATGGGCGGGCGGAAGCGGACACACGGGCGCGGTGACGAGACGGCACCCGAGTGACTACAATTCTGTAGACGGTCTACTGAACTGTAGACGAAGACGGGGTGAGGATCGTTCCCATGGCCGACGAGAAGGACGAACGCCGACCGGCGGGTGAGCTGGAGGCCACCGTCATGGCCGCCCTCTGGGCCGCCGGCCACCCGCAGACCCCCGGCGAGGTGCAGCTGAGCCTCGACACGGGCCTGGCCCGCACCACGGTGACGACGATCCTGACCCGGCTGCACGACAAGGGCGTCGTGGAGCGCCGGCGCCAGGGGCGGGGGTACGCCTACTTTCCGGTGCAGGACGCGCAGGGGCTCACCGCCCGCCGTATGCATACGGAACTCGACCGGGACGGGGACCGGGAGACGGTGCTGGCCCGGTTCGTCGCTCAGCTCAGTCCTGACGACGAGCGGGTGCTGCGGGACCTTCTGGAATCTGGGGAGGCGTGACGTCCGGCGAGTTGAAGGCATCGCCGTCGGCAGCGTGCCAGCACCTGGTCCGGACTGCACTCGTCGCCGCGACCGGCGCATAGCTGTGCCCGACCGACCGGTACAGCGGGACCTGGTGCTCACCCTGCCTCGTAGGCCTCGCGGATGCTCGCAGGGATACGGCCACGATCATTGACGAGGTAGCCGTTGGCGCGTGCCCAGAGGCGTACGGGCTCGTCCTCCGGACGGGGATCGAGCTGACGGAGTCGAGCAGACTTGCCGGGGCCTCTCCAGTCTCCCGAGGAGACCCCTTCCAGCCGGTCCGCCGTCTCTTGGAAGAAGGCGGACAACGAGGCGTACATACCCTCCTCGGGACCGTGTGCTTCAGCCCACGTGCCGACTGTTCCGCTGAGCGTGTCCAGAAACGTCCCGTAGAGACCGTCACGCTCCGCGGCGATCGGCACCCACTCACGACGCCAGAACGGACAGTCGGGGTCCGCGGACGGCTGCATCTCCTCCAAGCCCATCCGGCTGAGGTAGACCCGCTGAATGTCCGTCAGGCCCAGAAGGAGATGGCCGCCGGGTAGGGGTATCTCGCACCCCAGGGCCACCAGACACGATCGACCGTCGGGTTGTCCGCCGGCGTCGATGTCGTTCGTCAGCAGCCACTGCCGCATCTCTCCCGGCAGCTCCAGCCCCAGGCGCAGTTCGGCTTCGCCGATGGCCGCCTGGCTGCCGGGGCCGCCGAGCCCAGCGAGACCTTCAGGATCGTTCCGCTCAAGCCACGCGGTGACCCGACCCCAGGCCTTTCGTACGTCCCCCGTCTCGTGCCGCGGAACATCGCTCACGTGTGATCTCCATTCCGGCAGGATGCGCCCGACCGCTGATGACCCGTCGGAGAACCGTATGCGGGACCACTGACAATGACGGACGCGGATGGAGCTTCCGCGTCGCCTGCCAGGGCCGGAACACGCGCCTGCTCGGGTCACCGAGGCCGGTAGGCCGTGGCCAGCACGGAGACGGTGACGTGGTCCGGCAAGGGGCCGGCATCGTTCAGGTCCGCACGGCTCACGTGGCGTGCGCTCGGCGTCATTCCCACCAGGTCGAGGGCGTCCTGCCTGGTCAAGGGCGCGGTGTACTGGACCTGTTCGGTGACGGCGGCCTCGAAGTAGGGACCCATCGCCCGGTGCAGGCGTCGTTCCTTGGCCGGGTCGATCGTGACCATCGCGGACATCCGGCCGCGCAACTCGACCAGGTGCCGCCCGGTGGGTCGGACCACGATCAACCGGCCGGTCGGGCGCAGTACCCGATGGAACTCGACCGGGTTGCGCGGGGCGAACACATCCAGAACGACGTCGGCCACTCCGCCGGCCAGTGGGAAGGGACGGAAGACGTCCCAGGCCACCGCGGCGGCTCGTTCATGGGCGCGCGCCGCTGAGCGCAATGCGGACACCGACGTGTCCATCCCCAGACCGCGGGCGCCGGGCAACTGATCGAGTACGCCGGCCAGGTAGTAGCCCGTGCCGCAACCGACGTCCACAACCGTGGCCTGCTCAGGCGCGGAGTCGGCCGCCAGACGGGCAACGGCTCTACGGATGGGCGCGTACGTCCCGGTCGACAGGAACCGGTCCCGCGCCTGCGCCATGGCCGCGTCGTCGCCACTGGTGGCCCGGGCACCCGTCAACAGTCCGGCGTAGCCGTGGCGGGCGATGTCGAAGGTGTGGCCTGCCGGACAGCGCAGCGCGCCGCGGTCGGGGCGCAGGCCGCGGGTGCGGCACGTCGGGCAGCGCAGCAGGTCGAGGGACAGGGCGAGGGCAGGGGGAAACGACACGGGCACGAGGCACTCCTGGCAAGGGTGAGGGGAAGAGACCGTGCCTGTACGCGCGCTCGGAACGTCACTGCCTCGAACAAGAACGGGCAGCGCCGGAAAGGTGGTTCACGCAGCAGGCACACCAAGGAGGGCGACGCCGTCCGGCCTCGCCCTCAACGCCTTCCGGTTACAGGAAGCAGCAGTGCGGGGTGCTCATGAATGCCACGCCATGAGTCTACGGACACCGGCGAAGCCTCTCGTGCCGCCGATGTCGGGCAGCATGGCTAGCCAGGGCCTGTCCGGCGGATCATGCCGCGGACGCGGGGCGTGGGGGGCCCTCATCGCGTCGACTTCCTCCTCCGCCTTGCGGCTGCACGCACCACACCCCGCTCACCGGCGCAGGTGAGAGGCCGGTCATTTCCTGCGGCTTGATCCACTGGACAGGCCCTGGCCGACCGAGCCCCGGCATCCGCCATGCCCCGTCGACCCGCGTGTCCGCGCACGCCTCCAAGTTCACCCGGCACCCCGACAGCACCCCGCTGACCTGCCCATTCGCCCCGCCGCCCCACCCCCTCTCCAACCCCTGCGGAATCCGACTGGCGCCGACGAAGTTTTACGTATAACCTCACCCGTCAATCCCACGTCGATCCCGCCACAGGAACCCGCACGGAGACCCCCGATGAGCCGTATCGCCCTGGTCACCCTCGTCGTCGACGACTACGACGAGGCGATCCGCTTCTACACCGAAGCCCTCGGCTTCCGTCTCGTCGAGGACGCGCCCCGTCCCGACGGCTCCCGCTGGGTCGTCGTGGCGCCGCCCGGTGCGGACGGTTCCGGGACCGGTCTGCTGCTCGCCCGTGCCAAGGGTGAGGATCAGGGAGCCCGGGTCGGTGACCAGACCGGTGGCCGTGTCGGGTTCTTTCTCCACACCGACGACTTCGCCCGCGAGCACGCCCGCATGCTCGCGGCGGGTGTGACGTTCCTGGAGGAGCCTCGGCACGAGCCGTACGGTTCCGTCGCCGTGTTCCAGGATCTGTACGGCAACCGCTGGGACCTGCTCCAGCCCGCCGCCTGATCTCCCGCACCACCCACCCCGCTACCGAACGACGACCGAGGAACCACCGCACATGTCATCTACGCGCATAGACGCCGACGCCCTCCGCCGGCTCCCCAAGGCCGTGCTGCACGATCACCTCGACGGCGGCCTGCGCCCCGCCACCGTGGTGGAGCTCGCGGAGTCGGTCGGGCACAAACTGCCCACCACCGACCCGGACGAGCTCGCCGCCTGGTACTTCGACGCCGCCAACTCCGGTGATCTGGTGCGCTACATCGCCACCTTCGAGCACACCCTCGCCGTGATGCAGAACCGCGAGGGCCTGCTGCGCACCGCCGAGGAGTACGTCCTCGACCTGGCCGCCGACGGTGTCGTCTACGGCGAGGTGCGCTACGCCCCCGAGCTGAACACCAACGCCGGACTCACCCTCGCCGAGGTCGTCGAGACCGTCCAGGAGGGGCTCGCGGCCGGTATGGCGAAGGCCGCGGCAGCGGGGACGCCGGTGCAGGTGCGGACGTTGCTGTGCGGGATGCGGATGTTCGACCGGGTCGGCGAGGCCGCCGACCTCGCGGTGGCCTTCCGGGACGCGGGTGTCGTCGGCTTCGACATCGCCGGTGCCGAGGACGGCTTCCCGCCCGCCGACCACCTCGCCGCGTTCGAGCACCTGCGCCGCGAGAGCGTCCCGTTCACCATCCACGCCGGTGAGGCGCACGGCCTGCCCAGCATCCACCAGGCCCTCCAGGTGTGCGGCGCCCAGCGCATCGGCCACGGCGTCCGCATCACCGAGGACATCGTCGACGGCAAGCTCGGCCGCCTGGCCGGCTGGGTCCGCGACCGCCGGATCGCGCTGGAGATGTGCCCGACCTCCAACCTCCAGACGGGCGCGGCCACTTCGATCGCCGAGCACCCCATCACCGCCCTGAAGGACCTCGGCTTCCGCGTCACCCTCAACACCGACAACCGGCTGGTGTCCGGTACGACGATGACGCGCGAGATGTCCCTCCTCGTCGAGGAGGCGGGCTGGACGGTCGAGGACCTGCGCACCGTCACGGTGAACGCCCTCAAGAGCGCGTTCATCCCGTACGACGAGCGCAAGGCCCTCATCGAGGACGTCGTCCTGCCGGGCTACGCCTCCGCGCTCTGAAGCAGCCCGCGCACATACGCGGCCTGTCCGACGTGCTCCAGATCGTCGGACAGGACGCTGACCAGCCGTGTGCCCAGGGTGACCGGCGGGTCCCAGCGCTCGTCCACGATCCGCTCGTAGTCCTCCGGCGTCAGCCCGCGCACATACTCCAGCGTCTGCTCGTGCACGGCGTCGTAGTACCCGGTCAGCTGTCCGGCCGACTCGACGCGCACCTTGCCGACCTTCGCGGCGGAGTGTCCGTACCCGGTGTCCTTGGCGGGCAGATCGAGGCCGAAGCGCTTCTCCCAGCCATGGGCCAGCCATACCTGGTCGAGGCCTGCGGCTTCGGCGACGTGGTCGTCCTGGACGCGGGTGAGATGCCAGATCAGCCAGGCGATGGAGTTGGCGTCGGGGGCGAGGCGGGCGTGCAGTTGGTCCGGTGTCAGGCCGTCGACGGCGGCGTGGACTTCTTCCTGGATACGGCCGTACGCGTCAATGAGGATGTCGTTGGCATGCATACGTCCACCTTCGCGCATCGCCGTCGCTCACGCGGCCGGAGTCCCGGTTTCGAGCAGGGTCATCAGGGCCCGGGCCGCCGGACTGGTGGCCTGCGGAGGGGGCAGCAGGGCCACCGTCTCGTACACCTCCTCGCCGGTTCCCTTGAGGGGGAGCGCGGTGAGGGGCTCGCGCTTGTGACGGAAGTGCTGGGGGACCACCGCGATGCCGAGGTTCTCGTCGATCAGGTCGAGGAGGCTGTGCACGTCGTTGACCTCCAGCGCGACCGTCCGCCGTACGCCCGCCGCGGCGAAGACGGCGTCCGTGGTGCGGCGCGAGGCCCAGTCCGGGTGGAAGTCGACGAAGACCTCGCCGCCGAGGTCGTCCGGGGTGACCGCCGCGCCGGTCTCCGCGAGCCGGTGGCTGGGATGGCACAGCACGGTCATCGGCTCGCTCGTGAGTGATACGGAGCGCAGTTGGTCGGTGTCCGCTTGAGTCCGGTAGGCGAACGCCAGGTCCAGGCGTCCAGCCGCGACCTCCTCCGCCAGCGCGCCGGAACCCGCCTGCCGTAGCCGGATCTCGACATCGGGATGGCGGCGCCGGAACGCGGCGAGCAGCCCGGCCACATGCACCCCGGCGATGCACTGCTCGGTCCCCAGGGAGAGGGTTCCGCGCAGCACGCCCTGCACCGCGGCCACCGCCTCGTGCGCCGAGCGCACCTGCGCCAGAATGCGCTCAGCCTCGCCGAGCAGTGCCCGGCCGGCCTCCGTGAGCGTGACCCGGCGGGTGGTGCGGACGAACAGCGGGGTCTGCAACTCCCGTTCCAGGGCGCGGATCGACGCCGACAGGCCCGACTGGGACACCATCAGGCGCTCGGCCGCACGGGTGAAGTGCTGGTCCTCGGCCACGGCGATGAAATGCTGGAGATGACGCAGTTCCATGATTGAGAAGCGTAGCCGCTGAATTCCATCGGATTCTTCTGTTGGACCACTGCCCGCAGGTCACGACAGAGTGGATGGTGGTTCCCTGGAACCGGTATCCCGTGTGCCAACCCCTCTGGAGTCGCGTTGTACACCGCACACCCCGACCGTTACGCGGACCTGCCCTACCGGCGGACCGGACGCAGCGGTCTGAAACTCCCCGCGATCTCGCTCGGCCTGTGGCACAACTTCGGGCCCGACCGCCCGGTCGACACCCAGCGCGCCATCCTGCGCCGCGCCTTCGACCTCGGCGTCACCCACTTCGACCTCGCCAACAACTACGGCCCGCCGCCCGGCGCCGCCGAGTCCGCCCTCGGCGAGGCGCTGAAGGCGGACTTCGGGTCGTACCGCGACGAGCTGGTGATCTCCACCAAGGCCGGCTATCTGATGTGGCCCGGCCCCTACGGCGAGTGGGGTTCGCGCAAGTACGTGTTGTCCTCGCTGGACCAGAGCCTGAGCCGCATGGGCCTGGACTACGTCGACATCTTCTACTCGCACCGCCCCGACCCGGAGACTCCCCTGGAGGAGACGATGGGCGCCCTGCACTCGGCGGTCCAGCAGGGCAAGGCGCTCTACGTCGGCATCTCCAACTACTCGGCGGAGCAGACCCGGGAGGCCGCCCGCATCCTCGGCGAGCTGGGCACCCCGCTCCTCATCCACCAGCCGCGCTACTCGATGCTCGACCGCCGCCCCGAGGACGAGGGCCTGCTCGACGCCCTCGACGAGCTCCAGGTCGGGTCGATCGTCTTCTCCCCGCTGGAGCAGGGGCTGCTCAGCTCCCGCTACCTCGACGGCATCCCGGAGGGTTCCCGGGCGGCGAGCGACAGCCCGTTCCTGAACTCCGACGCGGTCACCGAGGACCTGGTGGGACAGCTCCGCGCCCTCGACGACATCGCCAAGGGGCGCGGTCAGACCCTCGCCCAGCTCGCCCTCGCCTGGGTGCTGCGCGGTGGCCGGGTGACCTCCGCGCTGGTCGGTGCGAGCAGCCCGCAGCAGGTCGAGGACAGCGTCGCGGCCACTCGCAACCTGGACTTCGACGCCGACGAGCTGGCCCGCATCGACGCGATCGTCAGGCCGTAAGCCGCTCGCTGACCTCCCAGAGACGGGCCGCCGCCTCCGGGTCCACGGCGCGGGGGAGCACCCCCGGGATCGTGTCGCCGGTGGTCCACGCGGCCTCGTTCTCGGGGGTCACGAGCGGGCTGATGTCGACGTTCTCGCAGTAGACCCCGCCGAGACCGTCGAGCTGCGGGCTGGTCGCGCACCAGACGCTGGTGGCCGCGCCCTGCTGCACGGTCTTCATCTGGCGCTCGGGGTCACGGATGGGCTTGCCCTCGCTGTCCAGCGCACCCGCGGCCTGGAGCATCGCCGGGTCGATGTGCTTGACCAGGCCGGTGTCGATGATCAGGCCCGGGTGCACGGCGAAGGCGCGGATGCCCTGCGCCTGTCCGCGCCGGTCCACCTCGACGGCGAACAGGGCGTTGGCCGTCTTGGACTGGCCGTAGGCGAGGAACGGCTCGTAGGTCCGGTGCTCGAACTGCAGGTCGTCGAAGTCGACGCCGGCGAAGCGGATGCCCCGCGACGACAGCACGACGACCCGCGCGCCGTTCGCCGCGACCAGCGCGGGCCACAGCTTGGTGGTCAGCTGGAAGTGCCCGAGGTGGTTGGCGGCGAACTGCGCCTCGTACCCGCGCGCGTCCCGCGTCGGCGGGGTCGCCATGATCCCGGCGTTGTTCACCAGGAGGTGCAGCGGACGCCCGGAGGCCAGGAACTTCTCCGCGAAGGCGTCGATCGACGCCGGGTCCAGCAGGTCCATGTACTCGACCTCGGTTCCGGGGATGACCGCGAGCGCCGTCCTGGCCCGCTCCACGTCCCTCGCGGGTACGACGATCCGGGCCCCGGCGCCGTGGAGCACACGGGCCGTCTCCAGGCCGATGCCGGAGTAGCCGCCCGTGACGATCGCGACCTTGCCGGTCAGGTCGATGCCCTTGATCACCTCCTCGGCGGTGGACGCGGCGCCGAAGCCGGAATTCAGGGGCTGCTGTGCGGTGGTCATGTCTGCTCTCTCCCTCACCAGCTTGAGCTGTTGAGGGACACCGTAGGTCGACCGATCCGTACGATGAATACTTGAGAATCCGCATAACTTGCGTGATAGTTCGAACATGACCGTGGATCCCCTGTCCGACGCCCTCGCCGTCGCGGACGCCCGCAGCGTGTTCTCCGGCGGCTTCACGGCCGGCGGCGACTGGGCCATCGAGCTGCGCGGACGCGACCGGCTGAAGGTGAACGCCGTGGTGCAGGGCGGCTGCCTGCTGGTCCGCGACGGCGGCGAACCCCTGCGGCTCGCCGAGGGGGACGTCGTGATCTCCGACGGCGGCCAGCCGTACACCCTGTGCAGCCGGCCCGGCGTCGCGCCGACCGACTCCGCCGACGTCGTCATGGACCCGGCGACCCGGATGGGCCGGCTCGGGCAGGGTGACGCGGTGGACGTCGCCTGCGTGTCCGGGCACATCGACCTGAGCCGGGACCGCGGCGACCTGCTGCGCCGGGCGCTGCCGGAGCTCGTCCACGTGCGGGCCGATTCACCCGAGGCCGGTGTACTGCGGTGGCTCATCGGGCAGTTGGCGGCCGAGATGCGCACACGCCGGGCCGGGGTCGAGTTCGTCTCGGCGCAGCTCGCGCAGCTGATGTTCGTGCAGGTGCTGCGGGTCTGCCTGACCGACTCGGACGGTCTGCCGCCCGGCTGGCTGCGTGCCCTCGCCGACGAACGGCTCGCCCCCGCGCTGCGCCTGATGCACGGAGACCCGGCCCACCCCTGGCAGTTGGAGGAGCTGGCCCGGGCGGCCGCGATGTCCCGCACCACGTTCGCCGTACGGTTCAAGGAGGCGGCCGGCGTGCCGCCCCTGACCTACCTGCTCAACTGGCGGATGAATCTTGCCGCCCGGGCCCTGCGGCAGGACGCCGCCCCGGTCGGCGCGCTCGCCCGTTCCGTCGGCTACACCTCCGAGAGCGCCTTCAGCAACGCGTTCAAACGGGCGGTCGGGGTGGCGCCGCGGCGATATCGCGAAGAGGCCCTGGCTAGGAGCTGAGCTGTTCTTCGAGCCGTACGGTGACCCGGTCGCCCTCGCCTTTGTCGATGGCCTTTCGAAGATCGGCTTTCACGGGGAGTTTGTGGGTGCCGTCGCCGAGGGCCATGAACGAACTGCGGAAAGGGTGTCCGTCGATCGTGCCGCGGACCTTGACCAGACCGCGGGTGCCGAAGAACGCGACGGACTCGGGCCAGACGAGATAGGTCCAGCCGCCGTCATTCGGGCTTTTGATCAATTCGGCGGTGAATTCCTCGTTCAACGGGGTGCCGGTACTCATGATGTGTCCTCCGCTCGGGGTGGCCTGCCGTACAAGAGACCACCCCGAACGGGAAAACTCATCGCGAAGGCGGGCCCTCAGACCCCGGCGGGCACCCGGTCGAGGAAGCCGAGCACGGAGCGGATACGGCCGTCCCCGTCCAGCGTGATCACGTCGAACCCGGCGACGGGCGCCGTTCCGTCGGCCTCGCTCACCAACTCCCAAGAGAAGCGGGCGGTGTTGTGGTGTCCGTCGATCGCGCCCAGTGGACGGAAGGCGAATCCGGGGAACTGCTCGTGCGCCCCGGCGATCAGCCCCGCGATCTCCGCGTGGCCGGTGACTGCCGCCAGCGGGTCGGTGTACGTACCCTCGACGGACCAGGCGGCGGCGACCGCCTTCGCCAGCGCCTCCGGTTCGCCCGCGTTCCAGGCCTCGAAGTAGCGGGCGACGGCATTCTCGTATCGGTCGGTGTTCACGGACATGGTGAATCAGCCTCCAGCGAGGTCGTTCGTACTGGTCAGGGCCCGGATCAGCTGCCTGCCGACCCGGTGACTCCACCTTGCCGGGGGCCGCAGGAAGCGTCGATTACCCCTCGGGTAATGACGACGGGAGAACACCGCACAACGGGCTTCGAAGCTTTTCGGCCAACGAGGGCTGTGAATATGCCAGGAGAGTGGCTAAAAAGTCGTGGTGACAGTGTTTCAGGAGTGAACATACTCGTCTGCTAGGGCATAACTTCCCGAAAGCCAGGGCATAGCTTCACGAGGCAAATCCGCCATCGTGTGCACCGCCTGAGCCGCCCGAGCCGCCAGCAGAGCCGCATGGAAAGCGAGGCCCGACCGGCAATCGAGACACGCGACGGGGGAGTGATCGTGCACGACGAATTCCTGTGCCATGTCACCGCGTACGGTACCTGCGGCGGTCAGCGCGTCGGGGTGCCTCTGGGAACCTACCGTGCGCCGACCCTGGCACTCGCCTTGTGGTGGTTACGGGACCGCGCGGTGTGGATGGCCGACCGGCTGGACCCGCAACCGGAGAACCCGCGCTTCCCCCGGGGTGCCCTGGTACCGGTTTCGGACACGGCCCCCGACGTGCCCCGCGCGTTACGCACCTGGTCCCGTGACGTGGGCCAACAGGAGCAGGTCGCCTATGAGTTGGCGGCCGGCAGGCTGGTGCAGATCGCCATCAGCGACGAGACCACCGAGTATGAGCTGCTCGCCGAATCGGTCGACGCCCTCCGGATGCAGCGGACCGTTCCGGCACTGGTCGTCCCCGTAGCCTGACACGTGTCGACCACCGCACGCCCCTGACCGCTGACCGGGCGCACAGGTGAACGAATCGGTAGAATTCAGGGCATGCCAGAGCGGCCGAACGCGCCGACAGCGCCCGAACTCCTCCTGGAGACGGAATCGGGCTCCACGGTCATGACCCCGGGCCGCGACTACCACGTCGGCCGTGATCCGCTCAGCGACATCGTCATCGACGACGCCCGGGTCTCCTGGCACCACGCGGTCCTGCGGCCCGACGCCGACCACTGGACGCTGGAGGACGAGCACAGCACGAACGGCACCTACGCCGACGGCCGCCGCGTCCACGAGTGGGGCGTCGGCCCCGGCAGCGTGATCCGCTTCGGCAACCCGGCCGACGGCCCGTGCGTCACCCTGGCCGACCGCCCCGCCCCGGCCCCGGAACGCCCCTCGGCCGTGTCCATGCCCGCCTTCACCGGCACGTACCGGCAACCGACGACCGTACGACCGCTGCCCAGCCGTACCGTCCGCATCGGCCGGGCCGGCGACAACGATCTCGTCGTCGACGACCTGATCGTCTCCCGCCGCCACGCCGAGCTGCGCGCCATGCCGGACGGGACCTACGAGATCGTCGACCTCGGCAGCCACAACGGCACCTACCTCAACGGCCAGCCCGTCGCCCGCGCCCCGGTCGGGCCGGGTGACATCGTCGGCATCGGACACTCCGCGTTCTGTCTCGTCGGCGATCAGCTGCAGGAGTACGTCGACACCGGCGAGGTCTCCCTCGACGTACAGGACCTCACCGTCGCCGTCGACCACGGCCGCAAGGTCCTTCTCGACCAGGTGTCGTTCCCGGTCGGTGAGAAATGCCTGCTCGCCGTCGTCGGCCCCAGCGGCGCCGGCAAGTCCACCCTCCTCAACGCGCTCACCGGCCAGCGCCCCGCCGACCGCGGCACCGTCCTCTACGACGGCCGCGACCTCTACCGCGACTACGCCGAACTGCGCCAGCGCATCGGCCTGGTCCCGCAGGACGACATCCTGCACGCCCAACTGACCGTGCACAGCGCGCTGTCCTACGCGGCCGAACTCCGCTTCCCCCAGGACACCGCCAAGACCGAACGGCAGGCCAGGGTCGACGAGGTCGTACGCGAACTCGGCCTCGAACAGCGCGCCGCGCAGCCCGTGCACAGCCTCTCCGGCGGGCAGCGCAAGCGGGTCAGCGTGGCCCTGGAACTGCTGACCAAGCCCTCGCTGCTCTTCCTCGACGAGCCGACCTCCGGACTCGACCCGGGCATGGACCGCTCGGTGATGCACATGCTGCGCGGCCTCGCCGACGACGGCCGTACCGTCATCGTCGTCACCCACAGCGTCCTCAGCCTCGACGTGTGCGACCGGCTCCTGGTGCTCGCGCCCGGCGGCAAGGTCGCCTACTACGGGCCGCCCGACGACGCCCTCGCCTTCTTCGGCTTCGAGCACTGGCCGGAGGCCTTCGAGGCGTTCGAGCGGGATCAAGAGCGGGACTGGGCAGGGGAGTTCAGGGACTCGCCCTTCCAGCGCCAGTACATCGTCAACTCGACCGCGCAGCCCCACCAGTTGGGCTCGGGTCCGGTCGCCGCGGCTCCGCCGCCGCCCCGGCCCCGCAGCCGCAGCGCTCAACTCGGCACCCTGGTGCGCCGGTACACCGCCGCCCTCGCCGCCGACCGGACCTTCCTCGTCATCATGATCGCGCTGCCGTTCGTCATGGGCGCGATGGCCCGCGCGCTCGCCGGGAGCGAGCTGACCCGGGAGACCGCGATGAACGCGCTGCTCATCCTGTGCGTCGGCGGCGTGCTCACCGGCGCGGCCAACGCCGTGCGCGAACTCGTCAAGGAACGCGCGATCTACCGGCGCGAGAGAGCCGTCGGCCTGTCCAGAACGGCGTATCTGCTCTCCAAGGTCGTCGTCCTGGGCGCGATCACCGTGGCGCAGGCCGTGGTGCTCACCCTGGTGGGACTGTTCGGCGTCGACCTCAACGCGCCCAGGGGCAAAGGGGTGTTGATGCCACCCCTGATCGAAATCACCGTGGCCGTCGCCCTGTTGTCCTTCACCGCGATGATGCTCGGGCTGCTGGTCTCCGCGACGGTGCGCAAGGAGGAGGTGACGATGCCACTGCTCGTGCTGCTCGCCATCGTCCAAGTGGTGTTCTGCGGTGCCCTGTTGAAGCTGCACGGCGTGCCCGGTCTGGAACAGCTGTCCTGGCTGGTGCCCTCCCGGTGGGCGCTCGGCGGGATGGCCGGCACCATCGGGCTGGCCCGGATCGTGCCGGGCGAGCTGACCGGCGATCCGATGTTCCGGCACTCGGCCGGGGTGTGGCTGCTCAACATGGGCATGCTGATCGTGCTGTCGCTGCTCTTCGGCTTCCTGGTGTCCCGGCTGCTGCGGCGGCACGAACCCGCAGTGATGCGGAAATAGGGGCCGCCACGATGACGACCCCTGGCTTCCGGCCCACGCACGTCGTCCCCGAGCACGGGATGCCCGCCTGGGAGGCCCCGGACCCCGCCCGCCCCACCGTGCCGCTCGACGCGCTGCTCCCGGTGCAGTTGCTGGAACGGCGCGGCGACTGGGCCCATGCCCTGTGCTCCAACGGCTGGTCGGCCTGGGTCGACGGCCGCCACCTGATCTCGGTTTCCCAGGACCCGCCGGCGGCCGGTGGCCCGTTGACCCGCACCGCCGACCCACGCCCGCTGCTCGCCCGCGCCGAACAGGCACTCGCCCGCTACCGCAGCGCGGTGGAGGACCTGGCGGGCGGCGGCCTGGACGGTGCGTCCTTCGAGGCCCGCACCAAGGGCCTGCGGATCGGCGTGGTCGTCGACGGCGAATCCGTCTGGCTCTACGACTCCGACCACGAGCGCTGGGTGTACGGCGACGGCACCCGCCTCAGCACCTACGCCTCGGACGACGGACCCCACGCCGAACCGGCCGACCCCGGCCACGCCCCCACCCAGGTCGTGAGCCCCGATGGCCCGTGACGCGAGCCTCTTCTCCGGCCGCCCCTCCGAGTTGATCGGGCAGCAGATCGCCGGCTACCGCATCGAGGACGAGATCGGCCGCGGCGGCATGGCCGTCGTCTACCGCGCCCACGACCTCCGCCTCGACCGCACGGTCGCCCTCAAGCTCCTCGCCCCCGAACTCGCCCGCAACGACACCTTCCGCAAACGCTTCACCCACGAGTCCCGGGTCGCCGCCGCGATCGACCACCCGCACATCGTCCCCGTCTTCGAGGCGGGCGAGACGGACGGCGTCCTGTACATCGCGATGCGCTACGTCTCCGGCAGCGACCTGCGTCATCTCCTGGACCGGGAGGGCCCGTTGGCGCTCCCTACGGCCGTACGCATCGCCACGCAGGTCGCGTCCGCGCTGGACGCCGCGCACGAACACGGGCTGGTCCACCGGGATGTGAAGCCCGGCAACATCCTCGTGGCCCGCGGCACGGACAGCGACCACCCCGAGCACGTCTACCTCACCGACTTCGGCCTGACGAAGAAGTCCCTGTCCCTGACCGGCTTCACGACCGTGGGGCAGTTCGTCGGCACGCTCGACTATGTGGCGCCTGAGCAGATCTCGGGGCGGCCGGTGGACGGGCGGTGCGATGTGTACGGGCTCGCGTGCGTCGTCTACGAGACCCTGGCGGGGCGGCCGCCGTTTCGGCGGGACGATGACATGGCTCTGTTGTGGGCGCACCAGTACGACGTGCCTCCGGCGGTCAGTGAGGCTCGGTCTGGTCTGCCGGGGCATGTCGACGAGGTTTTCGCGAGGGCGTTGGCGAAGAGTCCTGATGATCGGTACGAGTCTTGTCTGGCGTTTGTGACGGAGTTGCGCGGGGGTGAGGCCGGGCATGCTTCTACCGAGGTGGATCTGCGGGTGGTCTCGCGACGGGACGGGAGGCCACCGGAGCCGCCGCGGTGGGCGGAGCCGGTGTTCAGGCGGCGGGACTGAGGTGTTTCGTGCGCGGGCTCGTTGTGGCTGGTCGCGCCCACGCGGCGGAGCCGCAAATCGATACAGCCCCGCGCCCCTAAAGGGGCGCTGCAGTCCCCGGAGTCAGGCCGTTCAGGGGCACCCGCCGCGCCGTAATCCTTCGTTGCGCGATCCGCCAACCCATCCCCGCCCGCACCACCGTGTCCACATACGTCACCGATCCGCACGAGCCGTCCGTCTTGATGCCCAGGCCCTTCGATCGCGCCCGGATTCGGCCGTCCGGCAGCTCCTCGATCACCACGTTCGTCACGTGATGTGCCACGGGGTTCCCGGCGCCCAACGCGAGGGCTGAGTCCGTGAGTTGGGTGAGGCCCGTGAGCGTGCCCTGGCCGTAGTCGGTGAGGTCGTACTCGACGTCCGGGGTGAACACCTCGGCCAGGCGGTCGAGTTCGCCCTCGTCGACCAGGTGGCCGTGCAGTGCGATCAACTCCGTTATGGCCAGGCGGTCTTCGAGAGGCAATGCCATGTCTGCCCTTCCTTTGGATGGGCGCACACTCTCATGCCTGGCGTTGCGGCTGCGCGGGGATTTCGACCTCGCCCCGTCGGTGGACCGGCCTTGCCAAGATGGCCCCGAGGAAACCCGCGACCAGACCCCACACCGCGGCCAACCCCACCGCCGACCACAACTCCGGCTTCAGGAACAGGTCTCCGGACAGGCCGCCGCCCACGTCGCCGATGCCCAGGAGGGAGAGGCCGTAGTGGGCCGAGATTCGTCCGATCAGGCAGATCATGAGGACCGCGAGGGCGAAGGCGACCGCGAGGTGGACGGCGTGCTGCCAGGCGCGTACGTGGGCCGGGGAGCGGACGGCCATCAGGAACGCCGCGGACAACAGCAGGACCGCGTCCATCACCAGGAGCCACCACACCCTGCCGTCGTAGGCGGCGAGCGAATGCAGATTGAGGGTGGAGAGGTCCGGGGTGCGCAGGACCTCGTCCAGGAGGTGCGGCATCGGCAGGCCGAAGGGGCCGTCGACCCGGCCGTTCCAGGTGGCGCCCAGGCCGATCGTGAGGGTGAGCCAGACCAGGTTCGGCATGCCGAGCAGGATCAGGGCGAAGGTCTGGGTCGCGTTGCCGCGGGTCGCCGCTGTGACGAGGGCCAGGACGACGCCCAGCGCGACGTAGGCCAGCAGCAGGACCACCACGGCGAACGCGGCCGGGCGTACCGACGCGTGGAAGCGGAGGAGGCGGGCGGGGAGGGGGGCGCCGGGGGAGACCAGGAGGGACAGGACCAGAACTCCTGCCAGCCACAGCAGGCCGAACAGCACCGTCTGCGCCACGTCCGCCTCGAAGCCGACCTCCGGAGACGCGCCCAACAGGTCGCCGATGTCGCCGAGGGTTCCGGTGCCGAGGGAGATCGAGAACTTCTGGCGTGCCCCGAAGGCCAGTCCGATCAGGGCGAGCAGCCACAGGACGGCGATACGGGCGGCCCAGCCGGCCAGTTCCGCCGCCGAGGCGACCGCGCGGTGCCGCAGGGGTCGTAGGAAGCCTGCTGCGGTCATCAGGGTGCCGGTCAGGGTCACCGAGAGGGGGATGACGGTCAGGCCCGCCTTGGTGTCGGCCAGCGAGCCGGCGTTGCCGGTGAGTTTCACGGTGCCGCCCACCGCCGTCACCACCGTGGCCGTGACGACCCGGGGGAACGCGCCGTCCGGGAGGTCCGTCGCGCCCGCCGCCCACAGGCCGAGCGCGGACACCAGGCCCATGCTGAGCACTCCTGCCAGCACCGTGCCGAGCGCCTGGAGCCAGCCGTGGCGGGCCACTGCCTGGTCAGAGGGGGTTCGGGGGGTCACACGGTCACGCTAAGCAGCGGCGGGGGAGCGCGCCCGCCGGGAGGGCCGTCCGCGTCGGCTTGCGGGCGGACCATGACCGGAGCACACAATGGGTTCGTTGTGGATAAAGCGGCATGAACCAGTATGAATGCCGCTGTCGACCGCGTCGGGAAGAAGAGCTCGTGAGCGTCGAACCTCCGTCTTCAGGCCGCCCCACCGGACCGCCCTCCGGCCCGCTGTCGGGACCCTCCCAGCCGCCTTCGGGCCCGCCCTCGCAGCCCTCGGGCGGCGGCGGTGCGGGGGCGCCGGAGCCGCACCGGCCCTGGTGGAAGTCGGCGCCGCGCGTCGCGATCCTCACGACCGTCGTGGTGGCAGCCGTGGTGCTGGCCGTCGTCTTCACCCGGTCCGACGGCGGTTCGAGCAGCACGGCGAGCAAGGGCGAGGTCTTCCTGCAGTCCGCGGCCAAGACCGGACCCGATCCGTTCACCGAGTCCAGCGCGACCGAGAATTCCGCCCCGCCGGTCTCCGCCTCACCCACCGCCTCGGAACCCGTGAACGCGGTGCGCGGCGTCGACGGCGGCGCCCCCGGCCTCTACGGCGGTACCCAGAACGTCTCCAGCTGTGACGTCGAGAAGCAGATCAAGGCGCTCCAGGCGGCCCCGGCGAAGAACACGGCGTTCGCGTCCGTCGCCGGCGTCCAGCCCGCCGGAGTCCCCGCCTACCTGCGCTCGCTCACCCCCGTACAACTGCGCATGGACACCCGCGTCACCAACCACGGCTACCGCGACGGCGCCGCCACCAGCTACCAGGCCGTCCTCCAGGCCGGCACCGCCGTCCTCGTCGACAACCACGGCGTGCCCCGCGTCCGCTGCGCCTGCGGCAACCCGCTGTCGCCGCCCGTCGCCCAGCAGACGACCCCGAAGCGCACCGGCGACACCTGGTCCTCCTACCGGCCGCAGAACGTCGTCGTGGTCACCCCCGCACCGCAGATCATCAACATCTTCGTGATCTACGACCCCGGCAACCACCAGTGGTTCGGCCGCCACCACGGCGACACGGGCAAGCACGACCACAAGACCCCGCCGCCGGTGAACCCGGCCAGCCCCTCGGTGACCGTGTCCCCGCCGACCTCGCCGTCCTCCAACTCCCCGTCGCCGTGCGCCTCCACGGCCCCCGGTACGCCGGGAACGCCCGGGACGTCCACCAGCCCGTGCCCGCCGACGTCGAGCGCACCGTCCTCGCCGTCCTCCTCGTCCCCGAGCTCGGAGTCCCCGTCCTCCGAGCCGCCGTCGACGGAGTCGTCGTCGGCCTCCTCCGCCTCCTCGGCCTCGTCCTCCCCGCCCGAATCGCTGGCTTCCGACACGACCACGACCTCGTCGTCCAGCTTCAGCGCGCCGGTTTCGTCGGGGTCGATTTCACCGTCACTCTGATCGGGTGGACTGCCGGGCGTGGGGCTGGGTACGAGCACTGGTACGACAGCGACCGGCAGTGCCGCCTTCCGAGAGAGACACGCATGATCGACCACCGGGACGGGGTAGTGATACCGACTCGTTTCGACGTGCCCGTGGAACCGCTGAGGCGGGCGGCGCACTACACCGGCGAACCGGGCTGCATCTCAGCGGCCCGGCACTTCACCCACCAGTTCCTGGAGCAGCTCAGAACCGAGTGGTGTGCCACGATCGACGACCAGTCCGACGGTGAACTGCTCCTGGTGGTCAGCGAGTTGGTCACCAACGCGGACCGGCACAGCAACGGCCCGTACATCCTGGAGCTGGAGGGCACGGACACCTCGGTGACGGTGTCCGTCTGCGACAGCAGCGTCGCCCTGCCCCGGCTCTTCGCCCGGGACCCCGAACGCATCGGCCGGCACGGGCTGGAGATAGTCCACGCCCTGGCCGCGCAGGTGAGCGTCGAACGGGTACCGGTCGGCAAGCGGGTGCGCGCCGTGGTGCACCTGAACGGCGAGGACCGCTAGCAAGAGCGGCCCTGCCCACCTCGCGCTGATCAGAGGGGATCGGTGAACGAGACCGGCTTGCCGGTGGCGTGGGCGTATGCGATCTCCCTGCTCGTGGACTCGCCGATGTACCCGCCAGGGTTGACGACCAGAACCCGGTCAGCCAGGTCGATCTTGCGCAGGTGGAGGGCGCCCAGCGCGGTCTTCTGCTCGTCGGTGATCAACTCGTCCGATTCGTGATCCTCGGCGCGCAGGAAGACGCCTGGCGCTACGACGATGACACCCGCGAAGGTCAGATCACGGTTCGCCGCGCTCATCTCGTCCACGAACCGGGTGGAACCGCAGATGCAGACAATCTCAGGTCGGTCGGGCACGGCTCGGTCCTTCGGGTCGAACGGGAAACCGTCGGTGTGCGCGCAGCCTCACGTCCCGCTTCGGGTGGCCGTGATCAGCTCGTGCAGGTACCGCTTGGTGACCCGGCCGCCGTGCCGCGTTTCCAGCAGCTCCCGCAGACAGGCCAACAGGCCCTGGCGCGAGGGCTCGTCCATCGCCAGATGGTTCGAGTACGTGAGCACGACATCGAGGTACTCGTCGGTCGTGTACGTGATCTCCCGCGCCCCGCGCCACACCGTTACGTCCTCGAAGTGCGCGGAACGCTCGAACTCCCCGGTGTCCGTTGCCGTTTCGTCCTCGGTGGGACTCCGGAAGCCGGGCTGGGTGGCCGGGTCCCAGCGTTCGTAGCAGCGCTGCATCCGGTCGAAGAAGTCCTGGGTGCCGCCCGCCACATGATGCGTGGTGACGACCGCGAGGTGCCCGCCGGGGCGGAGCGCGGACGCCGCCTTCGCGAGGAAGCTCCCAGGGTCGGACCAGTGGTACGCCGTCGCGATCACGACCAGGTCGAACGGCTCGTCCGGCACCTCCCACAGCTCGAAGTCCGCGACCTGTACGTCCGCTCGCGGGAAGGCGCTCAGATGGCGCCGGGCCACCGCCGCGAGCGACGGACCCAGCTCCACGGCGGTCAGCCGGCAGCCGAACTCGGCTAGGGGGACGGTGAGTTGACCGGTGCCGGGGGCGATCTCCAGGACCCGGCTGTCCGGGCCGAGGTTCGTCGTACGGGCCAGTTCGTCGACCAGGGGGCGCGGATACCGGGGGCGGGCCCGGTCGTAGCGCTCGGCCGCCCCGTCGAATGTGTCGCGCAGCACCGTTTCGGCACCCTTTCGTATCGGCGATTCCCCCCAGGGCAGAATGCTGATCCCTTGCCCTCACGTCCAAGGCTTTTAGTCTGAGGGGGTGAGCAACCAAGCGCCGAACCAAGCCCGCGTGATTCCGCTGCGCCCGCACGAGCCGGCTCCTCACCTGCCGGAGCCACAGGTCCCCGCGCCCAAGGAACCCCTGTGGCGCGATCTGGTCGGTGACGTCCTGCGACGCGAACGCCTCGCGCAGGAACGCACGTTGAAGGACGTGGCCGACGCCGCCCGGATCTCCATGCCGTATCTCTCGGAGGTCGAGCGGGGCCGCAAGGAGGCCTCCTCGGAGGTTCTCGCGGCCGCCGCCCACGCCCTTGGACTCGACCTCGGCGACCTGCTGTCGCTGGCCGGGGACGAACTCGGCCGGCACCGCAACAGGCGTCAGGGCAGGGTCACTTCGCCGTACAACGGGCAGCTCAGTCTGGTCGCCGCCTGACAGTGCCGCTCAGAGCGGGCCGAGGCGTCGGCTGACCACCTCGTCGGCCAGGCCGTACGCCACGGCCTCCTGCGCGGTGAACACCTTGTCGCGGTCCATGTCGGCGCGCAGCGTGGCGATGTCGTGGTGGGTGTGCCGGGACAGCACCTCCTCCACCTGGGAGCGGATCCGTACCATCTCCTTCGCCTGGAGGGCGAGATCGGAGACCATGCCGCGCTGCCCGCCGCTCGCCGGCTGGCCGAGCAGCACGCGCGCGTGCTCCAGGACGGACCGCCGTCCGGGGTCCCCGCCGGCCAGCAGTACGGCCGCCGTCGAGGCGGCCTGGCCGACGCAGAACGTCGAGATCGGGGACTGGACGTACGTCATCGTGTCGTAGATCGCCATCAGCGAAGTGAACGAGCCGCCGGGCGAGTTGATGTAGATCGCGATCTCACTCTCCGGCGACGACGACTCCAGATGGAGGAGTTGCGCGATGACGACGTTGGCGACGCCGTCGTCGATCTCGGTGCCGAGGAAGATGATCCGCTCGGACAGCAGCCGGCTGAACACGTCGTAGGAACGCTCGCCGTTCGGGGTCCGCTCGACGACGTTCGGAATCGTGTACGTCCCCATGTCAGAGCCCCATCCGTCGCTTCGAGGCGGCCGGGCGCACGTCGTCCAGCGATGCGACGACCCGGTCCACCATGCCGTACTCCTTGGCCTGTTCGGCCGTGAACCAGCGGTCGCGGTCGCCGTCGCGGGAGATGGTCTCCTCGCTCTGGCCCGTGTGCTGGGCGGTCAGCCGCTCGATGGTCTTCTTCGTGAAGTCCAGGTTCTCCGCCTGGATCTCGATGTCGGCGGTGGTGCCGCCGATGCCCGCCGACGGCTGGTGCATCATGACCCGCGCGTGGGGGAGGGCGTAGCGCTTGCCGTGGGTGCCGACGCTGAGCAGGAACTGGCCCATGCTGGCCGCGAAGCCCATCGTCAGCGTGGCGACGTCGTTCGGGATCAGCTGCATCGTGTCGTAGATCGCGAGGCCCGCCGTCACCGAGCCGCCGGGGCTGTTGATGTACAGGCTGATGTCCGTGCGCGGGTCCTCCGCGGACAGGAGCAGCAACTGGGCGCAGATCCGGTTCGCGGAGACCTCGTCGACCTGGGTGCCGAGGAAGACGATCCGCTGTCCGAGGAGCTGGGCGGCCAGGTGGTCGTCGAAGCGGGAGGACGGGGTGTCGCCCTCCTCGGCGCGTGGCATGAGGGCCGGCGCGAAACCGGCCGTGAGTGGAGACATGGGCACTCCTTGTCGAGGGTGTCGTGACCTGTCTCCACTGTCGGCCGACAATGCCCCGGCCTGGGGATTTCTAGGCTTTCAGCAGATTCGCCATGAGCAGACGGGTCAGCCGACGCCCTTCTCCCGGCGTTCTCGGAGTTCCCGGAAGAAGGCCCGTACGTCCTCGGCCAGCAGGTCCGGTTCCTCCATCGCGGCGAAGTGGCCGCCCCGGTCGAGCTTGGTCCAGCGGACGATGTTCTCGGTCCGTTCGGCCTTGTGGCGGAGGGGGATCTGGATCTCGGCCGGGAAGACGGCGAGCGCGGTGGGGGTGGTCGACGGGAGCGTGGGCGCGGCGGCCCGGGCGCCCGTGGTGTGGGCCCACTCGTAGTAGATCCGGGCGGCCGAACCGGCGGTCCCCGTCAGCCAGTACAGCATCACGTTCGTGAGCAGCCTGTCCCGGTCGACGGCCTCCTCGGGGAGGTCCTCCGAGTCGGTCCACTCTCTGAACTTCTCGACGATCCAGGCGAGTTGGCCGACCGGCGAGTCCGTGAGGCCGTACGCCAGGGTCTGCGGGCGGGTGGCGTGGAGGACGGCGTATCCGGTGCCCTCGCGCGACCACGCGGCCCAGCGGCGCCATGACTCCTGGGTGTCCTCCCGCTCCTCGGGGCTGAGCGCGGCCAGCTCCTCGGCGGTGGGCTCTGTGTGTGCCTGCGCGCCCAGCAACAGGTTGAGGTGGACGCCGATGACACGGTCGGGGTGGGCGCGGCCCAGCGCGCGGGAGATGGCCGAGCCCCAGTCGCCGCCCTGCGCGCCGAACCGTTCGTAGCCGAGCCGGTGCATCAGTTCGGCCCAGGCGTCGGCGATCCGGCCCGTCTCCCAGCCGGTGTCGGCGGGTGGCCCGGACAGCCCGAAGCCCGGAATGCTGGGCACGACCACGTGGAAGGCGTCGGCGGGGTCGCCGCCGTGGGCCGCGGGATCGGTCAACAGGCCCACGATGTCGACGAATTCGACGATCGAGCCCGGCCAGCCGTGCGTGATGATCAGCGGGGTGGCGTCCGGTTCCGGGGAGCGGATGTGCGCGAAGTGGACCTTCGATCCGTCGATGGTGGTGGTGAACTGCGGCCACGCGTTCAGCTCGGCCTCGGCCGCCCGCCAGTCGTACGCGTGCCGCCAGTACCGGACCAGCTCCCGCAGATAGCCGGCCGGTACGCCGTACGCCCAGCCCGTGCCGGGCAGCTCGTCGGGCCAGCGGGTGCGGTCGAGGCGGGCGTGCAGGTCGTCGAGGTCGGCCTGCGGGATGTCGATGCGGAAGGGGTGGACGCTGTCTGCCTGCGAGGACGTCATGGAATTCGAGACTAGTTCCGGGCGGGGCATCGGCCACCCGGATTATCCGGCCGTCCGACCGATGAGTTTCGCGGCGGGCGGGGGTCGATACAGATGACCGTGTTCGATGCACCCGGAGCCCATGGAGGAGCTCATGACCACCGACGTACCCACCGACGGATTCACCACGTGTCTCTGGTTCGACGGCCAGGCCGAGGAAGCCGCCCACCACTACGTGTCGATCTTCAAGAACTCCAGCATCGGCCGTATCAGCCACTACGGCGAGGGCGCCCCGCAACCGGCGGGCTCGGTGCTCACCGTGGAGTTCACGGCCCTCGGCCAGAAGTTCGTCGGGCTGAACGGCGGCCCCGAGTTCAAGTTCACCGAGGCGGTGTCCTTCCAGATCCCGTGCGAGAACCAGGAGGACATCGACTACTACTGGACCAAGCTCACCGACGGCGGCGAGCCCGGTCCGTGCGGCTGGCTCAAGGACAAGTTCGGCGTGTCCTGGCAGGTCGTCCCCACCCGGCTCATCGACATGATCACCGACCCGGACCCGGCGAAGGTCGCCCGTGCCACCGAGTCCTTCATGGCGATGAGCAAGTTCGACCTCGCCGCGCTGGAGAAGGCCTTCGCCGGGGAGTGACGGCCGGACGGACAGGTCACCGGTGACGGGTGGTCGCGGGGAGCAGGCTCCGGCTCGTGGAAGCCATCGGGGCCTGCTCGTTCCCCGGGGCACCAGGCTCGGGGTGGGCCAGGCGGCCGGTTCGCGCAGCGGGTCTCGCGCTGGGGTCAGCTCTCGCTGTCCAGCAGCATCGCGTGCAACTCGGCCGCCCGCCGGGCCAGTTGCTCCGCCTGGCCGGCCTCGGTGCGGGTGCGCGGACGCGGCAGGGTGATGTCGAGGACCGTACGGATCCGGCCGGGCCGGGGCGTGAGGACGACCACCCGATCGGCGAGCAGGACCGCCTCGTCCACGGAGTGCGTGACGAGGACGACGGTGGACGGATGCTCGCGGTGCGTCCGCTGCAACTCGGCGCACAACTCGTCCCGGGTGAGCGCGTCGAGCGCGGAGAACGGCTCGTCCATCAAGAGCACCCGGGGCCGCCGCATGAGCGACCGGCACAGCGCCACCCGCTGCTGCATCCCGCCGGACAGCTCGTGCGGCAGGCGGCGCTGGAAGCCGTCGAGGCCCATCGTGCTGATCAGCCCCAGTGCCCGTTCGCGTGAGCCGTTGCGTCGCTCGCCCGCGATCTCCGCAGGCAGCAGCACGTTGTCCAGCACCGACCGCCACGGCAGCAGCGCCGGACGCTGGAAGAGGACGGCACAGTCGGGGCGCGGACCGGTGACGGCCCGGCCGCGCATCAGGACCTCGCCCCGCGTGGGCGGCACCAGCCCCGCGATCAGCCGCAGCAACGTCGACTTCCCGCAACCGGACCGCCCGACGACCGCCACGAACTCGCCGTCGGCGGCCTCCAGATCGATGCCGTGAAGCGCTTCGACGGAGCCCCGCCGGTGCGCGAACTCCTTGGACACACCCCGTAGTTGGATCACGCGTCGACTCCCGTCGGCCGCCGTGCGCGGAGTACCGAAAATCGCTCTGCTGGATTGTGGCATGCGCGCGTACGATTTTCCGGATCGCGACCCCGGCGATAAAGCCCCCTCAAGTGCCGCCGTCCCCCCACCCATTCCCCCGTCAGGGGAGGTCGCATGATCCGCTCATACCGCACGGCGACGGTGTTCTGTACGGCGGTCACGTTGCTGGCCGCCGCCTGTGACTCCAACTCCTCCTCCAAGAGCCAGAGTCCGGCCAAGGATCACATCACCTACGTCACCGCCTTCGGCGCGGCGGGACGGGACGCCTTCGCCTGGGTGGCCGAGCAGAAGGGCTATTTCCGGCAGGCGGGAATCGACGTACAGATCGAACTCGGAAAGGCCACCGGCGAGAACCTCAAGGCCCTCGCCTCCGGAAACGCGCAGTTCACGAGTTTGGACTTCACAGGCGCGACGATCTCCGCGGGGGCCAAGAACTCCACGGCCTACCGCGACTTCCGCGCCGTACTCGCCATCCATCAGCGGACCCTCGTCTCCATCGTGGCGATGCAGGGCTCGGGCATCACCACCCCCAAGGACCTCAAGGGCAAGCGGATCGCGGCCGCCGCCAACTCCGTGAACCAGCTGCTCTTTCCCGGCTACGCCAAGCTCGCCGGCATCGACTCCGCCGGAATCCACTGGATCGCGGTCCAGCCCGTCCAGTTGGGCCCGGCCCTCGCGAGCGGAAAGGCCGACGCGCTCAGCACGTTCCTGATCGGCAGGCCCACCATCGAGAAGGCCACCGTGCAGGCCAGGTCGAAGCACGTCGTGGTGTTTCCCTACAGCACCTACCTGCCCGACCTCTACGGCAACGCCACCGTCACCACGGCCTCCATCGCCGCGAAGAAACCGGACCTGGTCAAGCGCTTCCGCACCGCCTTGCTCAAAGGGCTGAAGTACACGATCCAACACCCCGACGAGGCCGGGAAGTTGCTGCACGCCAAGCACCCGGAGACGGACGCCACGGCCGCGACCGCGGAGATCAAGCTGATGACGCCGTCCGTGACGGCCGAGGGCGAGTCGTCCATCGGCACGATCACCGAGGCGCGGATGCGGCGTGCCATCACCAGCCTGCAGAACGCCGGTGTCATCCAGCCGGGGATGACCCCGCAGGACGTCGTCGACTTCGCTGCCATGAAGGGAAGTTGACGGACTTGGAGACCCCGCTCCCGTACGTCTTCGACAACGACCACCCGGAGGCCGTCGACCGGCACGGTCAACTCCCCGCGATCCTCGACGAGTTCACCATCTCTCGGCTGTCGTCCCTCGGCGACCTGACCGGCCGGCGCTGTCTGGAGACCGGTGCGGGAGGCGGCAGCATCGCCGCCTGGCTCGCCCGCGCGACGGGGCCGACCGGGCGGGTGCTGGCCACCGACGTCAACACCCGTCATCTGCCGCCGAGTCCGCCGTACGACGTGCTGGTGCACGACCTGGAGAGCGAACCGGTGCCGGACGGACCCTGGGACGTGATCCACGCCCGGCTGGTGCTGCTGCACCTGCCCGGACGGGAGGCCATTCTCCGTAGGCTCGCGGCGGCGCTCGCACCCGGTGGCGCGCTGGTGGTGGAGGACTTCGAGACGACCTTCCGCAAGCTGGTGCTGGCTGCCCCGACCCCCGAGGCGGCCCAACTGGTCGACCGCTACCACGAGTTGCTCGTCGAACGCGTCCTGCCCGCCCACGGCAACGACCCCACCTGGGCGGGCCGGGTGCCCGCCGCCATGCTCGCGGCGGGCCTGGCCGACGTGGACACCGTGATCCAGGCCCGGTCCTGGCCGGGCGGCACCGCCGGCGCGCTGCTGATCGGCGCGAACATCGCGCAGGCGAGGGAGGACTTCCTGGCGGCCGGCATGACGGAGGCCCAACTCGACGAGCTGGACCGGCTGGTGGCCGATCCCCGGCTGCTGGTACGCGGCCACTTCACCTACTCGACCATCGGCCGCAGGCCCTCCGCGTGAGACGCGTTCTGGCGGCGGGGCCGCCGGTCCTGGCGGCGGTGTGCGCGCTGGCCGGGTGGTGGCTGGCGACCGTCGCCTTCGGTATCCGGCCGTTCCTGCTGCCGTCACCGCCCGACGTCGTCCGCGCCTTCGACCGGCTGCCCGGCTATCTGCTCCGGCAGACCTGGCAGACGTTCACCGAGACGGCCGTCGGCTTCGGCCTGGCCGTGGGCGCGGGACTCGCGACCGCCGTCCTGCTCACCGCGTCCCGTGGCGTGGAACGCGCGGTCATGCCGCTCCTGGTCGCCGTCAATGCCGTACCCAAGATCGCGGTGGCACCGCTCCTCGTGGTCTGGCTCGGCTTCGGGACCGCCCCCAAGGTGTTCATGGTGGCCCTGCTCGCCTGGTTCCCCGTCGTGGTGTCGACCATGGCCGGGCTGACCTCGGTCCCCCTGGAGCTGACCGAACTGGCCCACTCCCTCACCGCGTCCCGCTGGCAGACCTACCGCAAGCTCCGCATCCCCTGGGCCCTGCCCCAGGTCTTCACCGGCCTGCGCCTGGGCGTCACCCTGGCCGTCGTCGGCGCGGTCGTCGGCGAGTTCGCGGGCGGTGACCAGGGCCTCGGCTACGTCATCGTGGCCTCCGGCGGCAACGCCGACACGCCTCTCGCGTTCGCCGCGATGGCCCTGCTCAGCGCGATGAGCGTGCTGCTCTTCTACGTCGTCGTCCTCGCGGAGCGGGCGCTGCTGCCCTGGGCCCGCGAGACCACCGGCTGAGCGGCCGTCCCCGGAGCCGCCGCGCGGCCCGTCGCCGGGACGCCGGCGCGCCCCCTCCGCGTAACCAGTGCGTTTCGGACGTTAATTTCCGGGCCCAAAGGGTTGGCGGGAAACCATCCCCTCGTTATCGTTCACCAACTTCACTCAATCGTTCGGCTGAACGAATAGCGACAAGGACGGTCGGTACATGTCCGACATCCACCACCCGGGCCGCCGGTCGGTGCTCGCCGCGGGCGTCGCCTCGGCCGCCGCGCTCGGCGGGTCCTGGCTGCTGACCGGCTGCAGTGGGGCACAGGCCGCCCCCGTCCTGCCGGCCGCCGCGGAGAAGGGCGCCCCCGACCGCGGCGGCACCCTGCGCATCGCCCGGCCGCCCGCCTCCGACGCCGAGACCCTCGACCCGGCCAGCTCCCTGTCGGCGTACGAGTACCTGGGAGCCCTCTACAACCGGCTCGTCCGCGTCGCCGCGAACGGTGAGCTGGCCCCCGACCTCGCCGAGTCCTGGGAGACCGACGCCAAGGCCCGCACCTGGACCTTCCGCCTCCGCAAGGGCGTCGCCTTCCACAACGGCCGCGCCTTCACCTCCGCCGACGCCGCCTACACGCTGCGCCACATCCTCGACAAGGCGACGGCGTCCCCGCAGGCCGCGGTCCTCGCCCCGCTCATCGACCCCGAGAAGCTGGGCACGCCCGACGCCCACACCCTCGTCGTGCCACTGAAGTCGCCGAACGCCGAGTTCCCGAGCCTGCTGACGCACTACAACTGCTACGTCATCCCCGACGGCAGTGCGAAGTCCATCGGCCGCACCGGCATCGGCACCGGCCCCTTCAAGCTGGAGTCGTTCGCACCGGCCGGACCCGGCCGCGTCACCGCGTACAAGGACCACTTCGGGGGCCGCCCCGTACTCGACGCCGTCGCCTTCTACTCGGTCGCCGACATGTCGGCCCGCTCAAACGCCCTGCTGGCAGGGCAGGTTGACCTGCTCTCGCAGACCAACCTCGACTTCGCGACCGCCCGCGTGGTCGCCGCCTCCGACCGGGCCACCATCGCCCGTGTGAAGAACGCCCAGTGGTACGTCCTCCCGATGCTCACCACCGAGAAGCCCTTCACCGACGTCCGCGTCCGCCAGGCGATGAAGCTCGCCTACGACCCGGAGCACGTGGTGAAGGTCGCCCTCCAGGGCGCGGGCACCGCCGGCTGGGACAACCCCGTACCGCCGAGCGACCCCGCGTACATCTCCGCGCACCCCAAGCACGACCCGGAGAAGGCGAAGTACCTGCTGAAGCAGGCGGGCCACGAGGGCCTGGCGATGGACCTCTACACCTCGTCCTACGACCCGCTGTTCACGCCGATGGCTCTCGCCTACCAGGACTCGGCGAAGCGCGCCGGTATCCGGATCAAGGTCAAGACGGCCTCCGCGGACTCGTATTACACGCAGATCTGGATGAAGAAGCCGCTGATGGCGACCTATTGGTTCACCGGCCGGCCCGTCGACCAGCTCTTCACCCAGATCTTCCGCAGCGGCTCCTCCTACAACGAGACCGCCTGGTCCGACAAGGAATTCGACGCGGTGCTCGACAGGGCCCGCGCCGAGATCGACGACACCAAGCGGCGCGAACTCTACGGCGAGGCGCAGACGTTGGTGATCGAGAGAGGCGGGGCAATGACCCCGATGTTCGCCGACCGACTTGTCGGCATCTCCCGCAAGGTACGCGGATACGCCGAGCACGGCTTCGAGTTCGACTACCTGTCCATCGGCCTGAAGGGAGCCTGACGATGCTCTCCTTCATAACCCGCCGTATCGCGGCGGCAGTCGGCACTCTCTTCCTGTCCTCCATCCTCGTCTTCCTGGCCGTCCAGGCCCTGCCCGGCGACGTCGCCACCCAGATCCTCGGCAAGGACGCGACCCCGGACGCGGTGGCGGCCCTGCGCGAGAAGCTGAAGCTCGACCGGCCGGCCTGGGAGCGGTACTGGGACTGGGTCTGGGGCGCCCTGCACGGCGACTTCGGCACCTCCCTCGTCTCCGGCAAGGCCGTCGGCGGCGAAGTGTCCATGTATCTCGGCAACTCCGCGCTGATCGCCGTCGTCACGGTCCTCTTCGCGGTCACCGGCTCGATCGTCCTCGGCATCCTCGCGGGCCTCTACCGCGACCGCTGGCCCGACCACGTCATCTCCACCGTCAGCCTCGTCGGCATGAGCGTCCCCGAGTTCGTCGTGGCCACCGTCCTCGTCCTGTGCTTCTCGGTCGCCCTCCCGTGGTTCCCGGCGGTCGTCCTCTACGGCCCCGACGCCACCGTCTCCCAACTCCTGCCCGCCGTATGGCTTCCCGCGCTCGCCCTCGCCGTGGTGATGGCCGCGTACATCGTCCGCATGGCCCGCACCTCGGTCATCGACGTGATGGCCACCGAGTACGTCACCACCGCCCGCCTCAAGGGCCTCTCCACCTGGCGGGTCGTCACCCGACACGCCCTGCCGAGCGCCCTGTTGCCCACGCTGCACGTCATCGCGCTCAACGTCGCCTGGCTGGTCGGCGGGGTCGCGGTGGTCGAGAACGTCTTCAACTACCCGGGCATCGGCAAGCTGATGCTCTCCTCCGTGCAGAACCGCGACCTGCCCACCATCCAGGCCATCGCCCTCATCAGCGCGGTCGTCTACGTCGTCTGCAACCTCGCGGCCGACCTGGCCACCATGGCCCTGAACCCCAGGCTCCGCACCCGAGGGAGGACCCGATGACCACGCTCGACACCGTCCCGCAGACGACCGTACGAGGCGCCCGCACCGTCCGCGCCTGGCGCACCCTGACCAGCTCCCGCACCGCCGTCATCGGCCTCGCGATCGTCGCCGTACACGTCCTGATCGCCCTGCTCGCCCCCCTCCTCACCTCCTACGACCCCATCGCCAACGACGCCGACCACGCCCTCCTCGGGTCGAGTTGGAGCCACTGGGCCGGCACCGACCAATACGGCCGGGACGTCCTCACCCGCGTCCTCTACGGCGGCCGGTACGCGCTCGGCATCTCCGTCACCGCGACCCTGATCACCGTCGCCCTCGGCACGGTCATCGGATGCGCGGCGGCCCTGCGCGGCGGCTGGTTCGACGACGTACTGGGCCGGGTCCTGGACGCGATCCTGTCCATCCCCGCCGTCCTGGCCCTGCTCGTCGTCGTGACCGCGCTCGGCACCGGCCCGGCGGTCATCGTCCTCGCCGTCGCGGTCGTCTACGTCCCGCAGGTCGTCCGCGTCGTGCGCGGCGCCGCCCTCGCGGTGGTCCCCGCCGACTACGTGACCGCGGCCCGCGCCCGCGGCGAGAGCACCTGGTCGATCCTGCGCCGGGAGATCCTGCCGAACATCACCGACGTGGTGTGTGTGGAGTTCGCGATGCGGGCCTCCTGGGTCGTGCTGCTGATCTCCTCGCTGTCCTTCCTCGGCTTCGGCGCCGACCCGCCCACTCCTGACTGGGGCCTGATGGTCGCCGAGAACCGCACCGCCATCACCGTCGTCCCGATGGCCAGCCTTGCCCCCATCATCGCCCTGGCCACCCTCGTGGTCGGGCTCAACCTCGCGGCCGACGGCCTGTCCAAGGCGTGGGGCGTCGACCGGATCAGGGAGGGCTCCTGATGACCTCGATCGTGTCCGTCAACTCCCTTTCCGTGGCCTACCGTTCGGGTGGCCAGGACGTCCCCGTCGTACACGAGGTGTCGCTGGACGTCGCCGAGGGCCAGACCCACGCCCTCGTCGGCGAGTCCGGCAGCGGCAAGTCGACCATCGCCGCGACCCTGCTCGGGCATCTGCGCCACGGCTCCCGGATCACCGGTGGCCAGGTCGAGGTGTCCGGAGCGGACGTATTCGCCCTGCCCGCACGGGAGTTGCGACGACTGCGCGGCGGAACGGTCGCCATGGTCGGCCAGAACGCCGGCCACGCCCTGACCCCCTCCATGCGCATCGGACGGCAGATCGCCGAGGCGGGCGGTGACGTGCCCGTCGTCGACCTCCTCGAACAGGTCCGGCTGCCGCGCCCGGCGGAGTTGGCCCGCCGCTACCCGCACGAGCTGTCCGGTGGCCAGCAGCAGCGCGTCGCCATCGCCATGGCCATCGCGGCCCGCCCCAAGGTCCTGGTCCTCGACGAGCCGACCACCGGCCTGGACGTCATCACCCAGCGCAGCGTCCTCGACCTGATCGCCGCCCTGAGCGACGAACTCGGCCTCGCCGCCGTCCTCGTGAGCCATGACCTCGGAGTCGTCGCGCACATGGCCGACGAGGTGACCGTCCTGCGGTCCGGCCGGGTGGTGGAATCGGCGGTCACCAGGCAGCTGTTCGCGCAGCCCCAAGACCCGTACACCAAGCGCCTGTTGGCGAGCGTGCCGCGCCTCGACGACGCCGGGCTCGCCGTCGTCGGCGAGGCGGGGGAGCGCGAGCTCAGGCCCCGGGCGGAGGTCTCCGCCGACGCCCCCGTGGCCGTCTCCGCGCAGGACGTCACCATCGACTACGGCAGCACCCGCGCCGTCCACGGCGTCTCCTTCGACGTCCGGCGCGGCGAAGTCCTCGCGCTGGTGGGCGAGTCGGGCAGCGGCAAGTCCACCCTCGCGTGGACCCTGGCCGGACTGCGCACCCCGTCCGGCGGCGCGATGAAACACGCGGACGGCGACCTGGCCCGCCCGGCACAGCAACGACCGCTGTCCCTGCGGCGCCGGGTACAGCTCGTCTTCCAGAACGCCGACACCTCGCTCAACCCGCGCCGCTCCGTGGGCGACGCGGTCCGTCACCCCCTGCGCTTCTTCGGTACGGTGACCGACCGCACGGCGGCGACCGAGCGGGCCCGCCAGCTCATCGCCGACGTACGCCTCGACCCGGCCCTCGCCGACCGCCTGCCCGCGCAGCTCTCCGGTGGTCAGCGCCAACGCATAGGCATCGCAAGGGCGTTGGCGGGCGAGCCGGACGTCCTCATCGCCGACGAGATCACCACCGCCCTCGACGTCTCCGTCCAGGCCGACGTCCTGCGGCTCCTCGACGACCTGCGCCGCGAACGCGACCTGGCCTGCCTGTTCATCAGCCACGACCTGGCCGTCGTACGGGGCATCGCGGACCGGGTCGTCGTACTGCGCCACGGAGTCGTCGTCGAGGAGGGCCCGACGGAGACCGTCTTCGCCGACCCCCAACACCCCTACACCCGCCAACTCATGGCCGCAGCCCTCGAACCCGACCCCGACGCGCGGCCCTACGTCGACGACACCGCCGACTGGGCCGACGCGGCGGACGGGGACGACATCTGGACCGACCACGGCGACGACGGCCACCGCGTCCGTCGCTGGCGCCCCCTCAACGCCCCTGTGGCGGAAGGAGCTTTGTGAAGTACCGCGAGCAGTTCGAGCGCCGGGTCGTCCGCGAGGACGTCTGGATCCCCACCCGGGACGGAAGGACCCGGCTCCACGCCCGCATCTGGCGGCCCGATGACGCCGAGTCGGAACCCGTGCCCGCGCTGCTCGAATACCTCCCGTACCGCAAGAGCGACTGGACCGCGCCCCGCGACGCCCAGCGCCACCCCTGGTACGCCGGACACGGCTACGCCTCAGTCCGTGTCGACATCCGGGGGCACGGGGACAGCGAGGGCCTGCCCGGCGACGAGTACGACGCGCAGGAACTCGCGGACGGCGTCGGCGTCGTCAACTGGCTTGCCGCACAACCCTGGTGCACCGGCAAGGTCGGCATGTTCGGCATCTCCTGGGGAGGCTTCAACTCCCTCCAGATCGCCGCTCTCGCCCCCGAACCCCTCAAGGCAATCGTCACCGTCTGCTCGACCGACGACCGCTACGACAACGACGTCCACTACACGGGCGGCGCCGTCCTCGGCATCGACATGCTCGCCTGGGCGGGCACCATGCTCGCCTTCGCGTCCCGCCCGCCGGACCCGGCGAGCGTCGGTGCGGACCGCTGGGTGCCGATGTGGCGCGAACGCCTCGACGCCCTCGAACCCTTCCTCCACACCTGGCTCGAACACCAACAGCGCGACGACTACTGGAAGCACGGCAGCGTCTGCGAGGACTACACCGCCATCGACGCGGCCGTCCTCGCGGTCGGCGGCTGGAACGACCCGTACCGCGACGCCGTGTTGCGGCTCGTCGAGCACCTGCCCGAGGACCGCGTCCGGGGCATCGTCGGCCCGTGGTCGCACCAGTACCCCGACCGCGGCCTGCCGCCCGGCCCGGCGATCGGCTTCCTCCAGGAGACCCTGCGCTGGTGGGACCAGCACCTCAAGGGCATCGACACGGGAGCCATGGCGGAGCCCCTGCTGAGGGCCTGGATCACCGACCCGGTCCCGCCGGCGACGTCGTACGACGTGCTGCCCGGCCGTTGGGTGGGTGACGCCAAGTGGCCGAGCCCGAAGGCCAGTTGGGACTCACGCCCCCTCGGCGCGAGCGCGGAGCCCGTCCTCGTACGCTCCCCGCAGCACACCGGCCTCGACGCCGGACGCTTCTTCCCCTTCGGCAACGCGAGCGACCTGCCGCCGGACCAGCGCGAGGAGGACGGCCGTTCGGTCTGCTTCGACTCCGAGCCGCTCACCGAACGCGTCGAGATCCTCGGCCGCCCGCGCGTCAGGCTCCGCCTCGACAGCAGCGCCCCGCGCGCCCATGTCATCGCCCGGCTGTGCGACGTGGCGCCGGACGGCTCGTCCACGCTTGTCACCCGTGGTGTGCTCAACCTGCTGAGCAGGCACGGCCGTGACCGGGTAGTCGAGTGGACACCGGGGACCTACGAGGACGTCGAGTTCGAGCTGACCGGCATCGGCTACGCCGTCCCGCCCGGCCACCGCATCCGGCTCGCCGTCTCCGACACCTACTGGCCGTGGGTCTGGCCGCACGGCGAGCGCGGCGAGTTGCGGGTCGTCCCGGCCGAGAGCGCCGTACAACTGCCCGTGCGCGAAGCGGGAGATGAGCCGCCGATCCGTTTCGAGGAGCCCGAACAGGCCGTACCGCTGGACGTGACCTACGACCGGCCCGCCGAGCCGACCCCCGAGCGACTGGTCACGCACGACGTCGCCAAGGGCGAGTGGACGCTGGAGGTCGACCCCAACTACGGGGGATCGCGGACGTATCCGGACGGGCTGCGCTACGAGGAGAGCGCGCGGGAGACGTACCGCATCCGCGGCGACGACCCGCGGTCCGCGAGCGCCGTGTCGGAGTGGCGGATCCGGTTGCGCCGCGGGGACGGCTACGACGCTGAGATCATGGCGCGGACGGAGCTGCGCGCCACGGCCGCGGACTTCGTCATGGACAGTCGGGTCGAAGCACGGGCGAACGGAGAGACAGTGGCCGAGCGAGCATGGCACCGCACCACCCCGAGGACGTCGGGATGACAGCTGCCAAGCAGCCCCAGCCGGTCGCCAAGTCCCCGCGCCGTGCTGTCGCCGCCGCCGACCGCACCCGGCAGCCCACCGAGGTGCGCCGGCGGCTCATCGTCGAGGCGGCCGTCCCGTTGATAGCGGAACGCGGCTACGCCTCGGTCGGCGTCCGGGACGTGGCAGCCGCCGCCGGGGTCTCCGTCGGCACAGTCACCTACCACTTCGGCAGCGTGCAGGAGATCCTCTCCGAGGCGATGGTCCTCCATATCGAGCGCTACTACGCCGAGTTGAGCGAGGCGGCCGAGCAGGCGACCAGCGGGGCCGAGGCGCTGCGGCTGCTCGTCGACGCGCTGTTCACCGAGGACACCGACCGGCACTGGCGCATGTGGTTCGACTACTGGAACGCCGGCGAACAGGGCACCGACGAGGCCTTCAGCGGCGGACAGGCCCATCGCTACGAGACCTGGCACCAGCAGATCCGCGCACTGGCCCAACGGGGCGTCACCGACGGCGAGTTCGACGCCGACGACCTCGACGGCTTCACCGTCCGCTTCGCCGCCCTCGCCGACGGCCTAGCCCTGCAACGCCTGCGCCAGGCACCCCCGTTGAGCACCCAGGACGCCCGCCGTCACCTCAACCGCCTGATCGAGACCGAGCTTGGGCGCCGATCACCCGAGTGATCTCCCGGGCGATCCGCAGGATGCCGGGGGAGTGCACCGGACACGGCCTCGGCGTTGACGTCGTCGGCACCAGGCAGAAGTGCAGGTAGTCCTTGTCGAGGTGCAGGGCGGTGCGGTCGTTGTCCGGCTGGGTGCAGTAGTCGGGGTGGGCGCGTTCGTAGGCGGTGCAGGGCAGGTACTGGGTCCAGGTGTAGCGGGCGCCGGCCGGGCTGACGGTCCTGCCGGCGTCGGCGACGATGTCGCCCGCGGACCTGGCCTGCGACTCGTAGAGCGCGTTCACGTTCCGGACGCGCTCGGGCGTCATCGGATCGGGCCCCTGCAACACCCAGACGATCGTGGGCCGTTGGGCGCCTCCGGCGCTCGCGATCTGCGCGGTGAGCTTCCTGATGTCGGCCTCGTACCGCTTGAAGTACGTCTCCCGGTCGGCGGCGTAGGTGATCCCGTCCATGCAGGGCGTGTAGCCCCAGGCGTTGCCCCAGAACTGCAGCACCACGAAGTCCGGGTGCAGCGCACGCACCAGCACGGCCGCCTTGTCCCCGTCCGGGACCAGCGAACCTTCCTTGGTGCCCTCCAGGTAGTCGCACGGCGTGGTCCCCGAGTACGGGGCGCTCGTGTACGTCGCGTCCAACTCGCCGCGTAGTTCCCGCCCGAGCACGTTCTGGCTCTCCATCGCGAGGGAGTCCCCGAGATACAGCACCCGGGGCGCCGACTTCACCACCGGGGCACTGCTCGGCGAGGCCGGCGCCCGTCGTTCCGTGGTGGTGGGCACGGACGGGGTGGGCGGGGCGGCCTCGGGCCCGGACGACGGGTCCGTGCACGCGCCGAGCAGCACCGCGGCCAGCGCCATACCCACGATCCACGGCTTCCGCATACGCCAACTCCCGTCCCGGGCACCGGAAAACGGCCCCTCAGGCAAGCACAGCCGGACGGAAGGAGGAAGACACCCGACTACTCGGGACTCTCCAGGAACTCCAGCAGATCGGTCAGCGGGAGCGGCTTGGCGAGATGGGCGTCGAAGCCGGCCGCCCGGGACAGCGAGCGGTCGGTGCCCTGACTGAACCCGGAGACCGCGATCAGACGCGGCCGGGTGCCGTGCGGGCGGGCACCGACCGTACGGGCCACCGTGTACCCGTCGGTGTCGGGCAGGCCCAGGTCGCACAGCACCACGTCGAAGACGTCGGACCCCGTCGCGGTGAGCGCGTCCGCGCCGGTGTGGACGACGGTGACGTGGTGACCCTGCCGCTCCAACAGGGTGCGGTATGTCGCGGCCAGGTCGGTGTTGTCCTCCACGATCAGGATGGCCAGTTGGCGCCGGGGACGAGGGAGCGCGGACGGCCGTGGCGGCTCCGGAGCCTCCTCGTCGGCCTGCGGCAGCAGCACGGTGAACTCCGCTCCCTTGCCGGGGCCTTCACTCCGCGCGCTGATCCGGCCGCCGTGCAGTTCGACGACCGTCCGCGCGACCGCGAGGCCCAGACCGAGGCCCTCGGGTGTGTTGGGACCTGCCGGGGCCACGCGGGTGAACACGCCGAACAGGTCCTCGGCCCGGGCGGGTTCGAAACCGATGCCGTCGTCCTGGACGGTGAGCCGGGCCTGCCCCTCGTCGATCGCGAGATGGACCTCGGTACGTCCGCCGGGTGGGGTGTACTTGAGGGCGTTGGACAGCAGGTTCGTCAGCACCTGGGCGAGCCGCAGCCGGTCCCCGTCGACGACAACGGGTGTGTCGGGCAAGGTGAGTTGGAGCGTGCGTTCCTCGTGTCCGAACAGGTTGCGGATGTCGGCGCACGCGCTCGCGACCACGGACCGCACGTCGACCCGCTCGGTTACCAGTTCCAGGCGGCCGGTCAACGCCCGCGTGCCGTCCAGGAGATCGTTGCTCATCCGCACGAGCGTGCCCAACTGCCGTTCCAGGACGGACAGTGCGGGACGGCCGCCGTCCGGCAGATCGAGTGAGAGCAGTTCCACGGCCGCGGTGGCGGCGGCGAGCGGGTTGCGCAGCTCGTGCGAGAGCGTCGCGATGAAACGGTCCTTGGCCCGCTGCTCCTCCCTCAACTGCCGCCCGGCCGCGTCCAGTTCGGCGTTGGCGCGGCTCAGCTGCTCGTTGACCTCGCGGATCTCCCGGGCCCGGACGAAGAGGTCGATCTCCATGCCCTCCGCCCGCATCTGCGCCTCCGCCGCGGCACGTTCCTGCTCCCGGCCGACCCGGCGCAGATGGACGAAGTCCGTGACGTCCTCTACCCGGTGGATGATGTGCGTGACGCGTCCGTCGGTGTCCAGGACGGGGGAGTTGACGGGACTCCAGTACCGCTCGTCGAAGGTGCCCGCCTCGCCGCCGGGAATGTCGTAGCGCTGCAGGGCCATCGTGTCCTTGCGGCCCGTCGCCACCACCGACTCCAGCGAGCGGCGCAGATTGGCGACGCCGTCGGCCGACGGATCGTCCGGGTTGTCGGGGAACACGTCGAAGATCCGCTGCCCGACAATCTCGCGGCCCGTACGGGTGGCGGCGAGGTACGCGCGGTTGACCTCGACGATGGTGAAGTCGGGGCTGAGCACCAGCAGCGGGGACAACGCCGAGTCGAAGAGACGCCGGAAGTCCGGGGTGGCGGGGGGCGGCATGGCGGCTCTCAGGGGTCGAGGCGGTAGCCGTAGCCACGGACCGTGGTGATCCGGGGTGCGGGCGTGGGGAGTGCCGCGAGCTTGCCGCGCAGGCGGTACACATGCTCGATCACGGTCGCCGGCTGCTGCCAGGAGGCACCCCAGCTCCGCTCCAGTACCTGCTCCGTGGAGAACACCCGGCCGGGCGCCTCCCCGAGCATCTCCAACAGGGCGTACTCCTTGGGCCGTAGCGTCAGGAAGACGCCGTCGGCGGACGCCTGGCGGGCCGCCGTGTCGATCCGCAGCGAGCCGATCTGGAACACGGCCGGGACCTCCGGCGGTTGCGATCTGCGCAGTACGGCCCGGATCCGGGCCACCAACTCCCGTTGCGAGAACGGCTTGACCAGGTAGTCGTCGGCGCCGATCTCCAGGCCTGCCACGCGGTCGGCCTCCGCGCCCCGCCCGGTGATCACGATGACCGGGAGGCGGCTGGTGGGCCTCAGGGCCCGGAGGAGTTCCAGGCCGCTGCCGTCCGGCAGGCCGAGATCGAGGACGGCGAGATCGACACGGCTCTCGTGGAGGACGGACTTTCCGGCGCGGGCGTCCATGGCCCAGGTGACGGTGAATCCCTCGCGTTCCAGATAGGAACGGCACATCAGTGCGAAATCGGGTTCGTCCTCGATCAGGGCGAGGTGCGGACGCATTCCGGATCACCTGGCCCAACTGCTGCCCGCTCGTTGTGTCGCTGATGAGCGGGCGTTGATGCCCCGACCATGTGGCGAAGGTAGAACAGTAGGTACCCACGGTTCAAGGGGGAGCCGCTCGGGGGGAGTTCCGGCGCGGGCTCGTGCGGTGCGGGGATGTCGAAGCCGCCGCACGGACCCGCGCCGGATCGCGCGCCCGCGCGCGGAAGGCACGGAACGGGGACGGAACACCTTGCACGAGAACGGCCTGTTGCCCGAGAACGCCCTGCGGTACGAGAACGGCCCGGAGCCTGTGCCCACCCCGGCCTGGCCCGCACCCGGCGAACACGCCCTGCTGGGCACGCGGGACGGCCTGCTGGTCGTCGATCTGCACGGCGACGTCGACCTCGCGACCGCTACCCCGCTGCGCGAGTGGCTCGACTCGGTGGTGGCGCTGCGCGCGCCCGCCTACGTCGTCGATCTGCGCCGCACCACGTTCATCGACTCCACCGGCCTCAACCTGGTGCTGCGTTTCCGGCGCCGGGTGCGGGAGCACGAGGCGGGGTTCGCTGTGGTGTGCGCTCCGCGCACCGTGCGCCTGCTGCGGGCGCACGGCACGCTGGACCTGCTCGATCCGGTGCCCGGCCTCCCGGAGGCGGCCTCCAGGATCGCCGGGCGCTGAGACTCAGACCCGGTCGGCCGCGATCAGCAGATACTGGAAACTGCGGTTGCGGTAGGCGTCCAGAAAGGTGTCCTCGATCCCCGTCACCAGATGGTCGGCCTGCTTGCGCAGCGCCCAGTAGGGGATCGTGTCCTCGGTGAGGTCCTGGACATGGACCGGCACCAGCCGGTTGCGGGCCATCGCCCGGAAGTACTCCGACCTGGGGTGGATGTCGCAGATGTAGTGGGCGTTGATGAGGGACACCTCGCGCGAGGCCCGGCCGTACGTGTCGTTGTAGCAGCCGGTGATCACCACATAGCGTCCGCCCCGGCGCAGCAGCCGGGCGTGCTCGGCGAACAGCAGGTCCAACTCCACATACATCGTGGACTCGTTGTTCCAGGACGCGGCGAACTCCCCTGTCGGGAAGCCGGTGTCGAGCATGTCGCGATGGTGGTAGCGCACCTTGCCGTCGATGCCCCGCTTGCGTGCCTGCGCGTTGGCGAACTCGGCCTGCTTGGCGGAGATCGTGACCCCGTCCGCCCGGCAGCCGTACCCCAGATGCGCCACGACACTGCCCCCGCCGCGCCCGCAGCCCGCATCGAACACCCGGTCTTCCGGGGTGAGTTGGCCGAGATGGGAAGCGAGGAGCTCGGCCTGCGCGTGCTCCAGACGATGCAGTTCCGCGGTGAGCCGCTCCCGGCGCCGGACGGGGTCGGGCTCGTCGAGCACGGACTCGTCGGCCCCGCCGATTCCGTAGTGGTGGTGGTACAGGTCGTCGATCTGTCCGAGGTCGAGGTTGACCGGGTTCTCTTCGGCGTTCCAGTACTCCGCGACACGGTTCTGGTACGTGGACTGGGTCGGCACCGGGGCTGTGGTGCGGCCGGCGTCGGCTGTGGTCAACGGTGACTCCTAGCGTCGTACGTCTGACGAGATGTCAGGGGCTGTTCTGCTACCAGTAGTTGGGCAGGTGGTACCGGTGGCTGTTGGTGGCGTGCCACTCGTGGTTGCCGGCCACCCAGGCGGCGAGGCCCTGGGTGTAGCGCTCGACGAGGGGCGATGCGGCGGACAGCAGCGCGGACTCCTCCTCGAAGGCGTCCGTGATCCGGTTGTGGATCTCGACGGACTTCAGATAGGCCGCCTTCAGCCCGCGCCGGTCGTTGGCGGCGACGACCTGGGGCAGGTTGAGGTGATCCGGGTCGGACAGCTCCTTGGTGAAGGAGTAGAGGTCGTTCACGATCGTGGTGGCGTTGCAGGCCAGGGCCGTGACCCGCTGGATCTCGGGACGGGCGTAGACCTGTTCGGGCAGTTCGTAGCCGTCGATCGCGTCGACGATCGACAGACAGGGGCGGAAGTTGTTGAACTGCCGCATCACCAGGTACTCCCAGACACGCGGCTTGTACCGGATCTCCGCCCACGCGGCCTCGGCGAGGTAGCCGAGGTGGAGCCGGGCGATGTCGTGCACGAACCGGTCGGTCTGGCTGGGGGTGGCGAGGAGGGCGTAGTCCTTGAGCGCGAAGTGGTACGAGCGCAGCGGGCCGTCCGCCTGTACGCCGTGCCGCCACTCCTCCTCGTATTCGGGGGTGGAGTGGAAGGGGTCGAGCGCGGACTGTCCGAAGATCAGCCGTCCGCCCAGGCCGCGGTGCGAGCCGCCCTTGTCCTCGTCCTCCTCGCAGTAGCAGTTGTCGACGATGTTCTCGGCGAGCAGCAACTTGCCCGCGGCGGTGAGGCGTTCGAGGTCGAGCGCCCCCGGGTGCTGGAGCACCACGGCCCGGCCGAACCGGAAGCCGGCGAAGTCCCCGTCCCACGCGGCCGGGAACAGATCGAGCTCGCGCGCCCAGGCCTCCAGCCTGCGGTCGATCTCCGCGGCCTTCTCGGGGTCGGCGGGCGCCGCGGGTCGGTACTTGAGGCCGGGGATCGCCCCGGTGCGCCGGGCTCGGACGGCGCCGGCCAGGTTCGGCGGACCGGGCAGCGAAAGGGATGTGGTCATGAGGTGCTCCACGCCGTCATTCGGCGGTCCGGCCGATCTGGACGTTCTCCAGGATTCCCGCCGCGTCGGGCACCAGGATGGCCATCGAGTAGTACGCGGTGACGAGGTAGCGGATGATCGCGGCCGAGTCGATGCCCATGAAGCGCACGTTCAGGCCGGGCTGGAACTCCTCGGGGATACCGGTCTGGAACAGCCCGATGACACCCTGGTCGGCCTCCCCGGTGCGCAGCGCGATGATGCTGCTGGTGTGCTGCGGGGTGATCGGGATCTTGCCGCACGGGAAGAACGGGACACCGCGCCAGGCGGGGATCTCGTGCCCCTCGACGTTCACCGTGCCGGGCACCAGGCCACGCCGGTTGCACTGTCGGAAGAAGGCCGCGATCGCCTTCGGATGGGCGAGGAAGAGCCGCGTCTTGCGCCGCATCGCGAGCAGTTCGTCCAGGTCGTCCGGGGTCGGCGGGCCGGTGAAGGTGCTGATGCGCTGGGTGTAGTCGACGCTGTGCAGCAGCCCGAACTCCCGGTTGTTGACCAGCTCCCACTCCTGCCGCTCACGGATCTCCTCGATGGTGAGCCTCAGTTGCTGCTGGGTCTGGTCCATCGGGTCGTTGTAGAGGTCGGCGACCCTGGTGTGCACCCGCAGCACGGTCTGGGTGAGCGACAACTCGTACTCGCGCGGGGCGAGTTCGTAGTCGACGAAGCCGCCGGGCAGCGTCGGCTCGCCCACATGGCCGGCCTGCACCGGGACGTCGGCCTCGCCCTTGCGGTTCATCGGTAGCCGCTGCCGCTCGGCGTACGCCTCCAGATGTGCGGCCAACGACGGTACGCGGCCGGTGAATTCGGTCACGACGTCCCACGGCAGCACGAGCAGGACACCCGCCGTCTCGGCGCGCACGGAACTCAGCCACAGCGGGTCGGACTGCCCTATCGCCTCGTCCCCCATCTGGTCGCCGTCGGTGACGACGCCGAGGATCTCCTCCTCGTCGTACTTGCCGGCGGTGTAGCGGGTGAAGCGGCCGTGCGCGACCAAGTAGGCCTCGGTGACGGGCTGTCCGGCCTCGAAGAGGATCTGGCCGGCCCGCACCTCCCGGACCCGGAACCGGCCCGCGACCTCCTTCAGGACCTCCGTGTCGGAGTACCCGCGCAGCACCGGCAGTTCGGTGAGGGTCTCGGGGATGACCTTGATGTCGTCGGCGCCGTTCTGCTCGAACTGCACCCGGCCGCGGCCGACGCTGAGCTGGAGCCGCCGGTTGACGCGGTAGGCACCGCCCCGCACGTCGACCCAGGGCAGCATCTTCAGCAGCCATCGGGAGGTGATGGCCTGCATCTGGGGTTCGGACTTGGTGGTCGTGGCGAGCTGACGTGCCGCCAGGGTGCTGAGGCTGGTGGGTTGTTGACCGTTGCCGGGTGCCGTGGGGTCGGGTTCGTCGGTGGCGGGTCCGTGGGCGCTTTCCGGAGTGGACACTTTCCCTCCCGGGAGGTGAACAGGGGTGAGCGCGTCGTCGGTGTTCAAGCCAAACAGTCCTGCCCAGGACCGGTAACCGCGCGCAGGGGGCGGCTTCACGCCCGGGAGGGTGTAAACCGCCGATCGAGGCGGGGAGAGGAAGAGATCCTTCCCGTGCCCCGGCGCACGGGGCGCTGGAGCGCCTCACCTGCGCGAACCTCCGTGCGCCGCCGACCTGTTGAGGTCGTCCACCCGCGAACCCCTGCGCACCGCCTACCCGTTGAGGTCGTTCACCAGCACCGCGGCCCCGTCGAAACGGCCGGCCTTCAGATCCGTCAGCGCGTCCGCGGCCCGCGCGAGCGGATACGTGTGGGTGGTCGCGCGCACGTGGTGCCGGGCGGCCAGATCGAGGAACTCCCTCGCGTCCGCACGGGTGTTGGAGGTGACGCTGCGCAACTCCTTCTCGTAGAACAGCTCGTGCTCGTAGTCCAGGGGCGGTGTGTCGCTGAGGTGGATGCCGGCGACCGCGAGGACCCCGCCCCGGTCGAGCGCTCGCAGCGCCACCGGCACGAGATCGCCGACCGGCGCGAACAGGATCGCGCTGTCCAACGGCTCCGGCGGAGATTCGTAGGCGTCGCGCGCCGAAGCCGCCCCCAGGTCCAGCGCGAGCCGCTGCGCCGCCCTGCCCCGGGTCAGCACATGCACGGTGGCCCCCTCGGCGAGCGCCACCTGGGCGCACAGATGGGCGCTGCCCCCGAAGCCGTAGAGACCAAGGCGGCCGCCCTGCGGCAGTGCGGTCCGGCGCAGCGCGCGGTAGCCGATGATGCCGGCGCAGAGCAGCGGCGCCAGGGCCACATCGTCGAGGCCGGCCGGGAGCCGATGGGCGAACGCGGCCGGTACGGTCGTGTACTCCGCGTAGCCGCCGTCGGCGTCCCAGCCGGTGTACTCGGAGCGCGGGCACAGATTCTCGGCCCCGCGCAGGCAGTACGCGCACGTGCCGTCGGTACGGCGCAGCCACGCGACGCCCACCCGGTCACCGACCGCGAACCCGCTCACCCCGGCCCCGAGTCCCGCCACCACCCCGACGACCTCGTGCCCCGGAGTCACCTCCGGGCGGTGCACCGGCAGATCCCCCTCGGTGACATGCAGATCGGTCCGGCACACCCCGCACGCGCGCACGTGCACGAGCAGTTCGTCATCCCCAGGTACGGGCACCGGCTTCTCCACGAGCTGGAGAGAACCCCCCTCGACGGGACCCGGCTCGGTCACGGCCCACGCGCGCATCGTCGTCGTATCCGCCATGCGTCCAGTGTGGAACGGACCGCGGCGTTCGGCGCGCGTCCTGCTCTCCGGGTGACTAGCGTGAGAATTCGGACAACCCGACCTATCGGAGAGGGCCGCGATCATGGCCGTACAACCTGAGGGAACGCCCTGTTGGGCCGACGCGATGTTCAGCGACGTCGAGGGAGCCAAGCGCTTCTACGGCGAGGTCCTCGGCTGGACCTTCGGCGACGCGTCGTCGGAGTACGGCAACTACACCCAGGCCTTCGTCGACGACAAGGCGGTCGCGGCCGTCGTACCGCCGATGCCCGGAGCGGAGGGGCAGTCGCAGTGGTGCCTGTACCTCGCGTCACCGGACGCGGCGGCCACCGCGGCGAAGATCCGCGAGAACGGCGGGCAGGTGCTCATGGAGCCGATGAAGGTCGGCGACTTCGGCACGATGTGCCTGGCCAGTGAGCCCAGCGGCGCCGTCTTCGGCGTCTGGCAGGGCGGCGCCCACGAGGGCTTCGAGGCCACGGGCGTGCCCGGCGCCTACGCCTGGGCCGAGGTCTTCACCCGCGAACCCGCGAAGGCGGACGCGTTCTTCGCGGCGGTCTTCCCGTACGCGCAGAAGCAGATGGACGGCGGCGGCATGGACTACCGGATGTACAACGTCGGCGACGAGACGGTGCTGGGCCGGATGGCGATGGGCGACGAGTTCCCGCCCGAGGTGCCGTCGTACGTCAACGTGTACTTCACCGTCCCCGACTGCGACGAAGCCGTCGCCAAGGCCACCGAGCTGGGCGGCATCGTGCGCTTCGGCCCCATGGACAGTCCCTTCGGGCGGTTCGCGGCCCTGAGCGATCCGCAGGGCGCCGCGTTCACGGTGATCGACGTGACCACGACCCAGGGAGAGATGCCCACGAGCACGGGCGTCTAGCCGGGCCGGTCGTCGATCAGCTCCCGTCGGCCGCCCACCAGGCGGGAGCGCAGGCCACGGCCGCGTCGACCAGGTCGGCCTTCGTGACGGACGGGTCGTCGAGCCATGCCCTGATGGCTCCCGCGAAGCCGCGCGCCATGAACTGCGCGATCACGTGACGGTTGGCCTCGGGGAGTCCCGGGTGGTGGCCGTCGGCCATGAGGGCGAGCGTGTAGTCGCTGAAGTGGCGCACGAGGGCCTCGTACACGCCGCTGTCCGCCGGGTCGTCGAGGGCGTGCCGGTATATCGGCAGGTACCGCTCGACGTGGTCGGCCACCTCCGACGTGGCCAGGCGCAGCAGTTCGGGGGCGGAGTCGCCCTGCGCGCGGCGCTCGGCCTCCAGCAGGTGGCCGCGGTCCAGGTCGGCGTGGAGCACCTGGATGAGCAGGTCCAGCGGGGAGCTGTAGCGGTTGTAGAACGTCGCGCGGGTGACCCCGGCGCGGTCGGCCAGCTCGCCGATCGTGATCTGCGAGACGGGCCGCTCGGCGGCGAGGTCAATGATCGCCTCTTCGAAGGCCCGCGTCGTACGGGTGATGCGCGGATCGATCCGGTCGCTCAGTGCTCTGCCCTCCTCGGGTGCACGTTGCACTCTGCCATGGGGAGTGATTTTATACACATGTCAAATAGCGTGGTGAAGGGACAAGGTCATGGCCTCGCACACCGAGATCTCACCCCGGGAAGCCGCCGACCGGCTGGCCATCCGCGAGCTGGTCGACGCCTACGCGCACTGCGCGGACCGGCGGGACGCCAAGGGCCAGATGAGCCTGTTCACCGAGGACACCCGCTTCCTGGTGTTCATGGACGCCACGGCCGCCGAGCCGACGCAGACCCTGCACGGGCGCGAGTCCCTGGCCCCGGTGTTCGACAACCTCAACACCTACCGGGCGACCACGCACTTCAACGGCCAGAGCACCATTTCCATGGACGGCGACGACCGGGCGACAGGCGAGAGCTACTGCCTGGCCCATCACATCGGGGTCGACGAGTCCGGGCGGCGCACGCTGATGATCGCCTCCATCCGCTACCTCGACGAGTTCGCCAAGCAGGACGGCGACTGGTACTTCGCCGAACGCCGGCTGCTGGTCGACTGGACCGAGACGCGCACGTCGACGCCCTGACGCCCGGGCGGGGTCACGTGGCCGGTTCTTCCACGTAGTGGGCCACGCGGTTGGCCACGGCGACTCCCCAGGGGATGCCGAAGAGCAGGACGAGTGCCAGGCCGAGGACGAGGGGAGCCGGGCGCAGGGCGCCGACCCCCACGCACAGGACGGCCATGGCGACACAGGTGCGGGCGAGAGGCCGGTAGAGCCCGAGGTTCTCGTTCCAGTGGCGCGTGGACGCCGCGAGCACCATCGTCGCGCAGAGCACGGCGGCCGCGCCCCCGCACAGCACCCAGGCGGTGGCCGCGGGCGTCCGGCTGTCGTGGGCGTGCTCGACGAGGCCGACCATCGCGGCGCCCATGGCCGCCACCGCGGCCGTGATCGGCAGATGGACCACCATCCACCGCAGGGCGCACGCGCGCGTGGGTCTCGGCAGCCGGTGTCCGGCGAAGTCGAAGTAGGTCCACCACGCGCCGAACCCGACGACCACGGCGACCAGTCCGACGGCGAGGGTGAGCGCGTTGGTCGGCTCGTGGGCCAGTCCGTCGACCACTCCGGTCACGTTCTCGCCGAGCACGATGATGATGAACAGCCCGAACCGTTCCGTGAGCGCGTCGGTCACGCTGAGCGCGACCACCTGTTCCGGAATGGCCCTCCCGATCACGAACACGAACCCCACCAGATAGACGACGGCCAACGCGCCCCACGTCAGCACACGGGCGTCGGCGGGCAGGGCCGCGCTCGCGGCCAGCACGACCGCGCAGGCCGCCGTCCCCGTCACGTACAGCGTGCTGGGGCGCCGGAACTCGGGCGTGTCACTGCGCGAGGCGAGCAGCCACAGCAGCGCCAGGACCCCGAACAGCACCCCCGCGTCCACGGCGAACGCGGCACCGCGCTCGTCGCCCGCGCCGGGGATGAACGCGCCCAGCGGGACGAGCACGAGGATCTGCAGCAGGAACATGCTCCGGCCGCGCGCGTCCTCGTGCCCGTGCAGTTCGTGATGCAGGCTGCCGTTGAGCCACGCGATCCACACCAGCGCGAACACCGCCGCGAACAGGCCCAGTCCGTGCCAGTCGAGCTCTCCGGACAGATGGTGGGCGGCCTGTGCGACCAGCACGACCACGACCAGGTCGTAGAAGAGTTCCAGCGGTCCGACCACCCGCTCGCGCGGCTGTTCGCCGTGGGGGCGCGGGGGTCGCCACAAGTGGCGGCGCACCCGGGCGAATTGCTCTTGTCGCGAGGTCATGCGCGCAGCGTAAGGGGCTAGCGGACGAGATCTTCGGACACGGCCCACAGGCGGGCCGCGTTGTCCCGGTCCAGGGCGTACGGCGCGACGCCGGCGACGGCTCCGGCCCGCTCGGTGACCGGCTCGGATCGGGCGCAGTCCTCGAAGTAGGCGCCGGTGACGCCCTGCACGGTCGGCGAGGCGGCCAGCAGGACCGAGGTCGCGGCGCCCTGCTCCACCGACTTCTGCGGCGGCAGCGCGAGTTCGCCCGAGGCGATGAAGGCGGCCACCTGGTCCATGTCCATGTGCCGGGACAGGGAGGTGTCCGCGATATTGCCCGGCATCAGCGCGTTCGCGGTGATGCCGTCGGCGGCCCAGCGCTCGGCGGCACCGACGGCGAACAGGGCGTTGGCGGTCTTCGACTGGCCGTACGAGGTCCAGGGGTCGTAGGGGCGGAAGCGGTAGTCCAGGTCGTCGAAGACGACGGGGGAGAAGAGGTGGCCGATGGAGCTCACCGACACGATCCGCGCGCCGTCCGCCGCCGCGAGAGCCGAGTGGAGGCCGGTGGCGAGGGCGAAGTGGCCCAGGTGGTTGACGCCGAACTGCCATTCGCGGCCCTCGGGCGTGCGGGTGAGTTCGGGCGTGGCCATGACGCCGGCGTTGTTGACCAGGATGTGCAGCGGGCCCTGCCAGGCCGCCACGAATGCGGTGATCGTCGACCGGTCGGCCAGGTCGAGCCGCCCGACCGTCAACTGCCCCGATCCGGGCGGCAGTTCCTTCTCCAGGCGCTCCGCGACCTGGGCGCCCGCGTCGGTGTTCCGTACGGCGAGGGTGACATCGGCTCCCGCCGCGGCGAGCGCCCGGGCCGTTTCCACCCCGATCCCGGAACTGGCCCCGGTCACCACGGCCCGGCGGCCGTGCAGGTCGACGCCGTCGATCACTTCGGCGGCGGTTGTGTCCGCACTGAACATCTGGAACCCCAACAGGTGGACTAATTGACATCTGTATATTAGCAGTGGCTGTGAACACCGCCTCTCGAACCGGCACCGCTTGCCGAGGGTGACGCCGGGCCCCTCGCGCGGCCATGGCATGATCGGGCGCATGCGTGAACGTGTGGTGGCCGCGTGCGACGGGGCTTCGAAGGGGAATCCCGGGCCGGCCGCCTGGGCGTGGGTCGTCTCGGACGACAAGGAGAGCCCGGCCCGCTGGGAGGCGGGGCCGCTCGGCAAGGCCACCAACAACGTCGCCGAACTCACCGCGCTGGAGCGCCTGTTGACGGCGACCGCACCGGACGTACCGCTGGAGATCCGCATGGACTCGCAGTACGCCATGAAGGCGGTCACCACCTGGCTGCCCGGCTGGAAGCGCAACGGCTGGAAGACCTCCGGCGGAAAGCCCGTCGCCAACCAGGAGTTGGTCGTCCGGATCGACGAACTCCTCGACGGCCGCTCGGTCGAGTTCCGCTACGTCCCCGCCCACCAGGTCGACGGCGACCCGCTGAACGACTTCGCCGACCGCGCGGCCAGCCAGGCGGCCATCGTCCAGGAGCCCGCGGGCAGCGACCTCGGCTCCCCGGAACCGCCCCCCTCACCCGACACCCCGAAGAAGCCCGCCCGCTCCGGCGGTGCCAAGTCGCCCCGCAAGAGCGCCGGTTCGGCCTCCCGCACCATCAAGGCCAAGTTCCCCGGCCGCTGCCTGTGCGGTCGCGCGTACGCGGCCGGCGAGCCCATCAGCAAGAACCCCCAGGGCTGGGGCCACCCGGAGTGCGCTACCGCCGAGGCGTAAGCCCCCGCCTGCTCGACGCGTCCCATCGGTCTTCGAGTTCCGAGGCCGATGGGACTTTCGTGCGTCTCCAGCCTGCTACTCTGCGGTTCCACTTGACCACTTTGAGTAATCCCCAGGGGTGTGCGCGTGAAGGTCGCCTGTGTCGGAGGCGGGCCCGCCGGTCTGTATCTCTCCATCCTGCTGAAGCGTCAGGACCCGTCCCACGACATCACCGTCTACGAGCGCAACCCCGAGGGCTCGACCTACGGCTGGGGCGTGACGTACTGGCGTGGACTGCTCGACCAACTCCGGGAGTACGACCCGGAGTCCGCGCGGGCCGTCGACGAACACTCGGTGCGCTGGAGCGACGGCGTCGCCCGCATCCGGGACCTGACGACCACTCAACCCGGGGACGAGGGCCACGGCATCGGCCGCCACCGACTCCTCAAGATCCTCGCCGAACGGGCCCGATCCCTGGGCGTGCGGCTGGAGTTCGAGTGCGAGGTGACCGCTGACGACCTGCCCGACGCCGATCTGATCGTGGCCGCCGACGGTGTCAACAGCGCGCTGCGCACCCGCCACGCCGACCACTTCGGCGCCGAACTCACGCCCGGCCGCAACCAGTACATCTGGCTCGGCACCAGCAAGGTCTTCGGCTCCTTCACCTTCGCCTTCGTGGAGACCGACCACGGCTGGATCTGGTGCTACGGCTACGCGTTCGGCCCCGAGGGCAGCACCTGCGTCATCGAGTGCGCCCCCGAGACCTGGACCGGCCTCGGTCTCGACACCGCGGCCGAGGCCGACGGACTCGCCCTGCTGGAGAAGCTGTTCGCCGACATTCTCGACGGTCACTCCCTGATCGGCCGCGCCTCGGCCGACGGCAGCGCCCAGTGGCTGAACTTCCGCACGCTGACCAACCGGACCTGGCACCGCGACAACCTCGTCCTGCTCGGCGACGCCGCCCACACCACCCACTACTCCATCGGCGCCGGCACCACCCTCGCCCTGGAGGACGCCATCGCGCTCGCGGACGCCCTGCGTGACCACTCCGAGCTGCCGCAGGCCCTCGCCGCCTACGAACAGCGCCGTAGATCCGCCCTGCTGTCCATCCAGAGCGCGGCCCGCTACAGCGCCCAGTGGTACGAGAACCTCGAGCGCTACATCCACCTGCCCCCGCACCGCATGTTCGCCCTGCTCGGCCAACGCCACTCGCCGCTGCTGCCGTACATCCCGCCGCAGGTGTACTACGGCATCGACAAGGCGGCGGGACGGCTGGAGGCGCTGCGCCGGTTCAAGCGCTGGCTCGGGCCCAGGGTCGCGCGGACCGTGCACGCGCGGGCGCTCGCCTCCCGCAAGTAGGCCCCTCCGGGAGCGGCCCGGCTTCCGCGAGCGGCCTGGGGAGGTTGGGTGAATGACTATTCACCAGTTAGGGTGAATGGTCATTCACCTTCTTTTTTTCATGCCAGCTGGAGTGCCCATGGGCCAGCCCGTCCCGATACCCGACCCGTCCGGCGGCCTCGCCGGGCGGACTCCCTTCCGGGACCGGCTCACCGTTCCGGTGCTGGCGTTCGGCGGGATCCTCATGGCGGTCATGCAGACCGTGGTCGTCCCGCTTTTGCCGTCCCTGCCCCGGCTGACCCACTCCTCCGCGGGCGCCGTCTCCTGGATGGTCACCGCGACCCTGCTGTCCGGCGCCGTCCTCACCCCCGTGCTCGGCAGGGCCGGCGACATGTACGGCAAGCGGCGGGTCCTGACGAGCGCGCTGGGCCTGATGACCGTCGGCTCGGTCATGTGCGCCCTGTCCTCCGACATCCGCGTCCTGATCTTCGCCCGCGCCCTGCAAGGCGCCGCGGCCGCCGTGGTCCCCCTGTCGATCAGCATCCTGCGCGACGAACTGCCCCCGGAGCGCCGGGGCAGCGCGGTGGCCCTGATGAGTTCCACGGTCGGTATCGGCGCCGCGCTCGGACTGCCGCTCGCGGCGCTGATCGTGCAGTACGCCAACTGGCACGTCATGTTCTGGGCGACCAGCGCACTCGGCGCGCTCGGTGTGTGGGGGATCTGGTGGGCGGTGCGCGAGTCGCCCGTCCGCGAACCGGGCCGCTTCGACGTGCTCGGCACGCTGGGACTCGCCGTAGGACTGGTGTGTCTGCTGCTCGGGGTGTCGCAGGGCGGTCAGTGGGGGTGGGGCAGTCCGCAGATCCTGGCGCTGTTCCTCGCCACGGTCGTCGTGTTCGGCCTGTGGTGGTGGCAGCAGCTCCGGGTGGAACAGCCGCTGGTCGACCTGCGGTTGGTGTCAAGGCCAAGGGTGGGCCTGTCCCATGTGGCGGCCCTGCTGACCGGCTTCGCGTTCTACGCCAACTCCCTCGTCACCGCCCAGCTGGTGCAGGCGCCCAAGGCGACCGGGTACGGGCTCGGGCTGTCCATCGTCCAGACCGGCCTGTGCCTGCTGCCCGGCGGCATCACCATGCTGCTGCTCTCACCCGTCTCGGCCCGCATCTCGGCGGCCCGCGGCCCGCGCATCACGCTCGCCCTCGGCGCCGCGATCATCGCGCTCGGCTATGTGGTCCGCATCGCCGACAGCCGTGACCTGTGGACGATCATCCTCGGCGCGACGGTCGTGGCCACGGGCACCACCTTCGCCTACTCGGCGTTGCCCACCCTCATCCTGCGCGCCGTCCCGGCCGGCCAGACCGCGTCCGCCAACGGCGTCAACGTCCTGATGCGGACCATCGGCCAGGCCGTCTCCAGCGCCGTCGTGGCCGCAGTACTCGTGCACCACACCAGCCCGGTCGGCGGGCTCCCGCTGCCCACGCTGCACGGATACCTGATGGCGTTCGGCATCGCGGGCGTGATCGCCCTGGTGGCGAGCGCGGCGGCCCTGACCATCCCGGGCGACCCCGCTCCCGACGACACGAGGCTCGCCCGCGAGAGTTCCGAGGGCGCGCGGGACGAGGCCTTGGAGGGAGCATGAGTGCCGTGAGCACCACTCCACCGACCGCGTCCCCGCCCGCACGCCGGGACGCCGAGGCGACCAAGGCGGCCATCCTCCGGGCCGCCCGTTACCTCCTCGCGCGCAACGCGCACGCCGACATCACCCTCAAGGCCGTCGCCGAACGCGCCGGTGTCAGCGCCCCGTTGATTCTCAAGTACTTCGGCAACAAGGACGCCCTCTTCGCCCGCGTCATGTCCTTCGAGACCGACGCGGACGACCTCCTCGACGCCCCGCTCGGCGACCTCGGCCGCCACATGGTCCGGCACGTCCTCGTCAGCCAGCGCGAGCGCGGCGCCGACCCGCTGCTGCGCATCGCGTTCGCACCTCTCCAGGGCGACCACGGCGACATCCTGCGCGTCAACTTCCGCGCCCAGGTGGTCGACCGCCTCGCCGGGCGCCTCTCCGGCCCCGACGCCGCCCTGCGCGCCGAACTCGCCGTCGCGACCATCCTCGGCCTCGGCGTGATGTACGGCATCGCCCGCGGCACTCAACTGCGCGCGACCGCGATCGACACCGTCGTGGACCGCTACGGGCCCACCGTGCAGGCCCAGTTGACGCCGTTCTGAGCTAGCGCGCCCGGCGTCGCTCCGCCCGTGCGCGACAGTACTGCCGGACCAGGACACGCAAGGAGGCGGGAGCAGCCGGGCTCGCCCCGCGCCGCAGGAGCCTGCCGCCCTCGCGGCGCACCGCGCGGAGCCGCAGTTCCTGGACGGCGATCAGGGCGTCGAGAAACGGCCGGTACCCGGGCGCGACGAGTGCGGGAAGCTTACGGCCCTCCGTGAGCGTGGCCTCGGCGAGATCGGCCTGCTCCAGGACCAGTCGCCCCAACGCGGGCTCACACGCCTCGGACCTGCTCCGCAGATCCTCGAACTTCAGCCCGTGCCGGACCAGTTCGTCCTCCGGGATGCCGATACGGCCGTCCTCGGCGTCCTCCGCGAGATCGGCCAGGAAGTCGGCGCGCTGCAGGCCCTCGATCAGGGCCCGGCATCCCTGGACGTACGGATCGCCGGGTCCGGCGTCGGGGTCGGGCGCGAGCAGCGACGCGGTGAGCATCAGGGCGGGCAGCGCGTAACTGTCCACGTACGCCTGGAAGTCGGCCTCCGTCGCGAAGCCCGTCCAACTCGCCTCGACCGTGGCGCCGTCGAGGAAGGCCCGCACCCGGGTGGCCAGGTACGGGTGACGGCCCGTGGTGTCCCGGAGCGCCAACAGGGTGTGGTTGGCGGGCAGTTCACGGCGCTCAAGGGCCGTAGTGGTCTCGGCGTCCCAGGATGCGAGGGTCGCCGTACGGACGTCCACGTCGCCGGTGTCGATCAGTTCGTCGGTCGCGTGCATGTAGGCCACCGCGGCGACCGCCGGCGGATGCAGCTCCGCCGGCAACAGCAGCCGCACCGCGGTGTACTCGTGCGGCGCGAACCTGCGGACGAGCCGGCGTTGGGCGTCGTAGGCACGCCGCAGCCGCGGATCGGTGATGCCCGCCTTCGTCAGTGCGGTGGACCAACTGCTCACAACTCTCCCCAGCTCATGGACCCGGAGACAGCCTAGTCAGTCCTACTCGAACAGCCGGTCCAGGAAGGCGTTCCCGAACACTCCGTGCGGGTCCAGCCGGTCGAAGGTCCCGGCCGCCTGCCCCCACACCGTCTCCCCGAACGAGCCCGGGATCGCCGTGCCCAGCACCTCCGCGTCGCTCCACGCGGCCTGCTCGGTGTAGGCCCAGCCCTTCGACCACTCAACCCGGGTCAGGGCGTCCGTACCGTCGTACGAGCGAAGCAGGAACTGCTCCAACTCCCGCAGGAACTCCTCCGCGTACGGCGTGCCAGGGAGTGTCAGGACGTCCAGCCAGATGGCCGTGTCCCACTCGGGGTGCTCGGTGCTCGGCCGCAGTGCGGACAGCAACGGGGTGCGGGCGCCCGCCAGTTCGGTGTCGCCGGGGTGGTCGAGGCCGGTCACGCGGATCTCGACGGTGCCGTTGACGGGGAAGCGGCCGAGCGCCGCGTACGCGGTGAGCCACTCCTGGTAGAAGTCGGTGAACTCATGGACCACACGCTGCACTTGGGTCCGGGTGGTCAGCACCGCGTAGCCGTTGGCGGTCTCACGCAACGTCGTCGGCTTGATGTAGAGCAGCGTGTTCTTCGACGGCCCCCAGATGTCCGCCGACAGCGTCGTCGTCAACCCCAGCGCGGCCACGTCGAGTTGGGCGTTGCCGAGCACCGGCGCCAGATACCAGGCGCTGTCGGACAGGATCCTCCCGACCAGATCCGCCACCAGCGTCGGCACGTTGTCGGAGAACGGATAGTTGTACGGCGACGAGACGTGCCGCGAGGTCAATGGCCGGGTCGGCTCGACACTCCACACCTTCAGCCAGGGGAACTCGGTGAACGCGAACCAGATCGCCTCGGCCCGCCCCGACGCGTCCAGGAAGCTCGCGAAGGTCCGCCCACCGGACCCGGGCGCCGCGAACAACTCGGTGGCCGGAATGTCCGTACGGCTGACGCAGCGCAGGTTGGCGTTGGTCCCGACCCGCAGTACGACCTCGGTGACCAGCGACCGCCCCAGATGCGTGAGCAGCGCGGCGCAGTCCGCCTCGTCGCGGGTGTAGGTCCGCAGGACGTACGCGCCGGTGTCCGTGTCCCACACCACCGCCGTCAGCGACAGCACCAGATTGCTGAGCGACCCGAACGTGTGCCCGGCCGTCTGCTTCTCGCCGTTCGCCGGTACGGCCGTGCCGTGCGCGTCGATGGCCAGGGCGCCGCCGAGCGTCAGGTCGCCGGGCGCGGGCGAGGCGGTGACACCGAGGCCGTGCCCCTCCAGGAATGTGAGCAGCGCCTCCAAGGTGACACCCGTACCGGCCCGCACGGCCGAGGCGGAGTCCAGGGCCAGGCCCGTGAGGTGCGGGGCCGTGTCGACCAGCAGCACCGGCGCGTCGGACGTCGTACCGGACTCGATCGTGAGCGGTGACCAGCCGTGCGAGGAGCCGCGGGCGCGGACCCGCCAGCCGTGCTGCCAGGCCCAGTTGACGACCGACACCACCTGGCCGGGATCGGTCGGAGCGCACGCCCACAGTCCGTCGGCGGTGATCTCGCCGACCCAGTTCCGGTACGCCGAGCGGTAGAGGTCGACCTCGGCCGGGAAGTCGGGCAGTTCGGCCGCCGCGACAGCCGGGTCGGCCGTCAGAAGGACGGGTACGGCGGCCAGAGCGGCCGCGGAGAGGAGGAAGCCCCGACGGGTCCAGGGAGCGGAACTGCCGTTCCCCGACTGGAGGTTGTTCGCCACATGATCGGTCACGCGCACACGCTAGGTGCCGGTTGACACGAGTAGGCATCCTGTCGAACCGATTCACTCGTGTGAGTGAAACATTCACAGGTCGCGGCCCGGCGGAGCCCGATCCGCGCATGTCAGTGGCGGATGACAGACTGACGGCATGGACGAACGTGTAATCGGCAGGTCGAATCAGCAGCTGTCCGTCGTCGGTCTCGGCACCTGGCAGCTGGGCGCCGACTGGGGAGACGTCGACGACAAGGAAGCCCTCGCCGTGCTGGAGGCGGCGGCGGAGTCGGGGGTGACCTTCTTCGACACGGCCGACGTGTACGGCGACGGGCGCAGCGAGCAGACCATCGCCACGTTTCTGAGCGGCCGGCCCGATCTCCATGTGCTGGTCGCGACGAAGATGGGCCGCCGCGTCGACCAGATCCCGGAGAACTACGTCCTCGACAACTTCCGCGCGTGGAACGACCGTTCGCGCCGCAACCTCGGCGTCGACCGCATCGACCTCGTGCAGCTGCACTGCCCGCCCACGCAGGTCTACTCCTCGGACGAGGTGTTCGACGCCCTCGACACCCTGGTCGCGGAGGAGCGCATCGCACGGTACGGCGTCAGCGTCGAGACCTGCGAGGAAGCCCTCACCGCGATCGCCCGGCCGAACGTGACCAGCGTGCAGATCATCCTCAACGCGTTCCGTATGAAGCCCCTGCTCCAGGTGCTCCCGGCCGCCCAGGAGGCGGGCGTCGGCATCATCGCGCGCGTGCCGCTCGCGTCGGGCCTGCTGTCCGGCAAGTACACCAAGGACACGGTGTTCCCGGAGAACGACCACCGCACCTACAACCTCCACGGCGAGGCCTTCGACCAGGGCGAGACCTTCTCCGGCGTCGACTACACGACGGGCGTCGAGGCCGCCGCCGAGTTCTCCGCGCTCGCCCCGGAGGGGTACACCCCGGCCCAGCTGGCCCTGCGCTGGATCATCGACCAGCCCGGTGTCACCTCGGTGATCCCCGGCGCCCGCTCACCCGAACAGGCCCGCGCCAACGCGGCCGCCGCCAAGCTGCCCGCGCTGTCCCAGGACACGCTCACCGCGATCCGGGACCTCTACGACCGCCGGATCAAGGACCAGGTCGAGGGCCGCTGGTAGATCGCGGTCCGTTTGAACGGTCGGCGGTCCGGTTACCCGGACCGCATGACCGAGGAAGAGCGGCGGACGGGACGCGACGAGACCGAGGACGAGAGAGCGGACCGGATGTGGGGCGAGCTCATCCAGGAGGTCCGGGTCGCGCAGACGGGCGTACAGATCCTGTTCGGTTTCCTGCTGACCGTCGTCTTCACTCCGAAGTACGCTCAGCTGGAGCACTCGAACCAGGTTCTCTACATCGTGACCGTCGTCCTCGGCGCCACCGCCACCGGCGCCCTGATCGGCCCGGTCTCCCTGCACCGCCTGGTCTCTGGCCGAAAGGTGAAACCCCAGGCGGTGCGCTGGGCGTCCCGGCTGACCTTCGTCGGCCTCCTCCTGCTGCTCGCCACGATGACCGCCGCACTGCTGCTGATCCTCCGGGTCGCCACCCACGACGGGTATGTGCCCTGGCTCGTCGCGGGGGTGGTCATGTGGTACGTGGTGTGCTGGTACGTAGTGCCGCTGTGGGCGCGGCACCGGCATACGAGCCGGTGACCCCGAGCCGCGCCATCTGCCGGTCGTGCACCCGGCTCAGCACCAGCACCGAGACCGTGGCCCCGATCAGCGCGCAGAACATGTCCCACTGCGTGTCCCACACATCACCCTGCGTGGCCAGGAAGGCGTCCGCGCTGTGTCCGCCGATCACGGCCGCCGCCCACTCGAACAGCTCGAAGAGGGCGCTGAAGGCGAGGCACGCGCACACGGTGAGCGGCGCCAGCCAGCGGCTGCCGCGCAGCGGCGAGGTGCGGGTGAGCAACTCCCGTACCAGGACCGCCGGTACGAAGCCCTGCATGAGGTGGCCGAGACGGTCGTAGGGATTACGGCTGAGCCCGAAGGTGTCACGGACCCAGTCGCCCGCCGGTACCTCCGCGTACGTGTAGTGGCCGCCCACGGCGAGGACCAGCGCGTGCAAGGCGAGCAGGCAGCACAGCAGGCCGGTGAGGGGGAAGCGGCGCCAGGTCAGGACGATCACCGGGAGTCCGACGAAGACCCACACGGTCTCCAGGAACCAGGTCGTGCGGTCGTGCGGATGCCAGGCGGAGAGGGCCATGCCGACGACCACCAGCGCGACCATGGCGGCGGGCAGACGGCGCCGCGGTGCGGAAGCAGGAACGGACACGATGGGGCTCCCTTGTCGTGGGGAGCCCCATCGTGTCCGAAGGCCGAAGCCGCTGCATGAGTACGGCTACTCAGCCGGAGTGGTGGTCTTGCGCAGCGCGTTGAGGCAACTGTCGATGGCCTGCTGGAGCTCCTCCAGACGCTGGACCATGTCGTCCTCGTAGAAGTCCTGGGCGTCGTCGAAGGTCAGCTCCTCGAACGCCTTCGTGGCCTTCTGGAGGCTGCTGTAGAACCTCGTCCGCTTCTCCTGGACGCGGAGTTCCGGGTCGGCCTCCACCGTCTCGACGACCAGGTTCTTCATGGTGTCGTAGGCCTCGGTGGCCCACTCGCCGGTGTCCTCGCCCTCCTCCAGCTCGTCGAGCAGTGACAGGTGCCGCTCCGCCTCCTGGCGGACGTCGAGGGGTGCGTCGACTGTCTGTCCTGCGGGGGTCTTGATCTGGCCCGATTCGGCGATCTGGCGGACGTATCCGATCCGGTCCGCCGAACGGCTCTCCGTCGCGACGGCCTTCTTCAGGTCGTCCGTGCGTACGACGTCCCGGGCCAGCTCGGACTGGAGTTCCGGGTCCTCGCGGACGCGGTCCAGCAGGGCCTGGCGGGCGGCCCGCGCGGTGGACGGGTCGGCGAGGATCGCGGCGCGCAGCGCGGTCGGGTTCTCCGCGACCTCCAGCGCCTTGGTGGGGCGGATGCCCTCGGCCTCGGCGGCCTCGGTGATGGCGGTGCCGCGCTCGGAGGTGGCGCTGGAACGGGAGACGTAGTAGTTCAACCACACGTCGGCGTCCGGGAGTTCGACCTCCTGGCCGGGGGCCAGCTCCTCGAAGTGCGGGACGAGACCGTCGTCCGCGGCCCGGTCCCAGGCCTTGTAGTAACGCATGACCCGCTCGGGGGAGCAGTCGGCGAGTTCGGCGAACTCCTTCGCGGACACCTTCGGCGTCTCGTCCGCGCTCTGCCCGCCGGGCCGGACGCTGCGCGCCATCTTGAGGCCGAACGCCCAGCCGCCGGTGCGGGCGTAGGCTCCGAACTCGTGCGCGTCCCGGGCGACGAGGCCGGCGTCGTCGAGGGCGGTGAAAGACGTCTCGGCCTGGTCGATCACTACGGTCAAGGCGGACTCTCCTGGGCTTGTGATGAGGCACGGTGCGAACAGGCAGCCTATATCCACCCATTGCCGTTGGTTTGAGTGCCCGGCCCTCGCGTCGCCGTCCGTGCCGTCAGCTCGATGCGCGCCGGAAGGTCTTGAAGAAGGTCTGCAATGCCTGGCGGTTGGCCGCGTCGTTCCATTCGTCGGCGGGCGTCGTCCACCGTAGCGAGAAACTGCGCCCGCCGCCGATGAGGAAACCGCGCCCGAGCGTGCGCACCCGGTCGTCGCCGGTGCCGGAGAACCACTCCAGGTCGGCGGCCTTGTCGCCCTGGTAGGTGGTGGCCTGGATGTCGCCGATCTGCTGGAAGCCCTCGGTCTGCTTCAGCCCCGGCAGGACGTCGTCACGCCAGATGGCGACCGGGTCCGGACCCGCCTGTGTGCTGTATGTCACGGCCAGCGTGCGCGGGTCGCCCGTCGCGCCGAAGGTGACGCGGTAGGCGCCGGACACCTGTTGGGTCTCCACCACCTTCCAGCCCTTCGGCAGCGCGACGGAGAAGCCCTGCGACGCCTTGAACACGCGGAAGCCGGCCGGCAGCGCGGAGGTGGTGGGGGAGGGAGAGGGGGACGCGGTGACGGAGGGCGAGGCGGACACGGAAGCGGACGGAGAGGTGGGGGACGTGGGCGACGGTGTGGCGGACGGGGAGTAGGCGTGACCGTCGACGTTCTCGCTGGGTGTGCTGACCGAGGCGGACGCGGAGGGCAGGGGGGAGGGCTCGGTCGTCGCCGAGGTCTGGGTGCCGGGCAGTTGGTGGGTGGCGGCCAGGACCGCGACCGTGACGGTCCCGACGGCGAGGGCGGTCCCGGCGGCCATGCCCCGGCCGCTCCAGGTGGTTCCCGCCCCGCGCACGGCGTCGTAGGCCCGCCGCAGCCGGGGCAGCGGAATCGGCTCGCGGTCGGCGTACGGGTCGTCGTTGAGGATGCGGGTGAGGATCTCGCGGACCACCGGACGGGTCAGCCGCTCCCGGGAGTTCTTGCGCAGCAGCCCCTGCACGACCTGTGCCAGCGGGCCGGCGCGCGACGGGCCGCGCATCGGGAGCCGGTCCACCCCCTTCATGGTCGCCTCGGGACGGCCCCGGTCGCGGAACGGCGGGTGTCCCTCGACCAGCGTGTAGAGGATCGCGCCCAGCGCCCACAAGTCGGCGGCGGGACCGATGCGTTCGTCCCGTGCCTGTTCCGGCGAGGCGTACGACGGTGCGGTGATCCGCGGGGCGAGAGTGGCGCCCGCGAGACCGAAGCCGGTGAGGACGACCCCGCCCCGATCCCGCACGAACACCTGGCCCGGGCTGAGTTCGCCGTGGGTGATGCCCTCGCTGTGCGCCGCCTCCAGGATGTCGAGCAGTTCGAGTCCGATGCGGGCGGCCCGTACATAGTGGAACGTGCCCTGCTGGGCGAGGAGTTGGCCGAGCGGTGTGCCGTCGATCCAGTCGGTGACGGTCCACAGCGTGCCGGCCTCCTCGACGGCGTCGACGACCGGGGCGACCCGGGTGGGACAGAGCAGCACCATGACGTCGGTGGTGCGCCGGATGCCGGCGGTGATCCGTCCGGCGCCCTCCGCATCGGGGGCGAAGGGGAGGGTCACCTCCGTGAGGAGGCAGGGCTGTTCGGCGATCATGTCCTCGCCGTACCAGGAGACGCGGTTGGTCTCGCGGTGCGCGACCTCCATGGGCCGGTATCTGCCGGCGACCAACTCGTGTGCGGAGACGTGTGTCTCGACCATGGCCATCCCTCGCTGAACCCCGGGCTCTCACCTTTCCCAGAAGTACGGTGGGTGTGATGGGCTGCGTTCAATGGAAGCCCAATTCCCCGGTGTTTCTTGCCTTTTATTCAACGGCGGCGAGCAGGTGTGCGGGAAAACCGAGTCGCGGGGAGGTCCCAGGTCGGCGCTCGTGTCCCGGGGCGGGTGAATTCGCCCCGGGGGCTTCAACGGCGGAATATCGCTGCCCGACCTGGAGGTAACCGGCGGTAAACGCGGGCGTGAAGGCCACGAATACACGGGTGTTTGTCGACAACGTAGTCAACGGATCTGTCCACGAGTCCGTCAACGATCCCGTGCGCGAAGTGAGTTGACGGGAAGTCAGCGCAACCCGAAGCCTTCCGACCAGGCCGCGATCTCCCCGACCGTCGCGTTGCCCCCGCAGACCACGAGGCCGAGCCTGGCGCCCTCGCCGACCCGCTCCAGCACCTGCCGGGCGGCGGGCAGCAGGCAGCCCGCGGCGGGCTCGGTCCACACCTTGGCATGCTCGGCGAGGTCGAGACACCCTTGCACGGCGTCCCGGTCGGGGACGGTCAGCACCTCGGTGACGAGGGCCGACACATGGTCGTACGTCAGCTGCGACACGGCCGGAGCGCTGAGCGTGGTCACGATCGACGAGGGCGTGACCGACACCGGGCCGCCCGCCGCGAGCGCGGCGGACATGGCCTCGGCGCCCTCGGTCTCCACACCCCAGACCCGGATCCCGGGCCGCCGGGCGTGCAGGGCGGCGGCGACGCCGGCGATCAGGCCACCGCCGCCGATGCTGACCAGGACGTCGGTGAGTTCACCCGCGTCCTGCGCGAACTCCAGCCCGACCGTGCCCTGTCCGGCGATCACCACCGGGTCGTCGAACGGGTGGACCAGGGTCAGTCCCTCGTCCCGCAACCGGTTCACCAGCTCGAACGCGCTCGGCATGTCGTCGGTCAGTCGCAGCGACGCGCCCGCCGCCTCCACCAGCGCGACGGACCGCGCCGGCGCCGAACGCGGCATGACCACCGTCGCCTTCACGTCGAGCGCCGCCGCCATGACCGCGAGCGCGATCCCGTGATTGCCGCCGCTGACCGCCACCACTCCGGCGGCCAGCTCGCCCTCGCCCAGCGACAGCAGCTTCGCCGTCGCCCCGCGCGCCTTGAAGGAACCCGTGCGCTGCAACAGCTCCAGCTTCGTCGTGACCGGGACGCCGAGCAGCTCGGAGAGCCCGAAGCTCTCCACGGTCGGGGTGCGTACGACGTGTGCGGCGATCCGCTCGGCGGCGGCTTCGATCTCCGAGATGCCGATCAAGGCAGTCATCCTTCCGGCACGGGGACAGGTGACCCGTGCCGGTTCGACCCTGACGCGGAAAGGACGCGCAGGTCAACACGTTTCAGAGATCGCGACGCACCAGGAACTCCAGCAGGGACCGCAGGTCGTCGGAGGGCCCCGCCGCCAGGGGAACTCCCGCGAGGGCCGTCTCCACCGCGGCGAAGTGCCGACGGGCCTCCGCCAGCGCCGCCGTACGGCCGCCGGCCTCCTCGATCAACGCTGCCGCCACGGCGTGTTCGGCGCCCGAGTCGAGGAGCGCGGCGAGGCGCCGGGCACCGGGGGAGGAGAGCGCGGCCAGCACCGGAAAGGTCTTCTTGCGCTCCCGCAGATCACCGTGCGCGGGCTTGCCGGTCACGGCCGGGTCGCCCCAGATCCCCAGGACGTCGTCGACCAGTTGGAAGGCGATGCCCAGATGCCGTCCGGCCCGGTCGAGCGCGGCGACGGTCGTCGGGGGCGCCCCGCCGAGTACGGCACCGAGCGCGACCGCGCAGCCCAGCAGCGCACCCGTCTTGCCCTCGGCCATCGCCCGGTACTCGTCCGGACGGACCCGCTCCGGCCCGGTCCAGGGACGCGCCGCGAACAGCAGGTCGTCCGCCTGTCCGTGCACCAGATCGCCGAGCGCCGTGGACAGCAGACGCAGTCCGCCCGCTCCGCCGGGAGCCGCGGCGAGCGTCTCGACGGCCAGCGCGAACAGGGCGTCGCCCGCGAGGACAGCCGGTCCCGTGCCGTAGGCCTTCCAGACCGTGGGGCGGCGGCGCCGGGTCGGGTCGCCGTCCATGATGTCGTCGTGCAACAGCGAGAAGGTGTGCACCAGTTCCACCGCGACGGCCGCGGCGATCCCGGCCCGTCCGGGCGCACCGGCCGCCTCCGCCCCGAGTACGGCGAGGGCCTGGCGTACGCCCTTGCCGCCCGGCGCGGCGACGGGAGCGCCGCCCACCTCGCACCAGCCGAACGAGTAGGCGGCCATCTCACCCATCCACGGATGCAGTCGTCCGACCGCCTCCGCGAGGGCGGGCCGCACCAACTCCCGGGACCGGGCCAGGACGTGGGGGACGGAGGGGGTCGCCACGGTCGAGGAGTGCGCCGTCACCGTACGACCTCCGCCGTGCCGCCGACGCCCAGTTCGTCCTGGGCGCGGGCCACCATCTGCCGCGCGTGCCGCAGGCCTATCCGTTCCAACGTCCGTGCCAGTTCGGCGAGTTCGTCCGCCGTCTCGGCGCGGTCGCGGCCCAGGCGGGCCAGGGACTTGGCCAGGCCCAGCCGGGAGAGGGCCTCGCCGCGCGGCTCGCTCATCGCGCGGAACTCGGCGAGCGCCTGCTCGTAGAGGTCCCGGGCTTCGGGGTAACGCCCGGCGCGGTAGAGGACGTTGGCGCGCATCTTGTGGTTGTAGGCGAGCGCGCTGGAGAGCTTCATGGCACGGCAGCTCTCCTCCGCCTCGGACAGCAGGCGGAGCGCCCGCTCGGTGTCCTGGTCGCGCACGGACACGATGTCGGCGAGTCCGCGCAGCGCCCAGGCGTGCCCGCGCTTGTCGTCGGCGCCCGCCGCGATCTCGGCCGCCTCCTCGAACATCGCGAACGCCGTGTCGTAGGAACCCCTGTTGCGATGGATCTGCGCGATCCCCTCCAGCGCCCACACCGTGTGCCGGGCCTCGCCCCGTTTACGGGCCTCGGCCAGGAGTTGTTCGTGCAGTCGGGCGACGGCCTCGTAGTCGCCCTGGATCCGGCCGGTCTCGGCGAGGCCCGCCAGTGAGTAGCCCCGTACGACGATGTCTCCGCCGCGCTCGCCGAGTTCGGCCGCGAGCCCCAACAGCCGCCAGGCCAGCGGGAACGCGCCGCGCTGCCGGGCCAGGGTGCCGCCGCTCCACAGCGCCCAGGCCATCGCGGCCGTGTCTCCGGCCTCGCGGGCGGCGCGGTAACTGGCCTTCCACGCCTGCTCCGCCTCCCGTACCTGCCCGAGCCGCCGGTGTGCTTCGGCGACCGCGAGCCCCGAGCGGGCCGCCTCGCCGCGCTGTCCCGAGCGCTCGGCCGCCGCCAACTGCTCGGTGCCGGCGGCCAGTACGTCGACCAGTGAGGAGTTCACGGACAGGGTGGTGAGGGCGCCCTGGTACTCCGGTGCGAATGCCTTGCCGTACATCGATGCCTTTCGGTCCATACACACCGCATGTAGACACTGTGTGTATACATAGTGCGTATACGTCGTGTGTATACATGCCGTGTATAGAGTGCTGAAAATCAGCCCTGGCCGTGGGGGCCAGGGCGTCATCCGGTGTTGCGGATCAAGACGTCGATGCGGACGGCGAGGTTGCCTCCGAGGCGTAGATCACTCGCCGCACCCCTCAGTGCTGCTGTGCCTTCTGCGGAGTCTCCTCGCTGGGCCGTACGACGACGAACCCCTCACCCTGGAGCATGAGTTGGACGGCCTCGCCGGAACCGCCGCGCAGCATCGAACCGATGGACTGCGAACGGTGCAGCGAGGTCTGGAGGTGGGCCGACCAGCCGACCACCGCGTCCGTGTCGACGAACACCGGGTACTGCGGTGAGACCGGTATGACCAGCGGGTTGCCCTCGCAGACCAGGCCCAGCTTGCCCTGCCCGGTGAAGACACTGTTGAAGAGACCCCCGCCCGCGATGCCGGAGCCCTTCACCGTCTTGATCGCGTACGACAACGAGGCGTCGAAACACAGCACGTTGCGGCCGTTGACGGTGAACTCGTCACCGGGGTCGATCTCGACCACGAAACAGTTCTGCGCCTCGTGCGCGAACCACGCCTCACCCTGCCCGCGCACCGCCATCAACGGCAGCCCCTCACCGGTGACAGCGCGCTTGAGCATGCCGCCCACGCCCTGGCCCTTGCGCTCGAACTGGAGGTTGCCTCGGTATGCGATCATCGCCCCCTGGCGGGCGAGCATCTCGCCGTTGACCGCATACCTGATGCACTTGGCATTCTCGACGGTCATGCCCGGCGCGGTGGCCGGCTGCACCATGTGCTCACTGGAAAACAGATCACCCTTCATGCGGGCATCCTGTCCCGGAAGATCTCATTCCGACAAGATCGCGGACGGGACGACCGTCCCGCGAGGTCAGGCGCCGAAGAGCTGCGTCCAGTACGTCCCCGTCTGTCCACCGCCCGCGAAGCCGATGCCTATGTGGGTGAAGTCCGGCTTGAGGATGTTGGCGCGATGGCCGGGGCTGTTCATCCACCCCTCCACGACCTCGGCGGCCGACCGCTGACCGCAGGCGATGTTCTCGCCGATCGTGCGCCTGCGCGAACCCGCGGCGGCGGCCCGGTCCCAGGGCTGCGAGCCGTCGGGGGAGGTGTGCGAGTAGAAGGCACGCGCCACCATGTCGGTGCTGTGCGCCTGCGCGGCGGCGGCGAGCAGTGGGTCCACGGCGAGTGCGCGCAGCCCGGCCCTGGCGCGCTCCGCGTTGGTCGACGCCACGACCTCCGCCGCCGTACGGGCCAGGTTGCCGGCGGTGAGCGGCGTTGCCCACAACGCCGTCCAGTAGACGTCACCGGAGCGGGGGTCGACGGCCTGGGCGAAGCCCGCGTGCGTGAAGTCCCGTTCCAGCAGCGTCCGGAGGGCCTTTTCGGTACGCAGGCAGTAGTCGACGAAATCGGCGGGGGTGCGCGGGCCGGAGACCAGATGCTCGCCGACGGTGAGGTAGGTGTAACCGGCTTGGGTGACGCGCTGGTACACGGAGGTGCCGTCGCGGCTCTCGGTGCTGAGATGTCCGGCGGCGGCCATGTCGGAGGCGTGCGCTTGTGCCGCGGAGGTGAGCCGGTGATCGAGGGCGACGGGCGGTGAACCGGCCTTGGCGCGGGCCGAGTTGGCCAGGGTGAGGAAGCCGGTGGGGTCGGTTGCCGGGGAGGCCGAGTTGAAGTGAGGGCCGGTTGAGGGTGTCGACCGCGGTGCGGGTATGGACGCCGATCGCACAACGGCAGGAGCAGGAGTCGCGTCCTCGACGATGTCCACGCCGAAGTCCCGCGCGATTCCGGCGAGTCCATCGGCGTAGCCCTGCCCCAGTGCGCGCAGCTTCCAGCCGGTGCCACGTCGGTACAGCTCGGCCAGGAGCAGGACGGTTTCCCGCTGGGGGCGTGGCGGGGTGAAGCGGGTGAGGGGTTGGCCGCCGGTGCTGGTCACATGGAGGGTCGGTGCGGGCAGGCGGCCCAAGGGGGTGCCGGGATCGGCGGGACTGATGACGAGGGTGACCCGCGCGGCGCCGGTGCGCAGGCGGGCGGGGTCGATGGTCAGGGTGTCGTCCTGCAGCCGTGCTCCTGGTGCCGTCGGCTGGTTGTAGAACACGAAGTCCGCGTCGCCGCCGACCTTGCCGCTCTCGTCGGTGATCAGTGCCGACACGTCGAAGGGACCGGGGACCCGCAGGGTCAGGGTGCCGCCCGGAAGGGGCAGATTGCCGCCCGGCACCAGCTCGTTCATGGCACCGCCCTCGCTGTTCGTGCCCGGTGGGGGACTTCCCCAGGGGACTTCCCCGGTGGGGGACTTCGTCCTCCACTCAACGTCCTGCCAGGGCACGAGGGTTCCCGCAGGACGCTGTGGGGCCGGAGTGAGGGCGGCCGGGAGGGCCGGAGGGCGACGCTGCCTTACCCCGACCCTGACCCCGACCCGCGCACCGGATCCTCAGTCCCGTGCGACCCCCGGCGCGATGTCCTCGTAGGCCACGTTCCGCTCGGTGACGTAGGAGCCTCGGCCCGTGAGCGGTGAGCTCTGGATCGCCTTCGTCCGCTTGCCGCAGAACGCCGACTCCAACGTCCCCGCCATCGTGTTCAGGACCGTGCCGTTGTTGGACGTGTTGGCCAGTGCGGTGAGGCTGCGGCGGCCGTCCTTCGAGGTGAAGGAGTAGGTGTAGAAACCCTGGACCGCGCCGGTGTGGCCGTACACCGAGACACCGCAGGACAGATCGCGGCGTCGCAGCCCGAGGCCGTAGCGGGTCGTGCTGTTGACCGGGGTCCACCGCTCCATCTGCGCGAGCTGGGCGGCGGAGGTGAGTCTGCCGCCGAGCAGTGCGGAGAAGAAGGTGTTCAGGTCGTGGGTGGTGGAGATGACCGCGCCGGCGCTCTGCGCCCAGGAGACCGTCTGGTTCGTGGCGTCGACGAGCTGTGCGCCCGCGCGGTCCGGGGTGAGATAGCCGTGGGCGTACCGGCCCGGGATCTTCGTGGCCGGGTGGACGTAGAAGGTGTCGCGCAGCTTGAGCGGCTTGATGATGCGGTCGCGGTACTCGGTGCCCACGGAGTGCCCCGTCAGCTTCTCGATGAGCATCCCGGCGACGACGAAGTTGGTGTTCGAGTACGAGTAGGCGGCGCCCGGCGCGTTGGTGCGCGCGTGCTTGAGGGACAACTGCACCAGCTGGCGATAGGTGAAGACCTTGTTGCGTACGGCCTCGAAGCCGGAGACCGAGCTGGCGAACATGGAGTTCGTGTAGTCGTACAGGCCGCTGCGGTGGCTCAGGACGTGGCGCACGGTGATCCGCTTGTCGGGCAGCAGGCCCGGGAGGTAGCGGTCGACCGAGGCGTCCAGGTTCAGCTTGTGGGCGTCGGCCAGTTGGAGCAGGACGACGGCCGAGAACGACTTGGTGACGCTGCCGATGCGGAAGCGGTCGGCGTTGCCGATGGCCCGGCGTGTCGTGCGGTCGTCGATGCCCGCGGCGGCCGTGTGGACGGTGCCGTGGTCGTCGATGCGGGCGATCGCCCCGGGCGCGCCCTGTGCCGTCAGCGTGCGCAGTACGGCACGGAGGCCGGCCATGTCCGGGGCGGGAAGTCCCGCCGCGTCGGGGGCCGGAAGCGGTGCTGTGCTGCTGGTTCTCGTGGTGTCCGACTCGTGGATCGCGGCATGCGCCGGTACCGCCGTGAGCGTCAGCAGCGCCGCCGCCGACGCCGTGGCCCTGCGCACCGTTCTTGAGTCCATCCGGTTCTCTCCCCTTTTTCTCGGTATGCGAGATCGATCACAGTGGCGCGAGGCAACCTTCTCGCGTCCCGTCACATCTCCACAGCTGGCGCACAGTTGGTCATTCACTGATCACTGAGCGATGCGGATTTGCCAAGTATTGCCATGAAAGCCTCGAAAACCGTTCATTTCGGCTTTACATGTACATGGTCGATGCGTGAGGGTTTCGGTCCGGGGCCCGACCAGCCCTGTGGACGCGTTCAACCGCGCCCAGTCTCAAGGCGGTTGGTGATCCCGGCCGTCTTCCTACGGAGGAGCCCTCATCCATGCGTGGACCCCACATACGCAGCCTGGCGGTCGCCGTCGCGGTGACGACGGCCGCCACGGGGCTGGCCGGCACGGCCTTTGCGGGACCGGCCACGGGGACGGACCGTGCGACGGCCTCGACCGACACCGGCACCAGCGCCGCGTCGGTCGTCACGGCCGCGCGGGCCGCAGCGTTCGCGCACGCGTCGGCGACCGGTGTCACGCGGGGCGACGAACTCCGGGCCCAGGACGTGATGATCGACCCCGAGGGCGCACGCCATGTGCGGTTCATACGCTCGCACCAGGGCATGCCGGTCCTCGGCGGCGACCTCGTCGTCCATCTCTCCCACGGTCTGGCCTACACCGGAGTCACCCGGGCGGCCGGGCAGAGCATCAAGCCCGCGATCACGCGGGCAGAGCTGACAGCCGGTCAGGCCGAGGCGAAGGCCGCGGCCGTCGCCAAGGGTGACGCGGGCACCGCCGAACTCGTCGTGGATGCCCGGGACGGGGGAGCCGCCCTCGCCTACCGGATACCCGTCAGCGACAGCAGCACCGCCGAGGCCACCGGCACCCGGACCGTCGTCCTCGACGCCGTCACTGGCAAGGTCCGCAGCAACACCCCCGACAGCGACGAGTTCCTCTCGCCCAAGCTCCTCGACACCCTGCGCGAGCGCGGCGAGACCCTGGACCCCGCCACCGGCACCGCCGTAAAGCCCAGGTCCCTCGCGGCAGCCGCCGCGAGCCGCGCGGTCCACTACCCGGTCACAGCCTCGGGCACCGGCACCTCCCTCTTCGTCGGCAAGGTGCCGCTCACCACCACCCGCACGGCGCGCACCAGTTACCTCCTCAAGGACCCGACGCGCTGGGGCACCGAGACCCGCGACGCCAAGGGCCAGGATCTGGAGAACTTCGCTCAGGGCAAGAAGTTCACCAGCACCACCGACAAGTGGGGCAACGGTGCCGTATCGCACCGCGACAGCGCCGCCGTCGACGCCCAGTACGGCATCACCAAGACCCTGGACTTCTACAAGAAGACCTTCGGCCGCAAGGGCATAGCGAACAACGGCAAGGCCGCCCGCGGCATGGTCCACTTCGGCAACAAGGTGGCCAACGCCTTCTGGGACTCGACCTGCGGCTGCATGCTCTACGGCGACGGCGACGGGGACATGTTCAAGAAGCCCCTCGTCGTCCTCGACGTCACCGGCCACGAACTCACCCACGGCGTCGTGGACGCCACCGCCAAGCTGGAGCCCACCCGCGTCGACGCGGACGGCAACCAGTACGGCGAGGCGGGCTCGCTGAACGAGTCCCTCGCGGACATCTTCGGCTCCAACGTCGAGTTCAGCGCCAACAACGCCAAGAACCCGCCGAACTACCTGATCGGCGAGAAGCTCGGCCTCGCCCAGAAGTTCCTGCGCCGCCTCGACCACCCCTCCCTGGACAAGCTGGAGGGCACGATCGACTACTGGTCGCCGCAGACGTACGACGCCGAGGTGCACGCCGGCTCCGGGGTCTCCTCGCACGCCTACTACCTCCTCGCGGAGGGCAGCGGCAGCAAGACGATCGGAGGCTTCGCCTACGACTCGCCCACCTACGACGGGGCGACGGTCACCGGCATCGGACGCACCAAGGCCACGGCGATCTTCTACCGCGCGCTGACCCGCTACATGGTGTCCACCACCGACTTCCACGACGCGCGCACCGCGACCCTGAAGGCCGCGGCGGACCTCTACGGCGCGAACAGCACGGCGTACAAGACCGTCGACCAGGCCTGGGCCGCCGTGAACGTCACGGTCGCCAACACCCCTGCCGCCAGGCACTGATGACCGTCCGGGTGCCCTGCCACGAGCGGGGCACCCGGACACCCGGCCTCAGATCCACTGCTTCTCGACCTCCTCGGACACCGTGAACACGGCCTCGCAGGAAGGGCAACTGGCCTTCCCGAACACGTACGTCAACGCCGTCGCGACCTCCGTCTGCCCGAACGCGACCGCCTCGCCGTGCAGCCGCGCACCGATGCCGTCGAGCCCGTCGGGTGTGGCCGGTACGAGCTCCGTGCGCCCCTCCGCGGCCTCCTTGTCGGCACCGGTCACATAGTCGCCGGCCGAGGTGAAGACGCCGTACGAACCGAACGCGACGAACAGGCCCTCCTCGCACTCGGGGCACTCCAGGTCGTACTCCTCGCTGTTCACCCCCTCCAGCGCCTTGGCCCACACCCCGCCGTCGTCCTCGAAGGCGAGCACGGCCATCTGCAGATAGACGAAGGTGTGCGCGTCCTGCCCCGGGTCGGCGCGCAACACCCGTGCCGCATCGAGCAGTTGGGCTATCTCGCGCGCATACCGCGCCCGGCACTCCTCGTCCGGGTCCGTGGTGATCAGCCCGGCCATGGTGACCGCCTGTATCGCCCCGCCCGGCGCCCGGCCGAGCGCGATGTCGGTGAGCACGGGCAGCGCCGCCCAGCTCGCGTCGTACACCGAGCCCTGGTGGCACAGCGAGCCCCACAGCTCCTGCCACACGGCCTCGTCCTCGGCGCCGCCGAGGCGCGCGAACAGGCCCGGGATGTTCTCGGCGCTGCCGTAGGCGTGGGTCAGCTCGGACCAGTCGATCGTCGTCATACGGCGATTGTGCCGCCCGGCACTGACAACGAGGCCCCGGCAGGCATCAGTTCCGCTCAGGCGACTCACAACTCGGCTTCGACAAATCCTGCTTCTTTTATTGACGACGGAAAAGAAGGGATCTAGGTTCCCGCCATGCGCTCGATCCCCCGTACCGAGTCGTTCCCGGCACACACGCCGGCCGTCTCACAGGTCTTCACGACCGTCCTGTCCCACGGCCCCCTCACCCGTCTTGAGGTGGCCCGCCGGGCGGGGCTGTCGGCGGCCGCCGTGACCAAGGCGGTCCGGCCGCTGATGGAGGCTGGCTACCTGGCGGAGGGCGCCGACCAGGACGCGCCCCCGGCACTCGGGCGCCCCGCGAACCTCGTACGGGTCGACGGCGGACGGGCGTTGTTCATCGGGGTCAAGGTGACCGGCGACGAGATCATCGGCGTCCTCGCCGACCTGTGCTGCCGCATCCGCGTCGCCCGCCATGTGCCCCTGACCGACCACGACCCCAAGGCGGTGCTGTCGTCGATCGCGGACCTGGCCCAGGAACTCCGCACCGAGGCGGACGACTTGGGCATCCGCGTGCTCGGCCTCGGCCTCGCGGTCTCCGGTGACGTGGACCGCGGCGAAGGGGTCGTCCGTTACTCCCCGTTCCTGGAGTGGCGTGACGTACGCCTGGCCGAACTGGCCGCCATGACAACGGGGTTGCCGGTCACCGTCGACAACGACGTGCGCGCGCTGACCGTCGCCGAGCAGTGGTTCGGCGCTGGCGCCGGCCTCACGGACTTCGCCGTGGTGACCGTCGGCGCGGGCATCGGCTGCGGACTCGTCGTGCACGGCCAGGTCGTCGCCGGCGCCCACGGGGTGGCCGGGGAGATCGGGCACGTGGTCGTCGATCCCGCCGGGCCGCTGTGCCACTGCGGCAACCGCGGCTGCGTCGAGGCGATCGCCGGGGACGCCGCGATCGTCGCGCGCATCCGCGAGGTCACCGGCGTCCAGGTCGCCGACACCGCCGAGGCGTTGGCCCTCGCCCACCGGGGCGACGCCGGAGCGCGCGAGGTGTACGCGCGGGCCGGTGAGGCGATCGGCCGGGGCATCGCGACCGTGGTCAACCTGTTCGGCCCCGAACGCGTGATCATCTCCGGCGAGGGCCTGGCCGCCTACGACCTGTTCGCCGAGCAGATCCGTGACTCCTTCGCCGCCGCCGCGTTCGGCTCCGCCGCCCGGTGCGACGTACACACCCGTCCCCTGCCCTTCGACGAATGGGCGCGCGGGGCCGCCGCCACCGCCATCCAGTCCTTCATCCGAGCCGCCGACTAGCCCGCACGCCCCTACTTGACCCCCGCCACACTCCTACCCGCACGAGGAGCCCGACGATGTACTCCCTCACGCCCGTCCGCGCCCTGAGAGCCATGGTGGTCCTGGCCCTCAGCGCAGGCTTCGCCACCTACCTCCCCGCCGCGCAGGCGGCCACCCCCACGGCGGACACCGCCACGGCTGTCGCGGCCAAGCCCTATATGGGCTGGTCGAGTTGGAGCATGCAGTCGTCCAAGTACCCTGGCCTCAACCCGGACGGCGACTACAGCTACCTCACCGAGGCGAACGTCACCAAGCAGACCGACGCGCTGGCCTCCAAGTTGAAGAAGTACGGCTACAACTACGTCAATATCGACGCCGGTTGGTGGCGCGCCAACGACTGGACGCCCGAGTACGACCAGTACGGCCGCCAGAAAGCCGACCCGAAACGTTTCCCCAGCGGCATGAAGGCCGTCGCCGACCGCATCCACTCCAAGGGCCTCAAGGCCGGCATCTACCTGCCGGCGGGCCTGGAGAAGGAGGCGTACAACAGCGGCAAGACGCCGATCTGGAACGCCGACGGCTGCACCACAGCCGACATCGTCTACAGCGACCTGCGCACCACCAACGGCTGGGACAGCTCGTACAAGCTCGACTTCTCCCGGCCCTGCACCCAGAAGTACATCGACTCGCAGGCCCAGTTGATCGCCGACTGGGGCTACGACTTCCTCAAGCTCGACGGTGTCGGCCCGGGGTCCGGAAAGAGCGGCGACCAGTACGACAACGTTGCCGACGTGGCCGCCTGGAACAAGGCCATCACCGCCGTCGGACGCCCGATCCACCTGGAACTGTCCTGGTCCCTGGACTACGGGCACGCCGCCGACTGGAAGAAGTACTCCAACGGCTGGCGCATCGACACCGACGTCGAGTGCTACTGCAACACCCTTGTCAGCTGGGAGAACTCGGTCGACGACCGCTGGGACGACGCCCCGGCCTGGACCGGTCAGGCAGGCCCCGGCGGCTGGAACGACCTCGACTCCCTCGACGTCGGCAGCGGCGCGATGGACGGCCTGACGAAGGCGGAGCGGCAGAGTTACGCGACCCTCTGGGCCGTGGCCAAGTCCCCGCTCTTCACCGGTGACGACCTCACCCGTCTCGACGACTACGGCCTCTCGCTGCTCACCAACCGCGAGGTCATCGGCGTCGACCAGAGCGACGCACCGCCCGCGCGCCCGGTCACCCCGTCCGACGCCCAGCAGGTGTGGGCCGCGAAGAACCCCAACGGCACCTACACGGTCGCCCTGTTCAACCTCGCCGACGCACCCGCCGCCGTCTCCGCGAACTGGACGACCCTCGGCTTCACCGGCAAGGCCGCCGTCCGTGACCTCTGGAACCACGAGGACCTCGGTACCTTCACCAACAAGGTGACCGAGGCCCTGCCCGCCCACGGCTCCCGTCTCTTCACCGTCACCCCGCACGGCAGCGCCGTCACCACGACCGCCTACGAGGCCGAGGCCACCACCAACACCCTCTCCGGCAACGCCTCCGTCGCCGACTGCTCGGCCTGCTCCGGCGGCAAGAAGGTCGGCAACCTCTACGTCGGCGGCAAGCTCACCATCAACAACGTCGTCGCCGCGAAGGCCGGCACCTACCAGGTGAAGATCGCCTACGTCAGCGGCGACTCCCGCTCGGCGAGCGTCTCCTCGAACGGCAACGCCGCCACCAGCCACAAGTTCCCGTCCACCGGTGACTGGGGGACCGTCGGGACGGTCAGCGTGCCGGTGAGCCTGAAGGCGGGCGCCAACACGATCACCTTCGACAGCGGTTCGGGCTACGCGCCGGACATCGACCGCATCGACGTCCCCACCTCGGCCTGACCGAGCCACCAGGAGCCGCAATGAACCCCGAACCATCCCCCCTGCTGCCCAGACGCGACCTGCTCGCCCTCGCCACCGCGACCGGCGCCCTGGCCGCCCTCCCGACCTTCACCGCCTCGGCCGCACCGCAGCGCCCCGACGCCTCGGCCGACGACAACTCGGCCTACGGCAGCAGCGCTTCACTCAACACGCTGTGGTGGCAGGCCCCCGCCGGCGACACCTCGATGATCGAACAGGGCCTGCCCGTCGGCAACGGCCGCCTCGGCGCCCTCGCGAGCAACGACCCGGGCCACGAGGTTCTCCTCGTCACCGACGCCACGATGTGGGCCGGCGGCCTGAACGACACGCTCGACTCCGACGGTCAATTCCCGTACGGCCGCGGCGACTTCGGGTCCCTGACCCTGCTCGCCAAGCTCACGGTCGACATTCCCGACCACGACCTGGGAGCCGTCTCCGGCTACCGCCGCACCCTCGACCTCGACCGGGGCGTGGTGGGAGCCTCCTACGTCCGCTCGGGGGTGACGTACCAACGGGAGATCTTCTCCAGCCGCCCCGACGATGCGATCGTCCTCCACTTCAGCCAGAACGGCGGCGGACGCTACACCGGCACGATCACGCTGGAGGGGACGCACGGCGAGGCCGCCGCGACCTCCTTCGGCGCCACGTTCGCCAACGGCCTGAAGTACGGGGCCGCCGTCACCGCCTACGGCAGCGGCGGCCGGGTCACGGTCAGCGGCGCGAACATCACCTTCGCCGGCTGCAAGGACCTGACCGTCGTGGTCAGCGGCGGCACCAACTACGCGCCGGACCCCGCCCACGGCTACCGCGACCCCAAGGCCGACCCGCAGAAGCTCGCCCGCACCAAGGTCCGCGCCGCCGCCGAGCACTCGGCCGACACCCTGCTGCGCACCCATGTCGCCGACCACCGCGCGGCCTTCGGGACGTTCGGTCTCTCGCTCGGAGAGTCGACGGCCGACCAGCGCGCCCTCGACACCTGGGAGCGGATCCAGCTGCGCGCCACGAGCGGCGAGCCCGACCCCGAACTCGAAGCCGCCTATGTGCAGTTCGGCCGCTACCTCATGGTCGGCTCATCGCGCGGCAGCCTGCCCATGGGCCTCCAGGGGGTGTGGCTGGACGGCAACGACCCGGACTGGATGGGCGATTACCACACCGACATCAACATCCAGATGAACTACTGGATGGCCGACCGGGTGGGCCTGTCCTCGTGCTTCGACGCGTTCACCGACTACTGCGTCACCCAGGTGAAGGACTGGACCGAGCTGACCGGCAGGCTGTTCCAGGACTCCCGCAACCGTTTCCGCAACACCAGCGGAAAGGTCGCCGGCTGGACCGTCGCCTTCTCCACCAACCCCTACGGCGGACTCGGCTGGTGGTGGCACCCGGCGGGCAACGCCTGGCTGAGCAACAGCCTCTGGGAGCACTACGAGTTCACGCACTCCCGCACCCACCTGGAGAAGATCTACCCCCTCCTCAAGGGCGCCTGCGAGTTCTGGGAGACGCGGCTGGTCACCACCACCCTGGACAACGGCAAGGAGATACTGGTCGCGGACCACGACTGGTCGCCCGAGCAGGGTCCGCAGGACGGCAGGGGCAACACCTACGCCCAGGAAGTGGTGTGGACCCTCTTCGGCAACTACGCGGCGGCTTCTGCGGAGTTGAAGCGGGACAGCGGGTTCGCGAACACCATCGCGGGCCTGCGCAGGCGTCTGTACCTGCCCGAGGTCAGCCCGAAGTCCGGCTGGCTGGAGGAATGGATGTCGCCCGACAACCTCGGCGAGACCACCCACCGCCACCTGTCCCCGCTGATCAACCTGTTCCCCGGCGACCGCATCCGCCCCGACGGCTCCACCCCGAAGGACATCGTCGACGGCGCCACCGCCCTGCTCACCGCGCGCGGCATGAACAGCTTCGGCTGGGCCAATGCCTGGCGCAGCCTGTGCTGGGCCCGCCTCAAGAACGCCGACAACGCCTACCAGTTGATCGTCAACAACCTCCGCCCGTCCGAGAACGGCACCAACGGCACCGCCTTCAACCTCTTCGACATCTACGAGGTGGAACAGGGCCGCGGCATCTTCCAGATCGAGGCCAACTTCGGTACCCCGGCGGCCGTGACCGAGATGCTCCTGTACTCCCGCCCGGGTTATCTGGAGCTGCTGCCGGCCCTCCCGGACGCCTGGGCCGAGTCCGGCTCGATCACCGGGGCGGGCGCCCGCGGCGGCTTCGTCGTCGACCTGCGCTGGAAGAACGGCAAGCCCACCGAGGTGAAGCTCCGCAGCGTCGGCGGTCGCACCACGACCGTCGCCCACGGCGGAAAGACCCGCACCGTGACCGTCAAGCCGGGGGGATCCGTCACGCTGAGGGACTTCGCCCGGTGAGCGCCGGACGGGCACGACTGCGCCGCACGGCCGCACTGCTCCTGCTCGCCGCCGCCTTCCAGGCCGGACCCGCACACGCACAACCCCAGGCACCGGCACAGGTGAAGGCATTGAAGAACCCGACATCCGTCATCACCTGGGGAGCGAGCGCCGACCACCTGGGCGACGGAGTCGCCGACCGCAGCTACCGGCTGATCGTCCACACCAGCGTGGCCGGCACCGATCTGCGGATCCGGCTCTCCAACGCCTTCGGCGACCGGCCTCTGACCTTCGACGACGTCTACGCCGGTGTGCAGCGGACGGGCGCCGCGCTCGTCCCCGGCTCCAACCGGCGGCTCACCTTCGACGGCGCGAAGTCGGTCACGATCCCCGCGGGCGAGGTCGTCTACAGCGACCCGCTGTCCGGCAGGCTGCCCGCCGCGACCAACCTCGTGGTCAGCATCCACACCCCGGACGCGGCGGGCCCGGCGACCGGCCACGGCATGGCGATGCAGACGTCGTACGCCACCCAGGGCGACCACACCGGCGAGGAAGGCGCCGCAGCGTGGACGGACACCACCGGCTCCTGGTACTACCTCGACGCCGTCTCCGTACGGCCGAGCGCGGGCATCGGTGCCGTGGTCACGCTCGGCGACTCCATCACGGACGGCTGGGCATCCACGTCGGACCTCAACCGGCGCTGGCCCGACTACCTGGCCCGGCGACTCCAGCGCGCCGACACGGCCGTCAAGGGCGTGGCCAACGAAGGGATATCCGGCAACAAGGTCCTCGCCGACGGCGCCGGACAGAGCGCCCTGAACCGGCTGCAGCGTGACGTGCTGTCCCAGCCCGGCGTCCGCACCGTGTTCCTCTTCGAGGGCGTCAACGACATCAAGGCCCACTCCGGCGTCACCGCCCAGGACCTGATCGCGGGCTACCGCGAGATCATCGAGCGGGCGCACGCGGCCGGGAAGTGTGTCGTCGGCGCCACCGTCGCCCCGTTCAAGGGCTGGTCCGAATGGGACCCGGCGAGCGAGGCGGTACGCCAGGAGGTCAACCAATTCATCAGGAGCAGCGGGGAGTTGGACGCCGTCACCGACTTCGACCACATCCTCCGCAGCCCCTACGACCACGAGAGGATCCTCCCCTTCTTCGACGGCGGGGACCATCTGCACCCCAACGACAAGGGGATGGCGGCCATGGCCGACGCCGTCGACCTCAAGAGCCTCGACTGCGCGAAGTGAACCTCAGCCGGACGCCGTCGCCTCCGGGGTGATCAACCCCTGGCGATAGGCGATCGCCACCGCCTCCGTACGGCTCGCGGCGCCCAGCTTCGCGAGGATGTTGGAGACGTGGACGCTCGCCGTCTTGCCGGTGATGAACAGCTCCTCGCCGATCTGACGGTTGCTGCGGCCCAGCGCGAGCAGCCGCAGCACGTCCCGCTCGCGGGCCGTCAGCGGCGAGGGGCGGTCCCCGGCGTCCGGCGCCGGGCCGCCGAGGCGACCTCGGCGGATCAGCGTGTCCACCTTCGCGAGCAGGGGTGCGGCACCGAGCCGGGCGGCCGTCTCGCGTGCCGCGCGGGCCTGGGCGGCCGCCTCGTCACGGCGGTCGGCCGCCAACAGGGCCTCGGCGAACCGGAATTGGCAGCGCGCCCGCTCGTAGACATCGCCATAGTCGAACGCGGCCACCACTTTCTCCCAGGCCGCCGCGTCCGGTCCGGTGGCCGCCCGTATCCACTCGGCCTCGGCACGGGCCAGCCACGCCTGTCCTTCCGGCCCCTGGGGCCGGGCGTCGCCACCCGCGGCGGCCACGGACCGTGCCAGCTCGACGAGTTCCGTCGCGGAGTCCGTCCAGCGGCGCACTCCCGCCTCGTCGCCCGTCAGCCGTAGCGCGGTGGCCCGGTCGGCGACCGCGGCCAGGGCGAGGGCGGCGAGCCGGACCGTGAGGTCGGGACGCCGGCCGGAGTCGTCGGTGAGGGCGGCGACCGCGGTACGCAGTTGCTCGACGCCCGTCTCCGGGTCGCCCTGGACGGCGGCGGCATCGATGAGCACGATGGCCGCCACCATCGCGGCCATCCAGTCGAACGGCCCGTCCAACAGGGCCCGGGCCCGCTCCACGGCCCCCAAGTCACCGCGCGCCAGCGCCACATACAGCGCGGGTCCCATGGTGAAGCCGCCCGCGTGCGGCAGCACTTCCGCGTCACTCGCGGCCACCTTCACGCACTCGTCCCAGCGGCCCAGCGTGTACAGCACCAGGAGCTGGAGATAGCGCATCTCCAGCGGATACGGCGACGAGAGCAGCCCGGCGCGACGCGCGCGGTCCAGCCCCTCGGCGAGCCAGGGCAGCGACTCCTCGAGGTCCCCGGACTCGAAACTGCCGATGGCGAGATGGAACAGGGCGCGCATCTCCACGGGCGCGTGCCCGGCCTGCCGGGCCAGTTCGCGTGCCTGCGCGAGCCGCTCCCGGCCCTCCCTGGTGCGCCGGCCGCCCTTTTCGAGCGTGGCCAGCGAGATCAGCAAGTCGGCCCGGGCATCGACCAGTTGGAGTTCCTCGGCGATGGGCAGGGCCTGGCGGGCAACCCGCAGGGCGGTCTCGTCGTCGCCGACCTGACGCGCCGCCAGCACATGGGTGGCCGCCGCCCACACCCAGGTCCGGGAGGGCGGTTCGGCGGGGATCATCGCCAACGCCTCGCTGCTGTACGCGAACGCGGCCGTGAGGCTGTCGACGCCCATCAGATTGCCGGCCAGCGTGTAGCGGACCCGGGCGGCCAGCTCGGAGTCCGTGTCCTGGCCGATCCCGGCGAGCGCGGACCGGGTGAGGGAGACCGCGCGGTGCGCGTCCCCGGCGTGGGCGGCCGCCGCCGACGCGCGCAGGGTGAGGGTCACACTGCCGATGCCCTCGCCCGAGGGCCGGGCCGCGGGGTCCACCGACGACCACAGATCGAGGACGGTTTCGAGATGCCGCAGCTCCTCGGCGGGCGCGCCGACGCGCTGGGCGTGGTCCGCGGCCTCCAGGGAGGCAGACAATGCCTCGGCCAGGTCGTGGCTCTCGCGGTAGTGATGGGCACGCTCCGCCGCGCTCTCGGCCGGGTGACCGCGTGAGGCGAGGAGGCGGGCGAACGCGCCGTGTTGCCGGGAGCGCTCGCCGGGGAGCAGGTCGGCGTACACGGCCTCGCGGGCGAGGGCGTGCCGGAAGGAGTACGTGTCGGCGTGCCCGGGGACCAGGAGCTGTCGCTCGACGGCCTCGCGCAGCGCCGACTCCAGCTCGTCCTCGGGGAGTTGGACCGCGTCACGCAGGAGGTCGTACTCGACGCGGCGTCCGGCGACGGCGGCGGTGCGCAGCACCTGCTGGGTGGTGTCGGAGAGTTGCTCGAAACGGATCAGCAGGACGTCGGCCAGACCGCTCGGCACCCCGCCCGCCTCCATGTCGCTCGCCGCGAGCAACTCCTCGGCGTAGAAGGCGTTTCCCTCGGCGCGCTCGACGATCCGGCGGACCGTGCCGTCCGGCACCGGACCCGTGCGCAGCGCGCGCACCAGCCGGGCGACCTCCGCGTCCCCCATGGGCCGCAGCTCCAGGCGCTCCACGGCGGGCAGCCGCACAAGCTCGGCCAGCAGGGGCCGTAGGGGATGGCGGCGGTGGAGGTCGTCCGCCCGGTACGACGCGAACACCGCGAGGCGGTGCGTGGGCGTGCCGCCCGCCGGGCGCTGGAGGATGCCGCGGCTGAGCAGGAAGCGGAGCAGGTCGCGGGAGGACTGGTCCGCCCAGTGCAGGTCCTCCAGGACCAGGAGCAGGGGAGCGATGTCGGAGAGGTCGGCGAGCAGCCCGGCGATGCCCTCGAAGAGCCGCAGCCGGCCTCCCGCGTCCCGGGCCGCGTCCGAACCGGCGCCCAGCAACCGGTCGACCGCAGGATGCGCGGCCAGCGCGCCCGCGAACCGCTCGTCGTCGGCGAGGACACCGAGGATCTCGGTGAAGGGGAGATACGGCAGGCCGACGTCACCGAGGTCGACGCAGTGCCCGGTGAGGACCGTCATCCCGGCGGCCGTGGCCCGCCCGGCGATCTCGTCCAGGACCCGGGTCTTGCCGACGCCCGCGTCCCCGGCGATCAGTACGGCCCCCGCCGTACCCGCGCGGGCGCGCTCCAGCACACCGGCGAGGCGGGCGAGTTCCTCGTCCCGGCCGATGAGCGGCGCTGCTGCCACGGATGACGTCACGCCCCCATCCTGGCACGCGTCACTGACATCGCACCTGGCCACCGGGCGGGAGACGGTCCCCGCCCGGCAGGCCGGGGTTCAGCGCAGGGTCTCGGCCCAGTTCGCCGGAACGCGTCCCGCGGGACCCGGCACCGGCTGGTCCTTCGGGTGGCTCACCGGGGCGGTGAGCTCGGGACCGGAGTCGTAGAGCTCGGAGGTGGTGAAGTTCCAGAACCAGTCCTCGCCGGGTTCGTAGCTCTGGATGAACGGGTGTCCCGTGGACTGGTAGTGGGCCGTGGCGTGCTTGGCGGGGGAGTCGTCGCAACAGCCGATGTGGCCGCACTGCGCGCACCGCCGGAGATGGAACCACCAGCCGTCGGCCGCGTCGCACTCCACGCAACCGGCACCGCTCGGCGGGACGGTGGGGTCGATTCCGGTGATGTCGCTCATGCGGACTCCTCGGGCGTCTCGTCGTCGACGGCGGTGAGGGGGAGCAGGACCTGGAAGCGGGTGTCGCCCGGCACCGACTCCACCTGGAGGGTGCCGTGGTGCTTGTTGACGACGATCCGCCAGGAGATGTCCAGACCGAGCCCCGTGCCCTCGCCCACCGGCTTGGTGGTGAAGAACGGATCGAAGATACGGCTGCGGATCTCCTGCGGCACACCGGGCCCCGTGTCACGGAACTCCACCATCAGCTGATCGCGCACCAGACCCGTCCGCACCGTCAACGTGCCTTCCCCGCCTGTGCTGTTGATGGCGGAGACCGCGTTGTCGATCAGGTTGGTCCACACCTGGTTGAGCTCGGCCGGGTAGGCCGGGATCTTCGGGAGCGTGCGGTCGTAGTCCTTGACCACCTTGATCCGGTCGCCGAGCTTCGCGCCGAGCATCAGGAGGGTGCTGTCGAGGAGTTCGTGCACATCGGCGACCTGGTAGGGCGCGCGGTCCAGCTGCGAGTACTGCTTCGCGGCGCCGACCAGATTCGAGATCCGGGTCGTGGAGTCCTCGATCTCCGTCATCAGCAGCTCGGTCTCGACCGTGTAGCTGAGCCAGCCGACGGCCGCCTGCAGGACGTCCTCGTCCACGGCCGCCGCGACCTGGTCGAGCCAGTCGATGTCGAGACCGGCCTGTACGAACGTCGGGGCGATCTGCCAGGCCTGCATGATGCCGTGGTCGTCGAGCCAGTCCGTGAGCGCGTCCTCGCGGTCCGAGGCCTCCAGGGGGCTCAACGTCGGTGCCTTGGCGACCCGTTCGGCCGTGCGCTCCTGGATGTCGATGAGGTTCGCGAGGTCCTCGCGCGAGTACGGGCCGGAGGAGATGACCCGCAGTTTGTGCCGCATCTTCGCCACCCGCTCGCGCAGCGTCGAGGTGGCCCGGACGGCAGCGGCGGCGGGGCTGTTGAGCTCGTGCGTGAGCCCGGCGGACAACGAGCCCAGCGCCAGCAGCCGTTCACGCTGGCTGATCGCCAACTGACTGCTCTTCTGGCCGAAGAAGAGCCCCTCCAGCAGATGGACCGCCATCGGGAACCACTCGCTCATGATGGCCGCGAACGTCTCGGCGGGCAGGACGAAGAACCGCGTCGGCTCCGTCACCCGCATCGAGTTCAGGTACACCTGCTGCACCCGGTCCCCGATGTAGGCCTGCATCGCGCCCGTGTACACGCCGCGTTGCGAGGTCCGGGCGACCTCCACGTCGTCGCCGCCGACCCGCCGCGACAGCACGACGGTGCCCTCGATCATGACGTAGAAGCAGGTCGCGGGGTCGCCCTCGGTGTAGACGGGCCCGGCCTCGAACTGCTCCACCTGCCCGTCGCAGCACAGTCGGCCGAGCTGCTCCGGCGTCAGCTTCTCGAACAGGAACAGCGTGCCGATCTCCTGCGGGCTGCACGGCAGCACCTGCCCGCTCATGACTGCTCCAGGTAGCGGTGGACGAGCATCACGGCCATGGCTCCCTCTCCGACGGCGGACGCGACGCGTTTCGCGGACTCGGCGCGCGCGTCGCCCGCCACGAACACGCCGGGAATGTTGGTCTCCAGGTGGTACGGCGCCCGGTCCAACTCCCAGCTCGCGGGCGGCTTTCCGTCCACGGTGAGGTCCGGCCCGGACAGGATGAACCCGCGCTCGTCCCGCAGCACCGACCCGTCGAGCCAGTCGGTCAGCGGGGCCGCGCCGATGAACACGAACATCCACTGCGCGTCGACGAGTTCGGTGTTTCCGCTCTCGGTGTCGCGCAGCGTGAGCTGCTCCAGATGGTCGCTGCCGTGCGCGGCGTCGACCACGGTCCCGGTGCGCACGGAGATGTTCTCGGCCTCGTTGATCTGCTGGATCAGGTAGTACGACATCGACGCGGCCAGCGAGCCCCCGCGCACCAGCAGCGTCACCGACTTGGCGCCCCGGGACAGGTACATCGCCGCCTGGCCCGCCGAGTTGGCGCCGCCGACGATGTACACGTCGTGCCCCTGGCAGGAGGCCGCCTCGGTCAGCGCCGAGCCGTAGTAGACCCCGCAGCCCGTCAGGTCGGGCGTGCCGGGCGCCTCCAGCTGCCGGTACGACACACCGGTCGCCAGGATCACGCTGTGCGCGGCGACCGCCGAGCCGTCCGCGAACCGTACGACGCGTGCGGAGCCGCTGACCTCAAGTCCCGTGACCTCGCGGGCGGTCAGGATCTCGGCGCCGAACTTTCCGGCCTGCCGCCGTGCCCTGTCGGTGAGTTGAGCCCCGGACACCCCGTCCGGGAACCCGAGGTAGTTCTCGATACGCGAACTCTGCCCGGCCTGCCCACCGGTCGCCGACCGCTCGACGAGAACGGTCCGCAGCCCTTCCGAAGCCCCGTACACGGCCGCACCGAGCCCGGCCGGGCCGCCGCCGATGACGACGAGGTCGTAGAAGTCGGCCGTGGGAGTGGTCGCGAGTCCGACCTCGGCGGCCAGTTCGGTCGCCTCCGGCTCGACCAGCACCTTTCCCTCGGCGGTGATGACGAGCGGCAGCCGCTGCCCGTCCTGCCCGGCGGCCGACAGCAGCCGCAGTCCCTCCGGGGTGTCGGCCGAGTACCAGCGGTAGGGCACCTGGTTGCGGGCCAGGAACTCCCGCACGTCCGAGGAGCGCGCCGACCAGCGGTGCCCGACCACCTTCGTGGCGGGCACGGGCCGGTAGTCGCTGTTCCGCCAGGCCTCCAGGAGGTCGTCCAGGACCGGATAGAGCTTCTCCTCCGGCGGGTCCCACGGCTTCAGCAGATAGTGGTCGAGGTCGACGACGTTGATCGCGTCGATCGCCGCGTCCGTGTCCGCGTACGCGGTCAGCAGCACCCGGCGCGCGCCGGGATAGACATCGAGGGCCTGCTCCAGGAACTCGATGCCGTTCATCTGCGGCATGCGGTAGTCGGCCAGGATCACGGCCACGAGATCCCCGCGCAGCTTCAGCTCACGCAAGGCGTCCAGCGCGGACTCGCCGGACTCCGCGCGCACGATCCGGTACGACTCGCCGTAGCGCCGCCGCAGGTCACGGGCGACGGCACGGGACACTCCCGGATCGTCGTCCACGGTCATGATGACGGTCCGCGCGGCTTCGGCGGCCTGTGCCATACGTCTCCCACCCCGAGTGGTCGGCTTCACGGCACGGCGGCGCCGTTGTCACCGCGCCGGCTCCCCACCATCGTATGGTCGATCGCCGCGCCGCGCTCCGCTACACCCGAGACGGGGGCCTCAGGAGCGCCGGGAGCGCAACACGCAGAACTCGTTCCCCTCCGGGTCCACCAGCACCACCCACGACTGCTCACCCTGCCCGACGTCCGCGGTCCGCGCGCCCAGGGCCAGCAGCCGGATCACCTCGGCCTCCTGGTCGTCGGGCCGGAAGTCCAGGTGCAGCCGGTTCTTGACCGTCTTCCCCTCGGGCACCGGCACGAACAGCAGCCCCGGCAGCCGTTCCGGCTCCGGCCGGATCTCGAACTCGTCCGGCGCCTCGCCCACCACCACCCACCCGAGTGCCTCCGCCCACCAGCGTCCCAGCGCGACGGGGTCGGCCGAGTCCACCACTACCTGCTCCCACTCCAAGGTCATGCGGGCACCGTAGTGAAGACTGGGCCCGACACACGTGACCGCACCACCGGGAGGCCACCGCATGACACGACCGATCACCGCAGGGGTCGACGGATCGGCGGAGAGCCTCGCCGCGCTCGCCTGGGCGGGCCGGGAGGCCGTACGGCGGGGGCTGGCGCTGCGTGTCGTGCATGTCTGGCGGTACGAGGAGCACCAGGCACTCGACGCGGGGAATCGGGACACCCAGGACCGCTGGGTGCGGGACGCGGCCGCCGAGGCCGCCCGGACGGTCGCCGAACGCCACCCCGGCCTCGACATCACCACCGACGTCCTGGAGGGCGACCCCGTCGGCACGCTGACCGCCGCCGCTGCCGACGCCGAACTCCTGGTCCTCGGCTCACGCGGCCACGGCCCCGTCGTCGGTTTCCTGCTCGGGTCCGTCGGCCAGCAGGTCATCGCCGATTCCCCACGGCCCGTCGTGCTCGTCCGCGCCGGGGACGAGGCCGCCGGGGAGGCGGCGGGGCGCGAGATCGTCGTCGGCCAGCACGGGAACCCCGAGGACAGCGCCGCCGCGCTGGGCTTCGCCTTCGAGACGGCGGCGGCGCGGGGAGCGACGGTCCGTGCCGTACGGGCGTGGACCCTGCCGCCGGTGTTCGCCTACAGCCCCGCCTCCATGAAGCTTCTCGACGACGCCGGAGGCCTGGAACCGTACGAGAAGAAGGGCCTCGCCGAGGCGCTGGAACCGTGGCGGAAACGCTTCCCCGACGTGCCCGTGGTCGAGCACGTGGAGATCGGCAGCGCGGGGCAGGTGCTGCTCTCCGTCGCGGGGCGCGCCCAGTTGATGGTCGTCGGGCGGCGCGCCCACCGTACGGCGGTGGGCGCGCGGATCGGCTCGGTCGCGCACGGGGTGCTGCACCACGCGGAGTGCCCGGTGGCCGTGGTGCCGTCGCCGGCGGCTTCCTGAGGGTCAGGCGCCCCCGGCCGGGGTGAACGCGGTGCGGAAGCGGTCCAGGGCGCGTTCGCTGTCGCCGTCCGAGGCCCAGGCCTCCATCGCGACCGTGCCGTCGTAGCCGGTGTCGGCGAGGGCGCGGGCGATCGCCGGGTAGTTGATCTCGCCGGTGCCGGGCTCCTGGCGGCCGGGGACGTCCGCCACCTGGATCTCGCCGATCAGGTCCAACTCGTGGGCCCTGCGGACGAGTTCGATGAGGTTCCCCTCGCCGATCTGCGCGTGGTAGAGGTCCAGGTTCATGCGCAGGCCCGGCCGGTCCACCGCCTTGACCAGGGCCAGCGTGTCGGCGGCCGTCGCGAACGGTACGCCCGGGTGGTCGACCGCGGCGTTGAGGTTCTCCAGCGTGAACGTGACCCCGTTGCTCTCGCCCAGTTCGGCGAGGCGGGTCAGGGTGCGGTGGGCGGCGATCCACATCGCGCCCGTGGGCTCACCGGTCACCGGAATCACCGGCAGGCCCTCGGAGTCGAGGCCCGTGCCGTGCAAGTTCAGCCGGGGGCAGCCCAGTTGATCGGCGGCCTTCACCGACTCCTCGGCGGTGCGCAGGAGTTCGGCGGCGCCCGCCTCGTCGGTGAGGCTGCCCCGGATGTAGCCCGTCATCGACGAGAACTCGGCCGGGGTCCGCGTCAGCGCGTCCAGGTCGTGCCGGGTCCAGTCCCAGATCTCGACCTGGAAACCGGCCTCGTGGATGCGCCGCGCCCGCTCGTGGATCGGCAGGTCCCGGAAGACCATCTCGGCACAGACCGCCAACGTGTACATGACTGCTCGCCCTCTTCTAGAACGTTCTAGACGGCAGTAGTACGCCATTACTGGATTCCCGTGTCAAGGTCTCGCCGGGCATGTTTCTAGAACGTTGCAGTAGCGTCGGAGCAGGCCCTTTGCGACGGCTACCATCCCCTGACGGAACGACATCTCTACCGGAAGGACCACCGTGCCGACCACCCCCGCGGTCCCCGACGGAAGGCGGCCCACCCTGGCGCATGTCGCGGCCCGGGCGGGCGTGTCCGTCGCGCTGGTCTCCATCGTGATGCGCGGGGCCTACGGCGCGAGCGCCACCACCCGCGAGCGGGTGCTCAAGGCCGCCGAGGAGATCGGCTACCGGCCCGACACCCGGGCCAGAGTGCTCCGCAGCAACCGCTCACGCCTCCTCGGCGTGCAGTTCGGACTGCGCCACCCCTTCCACACCGACCTGGTGGAGGGCATCTACGCCGCCGCCGAACCCGCCGGCTACCAGGTCGCCCTGAGCGCGGTCGCCCCGTCGCGCGGTGAGCGGCAGGCCGTGGAGGCGCTGCTCGCCGACCGGTGCGAGGCGCTCGTCCTGCTCGGCCCCGAGGTCCCGGCCGCCCGCCTCGCGCACCTCGCGACCCAGGTCCCGGTCGTCTCGGTGGCCCGAAGACTGAGGCCCGTCCCACCGGCCGTGGACGTCGTCCGCACCGCCGACGACGAGGGCGCCCGCCAGGCCGTGGACCACTTGGTGGCGCTCGGCCACCGCGCCATCGCCCACATCGACGGCGGCCGCGCGCCCGGCGCCGCCGACCGCCGCCGCGGCTACCGCACCGCGATGCACCGCCACGGCCTCGACGACCACGTCCGCGTCCTGCCCGGCGGGCTCACCGAGGACGACGGCGCGCGGGCCGCCCGCACCCTGCTGGCGGCAGACCCCCGGCCCAGCGCGGTCCTCGCCTTCAACGACCGCTGCGCCACGGGCGTCCTCGACACCTTCCTGCGGGCCGGGGTGTCCGTCCCCGGCGAGATCTCCGTGGTCGGCTTCGACGACACCAGCCTGTCCCGGCTCGCCCACATCGACCTCACGACCGTCGCCCAGGACATTCCGCGACTCGCGGAACTCGCGGTCGGCCGCGCGATCGCCCGCCTGGACGGCGAGGCCGTACCGGACGGCGAGAGCGTGGTCGCGCCGCGCCTCGTCGTCCGCGGCACCACGGCCCCGCCCGCCACGGACTGACCCGGATCACTCCGGTGTCGTCGGCTCCAGCGTCTCGCGGACCTTCGGCAGGATGTTCTTGAGATAGTCGTCGACCGCCGTGTCCAGGCCGATGTCGTGCTGGGCGTGCTCGGACAGGTACCAGCGGTGTTCCAGCAGCTCGTGATAGATCTCGGCCGGGTCCATCGAGCCGCGCAGCTCCAGCGGTACGGCGCGCACAGTCGGTCGGAACACGTCCCGCACCCACCGGTGCGCGAGCACCTCGGGCCGGGCGGCGAGCGGGTCGCCCGGGGCGTAGTCGTCCTGGGTGGCCATCCAGGACTCCAGATCGTTGAGCAGCCGCCGCGCCTGGTTCTCCTCGGCGTCCAGGCCGGTCAGGCGCAGCAGTTGCCGCTGGTGGTGGCCCGCGTCGACGACCTTCGGCACAAAGGTCACCGTGTCGCCGTTGGAGGAGTGCTCGATCTGCATCTCGGCGACGTCGAAGCCGAGTTCGTTCAGGCGCCGGATCCGGCGTTCGATGAAGTGGTACTTGCCCGCCGGGTACACCGAGACGCGGGTCAGCTCCTCCCACAGACCCTGATAGCGGGCGCAGATCTCCATGCCGAACTCGATCGGGTCGACGGACGGATGCAGCGCCCCGGACGCCTCCAGGTCGAGCAGCTCCCCGCTGATGTTCACGCGGGCGAGGTCGAGGTCGTACTCGCGTTGCCCGTTGCTCAGCTGCGGGTGCAGATCGCCGGTCTCCGCGTCCACCAGATACGCCGCGTACGCGCCCGCGTCCCGCCGGAACAGCGTGTTCGACAGCGAGCAGTCGCCCCACGCGAAACCGGCCAGATGCAGCCGCACCAGCAGCACCGCGAGGGCGTCCATCAGCCGGTGCATGGTGGCCGGGCGCAGCGTCGTCTCGAACATCGAGCGGTACGGCATCGAGCCGCCCAGGTGCCGGGTGATCAGCACCGGTTCCAGCGGCTCGCCGGCGGCGTCGGCGCGCCCGGTGACCACGGCGAGCGGGTCCACCGCGGGGATGCCGAGCCGGTCCAGGTCGCGCAGCAGCTCGTACTCGCGCAGCGCGGGCCGTTCGGCGAGCTCCTTGACGGCTATGACCTCGCTGCCGGCACGGGCGTAGCGCACGACGTGGCGCGAGATGCCGCGCGGCAGCGGCACCAGGTACTCGTCGGGCCACTCCTCCAGGGGGACATCCCAGGGCAGCTCCAGCAGGAGGACCGGATGCTCCGGGTTGGTCGCGTTGATCTGCAGTGCCATGGGGTGACCTTAGATCGCGTGTTCGCGTGCGCGCTGCGCCGCCTCACGGACCGGACCGGTGTGCAGGGGGCCGTGGCCGGGCAGCAGGGTCTCCGCGTCCAGCGCTTCGAGGAGGTCCAGCGAGGCCACGGCACGGTCGCGCTCGTGGTGGAACATGTCGGGCAGCAGCTGCGGCCCCTTGATCCGGGAGGTCGCGTGGCCGCTCACCAGGGCGTCCCCGGAGATCACGATCCCGCGCTCCGGGAGATGGAACACGCAGTGCCCGCTCGTGTGGCCGGGGGTGTGCACGGGGACGGGCCGGCCGGGCAGGTCGAGCGGGCCGCCCGCGCCGGGGAACGCCTCGGCCGCGGCGACCGGATGCTGCTCGGTGCCGCCGACGCGCATCGCGTGCAGCACCCAGGGAAGCACTCCCGGACGCCAGGCGTTCTTCAGGACCGTCCCCACACTCACCTGCTGGAGGAACTCCCTGCGGGCGTGCGGCACTTCGGCCTCGTGGAGCAGGACCGGCGTGCCGTGGGTGTCGCGCAGGTACGCCGCCGAGCCGAGGTGGTCGTTGTGGGCGTGCGTGATCAGCACCGCCCGGACCGCCTTGGGTGAACTGCCCACCTGGGCAAGGGAGTCGAGCACGAGCTCGCGGTCGCCGGGGTATCCGGTGTCCACCAGCGTGGCCGCGTCACCGTCCGTGAGGATCACCCAGTTGGTGTTGCTGCCGTGCACCAGATAGGTGCCGTCGGCGACTTGGCGTACCTCTGCCCGCATGACCGTCCCCTCGTACGTGATGGTGCTCGACGGAGGACAGCCAACCAGACGCCCGCCGGGCGGGCACGGGCGGGGGAAGCCGCCTCCGGCGCCGTCCGCCGGGGGCGGCCCCCGCGCGCATCCGAAGCGGCCGCCTCTCCGCCTCAGTGCACGCCGTGCGGGCGGAACTGCACGCTGATGCGCGGTCCCGCGGCGCGAGTGGTCTTGGGGACGCAGTGCTCCCAGGTCCGCTGACAGGAGCCGCCCATCACGATCAGATCGCCGTGCCCGAGCGGGCGCCGCACCGACTCGCCGCCGCGCACGGGGCGCAGCATCAGGTCGCGGGGCGCGCCCACGGAGAGGATCGCCACCATCGTGTCCTCGCGGGCACCCCGCCCGATCCGGTCACCGTGCCAGGCGACACTGTCCCGGCCGTCGCGGTAGTAGCAGAGCCCGGACGTGGTGAAGGGCTCGCCCAACTCCCGTACGTAATACGCCGAGAGCGCGTCGCGGGCCTCGGCCAGCACCGGGTGGGGGAGCGTGTCGTCCGCGCCGTAGTAGGCGAGCAGTCGCGGTACGGCGACGACCTGGTCGTACATCTGACGCCGCTCGGCGCGCCACGGCACCTCGGCGGCCAGCTCCTCGAACAGGGCGTCGGCGCCGGCGAGCCACCCGGGCAGCACGTCGATCCAGGCGCCGAGCCCCAGTGCCGTACGGCGTGTCCCGTCGAGGGGGCCGAGGCGGAGCTGGTCGGTCTGGTCGAAGAGAGAGCCCTGGAGGTGGTGCGCGGTCATGGGACCAGCGTACTCCTTATTCGAATATCTGTTCCCATTCGGTGGGGGCTCTCTTCGGGGCCCGGTTCCCTGAGGTCCCACCCTTTTGGATACATCGGTGCATCGGATACATTCACGTATCGAACGAAGGACGTGGAGGTCCGGACATGGTGGCGGAGGCGACGGCCAAGCGTGTGACCAGGCGCCGGGTACGCACGCGCGCCAATCTGCTGGACGCCGCGTTCGCCGTGTTCGCGGCGAAGGGGTTCGGGCGGGTCTCCATCGAGGAGGTCTGCGAGGCCGCCGGTTACAGCCGGGGCGCGTTCTACTCGAACTTCGGCAGCCTGGACGAGCTGTTCTTCGCGCTCTACCGGGACCGGGCCGAGCTGATCGCCGACCAGGTGGCCGGCGCGTTCGCGCTCGACGGGCCCGACCTCGATGTGCCCGCCGCGGTGGACCGGGTCACCGACGTGCTGCTCCTCGACCTGGACTGGCTGCTGGTGAAGACCGACTTCCTGGTGCACGCGGCCCGGGACCCGGCCGTCGCCCAGACACTCCTCGACCACCGGGCACGGCTGCGCGGCGCGATCGCCGACCGGCTCACCCGAGCCCGCGGACATACCCGACTGCCCGCCGTACTGGGCGACATCGAGGGTGCCGCCCACGCGGTGATCGCCGCGTACGACGGCGTCACCACCCAACTGCTGCTCGACAGGGACGCCGAGCGAGCGCGTTCCTGGCTCAAGCAGCTGCTCACCGCGCTGCTGACCGACGGCAGCAACACCCCTGAATGACAACCCACTTGTGAATGACAACCCACTTGAGAAGGGCAACGTCGCCATGGATGCGGACGTCATCGTCGTCGGAGCCGGGCTGGCCGGTCTGGTCGCGGCGCACGAACTGACCAGCCGGGGACGCCGGGTCGCACTCGTCGACCAGGAGAACTCCAACAACCTCGGCGGGCAGGCGTTCTGGTCCTTCGGCGGACTGTTCCTCGTCGACTCACCGGAACAGCGCCGCCTCGGCATCAAGGACTCCTTCGACCTGGCCTGGAACGACTGGCAGGGCAGCGCCGGCTTCGACCGCGTCGACGACGAGGACGCGTGGGCGGTGCGCTGGGCGCGCGCCTACGTCGAGTTCGCGGCCGGCGAGAAGCGGACCTGGCTCGACGGACACGGCATCAAGCTGCTGCCCACGGTCGGCTGGGCGGAACGCGGCGACCTGCGCGCCCACGGCCACGGCAACTCCGTCCCGCGCTTCCACGTCACCTGGGGCACCGGCACCGGAGTCGTCGAACCCTTCGTGAACCACGCCAGGCAGGCCGCCCGCGACGGACTGCTCACCTTCTACTACCGCCACCAGGTCGACGAGTTGGTGGTGGAGGAGGGCGAGGCGCGCGGCGTCCGCGGCACGGTCCTCGCCGAGGACAACGCGGCCCGGGGCGTCTCCTCCAGCCGCGAGGCGATCGGCGCGTTCGAACTCACCGCGCAGGCCGTGGTCGTCACCACCGGCGGCATCGGCGCCAACCACGACATCGTCCGCCAGTACTGGCCCGAGCGCCTCGGCACCCCGCCCGCCGAGATGGTCACCGGCGTCCCGGCCTACGTCGACGGCCGGATGCTCGACATCAGCGCCGAGGCGGGCGTACGACTCGTCAACCGCGACCGCATGTGGCACTACACCGAGGGCCTGCAGAACTGGGACCCGGTCTGGCCCGGCCACGGCATCCGCATCCTGCCCGGCCCGTCGTCCCTGTGGTTCGACGCCCTCGGCCGCCGCCTGCCCGACCCGTGCCTGCCGGGCTACGACACGCTCAACACCCTCAAGTACCTGCGCACGACAGAGGACTTGGCGGAACACGACCACTCCTGGTTCATCCTCACCCAGAAGATCATCGAGAAGGAGTTCGCGCTGTCGGGCTCCGAGCAGAACCCCGACATCACCGCCAAGGACAAGAAGGCGGTCCTGCGCGACCGGCTCCTCGGCAAGGGCGCCCCGGGCCCGGTGGACGCCTTCCTGCGCAAGGGCGCGGACTTCGTGACCGCCGGCAATCTGGAGCAACTGGTCGAGAAGATGAACCAGTTGACCGACAAACCCCTCCTGGACGCGGCCGTGGTGCGCCGCCAGATCGAGGCCCGCGACCTCCAGATGGCCAACCCCTACAGCAAGGACTCCCAGGTCCAGGGCATCCGCAACGCCCGCCGCTACATCGGCGACCGCCTGGGCCGCGTGGCCACCCCGCACCGCATCCTGGACCCGGCGGCCGGCCCCCTGATCGGCGTCAAGTTGCACGTCCTGACCCGTAAGACCCTCGGCGGTATCCAAACCGACCTGGACTCACGGGCGCTGGCCGCCGACGGCAAGCCGATCGGCGGACTGTACGCGGCGGGCGAGGTCGCCGGCTTCGGCGGCGGCGGTGTACACGGCTACAACGCCCTCGAAGGCACGTTCCTCGGCGGCTGCCTCTTCTCGGGCCGGGCGGCAGGCCGCGCGGCGGCGAAACAGACGGCCTAGCAGTACTTCTCCGGCCCTACGGCCCGTCTCCTCACCCCTCCAGGAGGCGGGCCAGCACCGAGGCGTGACTCCGCTCCGGCGACCTGACCGCCGTCACCAACGTCACCGGCCCCATACGGACCAAGTTCCGCAAGGTGTGCAGGAGTTGAGCCGCCTCGGGCTCGGCGAGCTCGGCCTCGTAACGGCTGCTGAACTCGTCGAAGTCACCCTCGCCCGCGTGATACCAGCGGCGCAGTTCGGTCGACGGGGTGATCTCCTTGGGCCACTCGTCGACCCGGGCCGCGTCCTTGGACAGGCCACGCGGCCACAGCCGGTCGACCATGACGCGCACGCCGTCCTCCGGCTCGGGCGGATCGTAGACACGACGCACGCGGACGGTCACGGGCGGGCTCCCTCGGGTGGCGGTGGTGCGGTGAGCCTACGTCCGGGCGGGGAGTGGGGGTGGGGGCGACGCGGCGGAACTTGAGTCGGCGGAGGGGTGGCTGTGTATGCCTCCTCGGCGGACCTGACCTGGAGGCGCGTCCGCCGCAGTATCGTCCGGCGGAACCGCTATGCCGACGACCGGCGTTTGTGCGCCGTCGTCGACATGGCGGACGTTGCCCGTTGTCCGATGCGGCACGGGCCGCCCGGTTTCAGAAGGCGTGTGCCATCAGTTCCGCGAACAGGGCGTGTTCGTCGGCGTCGAGGCCGCGTGAGCGGAACCAGCCGCAGATGTTGGCGCAGTCGCGCTGGAGGAACGTCATGCCGTTGAGGTTGCCGACCAGGTCGACGATCTGCGGCAGGTCGATGATGACCAGCCGCTCGCCCGCCGCCAGGATGTTGTACGCCGAGAGGTCGCCGTGCACGAGGCCGTTCTGCACCATCGTCGCGAGCGCGTCGGTGAGTTGCTCGAAGTACGCCGCCAGCAGTTCGGGTGAGGGGCGGGTCTGGGCGAGCCGGGGCGCTGTCTGGACGGTGCCCTCCTCGTCGACGACGGTGATCCACTCCATCAGGATCTCGGTGCCGTCGATCTGGACCGGATAGGGAACGGGCAGCCCAAGGTTCCAGAGCCGTACCAGCGCGGCCCATTCGGACACCGCCCACTCGCCGGCCGCGACCTGGCGGCCGAAGGTGCTCTTCCGTTTGACGGCCCGCTCGTCGCGTGAGCGCTTCATCGAGCGGCCCTCGGTGTAGGACGCGGCGCGGTGGAAGGTGCGGTGCTCGGGGGAGCGGTACCGCTTGGCCGCCATGACCACCCCGGCGGCCGGGTCGAGCGGGTCGGCGCGCTCGACGAGGTGGACGTCGGCCTCCTTGCCGGTCTTGAGGACGCCGAGCTCGGTGTCGATCGCGCCCTGCGAGGTCACTACCCAGTCCGGGAGCGGCTCGGGGCCTCGGCTGAGGGGTTCGACGCTGAGCCAGGTCGACCAGCGCTGGCCGTCGGCGAGGTCGTCGTAGGTACGGAAGTCGAAGACGAACCGGTCGTCGATGTCGCCCTGTACCGCGTCGCCCGGCGGCGGAACGTAGCGGTGGGGATCGGTGACGAAGTCGTCAGGAAATACCGGGTGTTGAGAGTGCTGGGGGTGTTGCGGGAGATTGTCGTGAGACATCGCTGGAGGTGCTCCATGAGGTGAGAGGAAGGCGGTCGGCGGGCAGGCCGAGGACAGTCGTGGTCACGTCGCGCCTCCTCTCGTGGAGCACCGGGCAGATCCCGGTGGCCCGCCCATGGTGAGGGGCGGGCATGGGGAGCGGCAACTGAATTACGTCGGCCCGCGTCGAGCGGCCTCTGCGGTGTCGTGGGTTTCCGGCGCGATCCTCCGTACCGGGCTCGTTCCGGCTCTGGTGGCGTCGACGAAGGCCGGGTCGGCGAGGGCCGGACCCAGGTGTTCGTCGCCGTCCCGCAGCCGTGAGGTCATCGCCCGGCCGACTCGCGCCGCCCCATCCCGACGTCAACCCGCCCGGACAGCAACGGAGTTCTGCTAGCGGCCCTTCCGCACGAGGTCGGTGATGCGCTCGCCCTCGCCGATCGTGAGCGGGCCGATTCCCTCCGAGGGGTCGCCGACTCCCAGCGCGACCGCCAGCGTGCGGCCGTGCAGGTCGAGGGTGGCCTCGGTCAGGGTGGTGAAATCGGCTACGGCGGAACGGGCGCGGGCCCATCCGGTCAGGCCGATGCCCGCGGCGATCAGTACGGCGGGCCACCACACCACGGTGAGCAGAAGGTAGGGCAGGGCCCAGGTTCCGGTGGCGACCGCGGCCGCGAACGCCGAGTGCGCGGCGGTGAGTTCGGTGCGTGCGGGATCGGGGAGCACCAGCCAGAGCCGGGACCAGCCGTAGGTCAGGTCGAGTCCGTAGCGGTGGTACGCGATCGACTCCACGGCGTGGATCCGGTCGCCCATCCAGGTCGGCCTGCCCGGTTCGGCCATCGCCAGCCGGGTGACGCGGTCGGCCGCGGTGTCGATCCGGTGCTGCTGCTCGGGGGTGCGTGTGCCCGGGCTCGCGGCCTCGAACGCCCGGCGTTCCTCCACGAGTTGGTGCCACCGCGCACGTCGGCGTGCCGTCCGCGCCGTCGCGGTCGCGGCGAACGGGCGGGGCCACTGCCCCAGCCAGACGCGCCGGGTGACACCGGCCAGCGCCTGCACGACGAAGCCGACACCGGAGGCGGCCGCCAGTACGGCCACGACGAGGAGTGCCTGCGCCCCGCTCGGCAGGTCCCTGACCGTGTCGGCGGTGTTCTCGACCCGTCGGGTCGACAACGCGACGTTCCACGCGTCGGATTGGCCGAGGTTGACGGACAGCCACACTGCGCCGAGGAAGAACGCACCGGGCAGCACGAGCAGGCTGATCCACCGGTCGGCGAGCGTCTTGGCCAACTGCTGGAAGAAACCGCCCACTTGGGCTACCCCCGTTCCAGCGGCCGGCCCATGACGGCGCAGCGCGGGATCGCACCCGCCGGGAGAGGTACCGCCGTCCGGTCGCAGGCGCCGTCCGGGCAGCGGAAGGCCTCCTGACGGGCGATGCCCGGCCCGGCCCCCGGCAGCCCCGTCGAGAGCGTGCGCAGCGTGGTCTCACGGTCGGTGTTCAGCAACTGGCCCAGCAGGGCGAGCACCGGACGCCGGGCCCGTGCCTCGGCCACGATCCGTTCAAGGAGATCCTGACGTTCCGCGGAGTGGAGCCCTGTCTCGCCGATCAGCGCCTCGAACTCCTGGCACAGCGTGGTCAGTGCCGATCGTTCGGCGTCCACCAGGGCTCCTCCTTCCGCCAGTCGGCCGATAGTCTCATGGGTGATGTCCTCCTACCACCAGCCCGATCCGGAGCTGCTGAACCAGCAGGCGGTCGACCTGTTGGACCGGGCCACCAGGACCGGTGACACGGCACAACTGGGTTCCTGTGTCTCGTTGTTCCAGCGCGTCCTCGCCCTGACACCGCATCACCATCCGCGTCTCGCCACCCGCCTGTACAACCTCGCCGAGTGCCATCGGGCGCTGTACGCGCTGACGGGACAGGAGTACGAAGCCGACCGGTCGATCGGCATCGGGCACGAGGCCGTGGCCGCCCTCCACCACGGCGACCCCAACTCCGCGCTGATCCTGGGCAATCTGAGCGCCACCCATCTCCTGCGGTTCCAGCGGGCCGGGCAGCCCGAGGACCTGGACGGGGCCGTCGAGTTCGGGGAACGGACCGTCGGCGTGCCCGGCGCCAACCCGAACCTCGCGTTCCACCTGGCCACCCTCGGCACGTGCTACCTGCTGCGGTTCCAGCGAACAGGTCACCTCCCGGATCTGGACCGTTCCATCGACATCGGTGAGCGGGTGATGGCTGTCGCCTCCGCCGATTCGCCGCACCGGACGACAGCCTTGTCCGATCTCGCTTCGAGCTACTTGCTGCGCTTCGAGCGGACCGGGCAGCTCTCGGATCTGGACCGTTCCATCTACAGAGGCGAGCAGGTGATCGTTGTCGCCTCCGCCGGGTATCCGCACCGGTCGACAGCCCTGACCAATCTCGCCACGGGCTACCTGCTGCGGTTCGTTCGGACCGGGAACACCTCGGATCTGGACCGTTCCATCAGCAGCGGTGAGCAGCTGATGGCCGTCGTCTCCACCGATTCCCCCCACCGGGCGACAACCTTGACCAACCTCGGCAATGCCTACTTGCTGCGGTTCGAGCAGACCAGGCACGTCTCGGACCTGGACCGTTCCATCGGCAACGGTGAGCAGGCGATGGCTGTCACTCCCGCCGACTCCCCTCACCGGCCGACGGTTCTGACCAATCTCGCCATGGGCTGCCTGCGGCGGTTCGAGGGAACCGGGCACGTCTCGGATCTGGACCGTTCCATCGACATCGGTGAGCAGGCGATGGCTGTCACTCCCGCTGACTCCCCTTACCGGACGACGACCCTGACCAACCTCGCCACCTCCTACTGGGCACGGTTCGGACGGGCGGGCCGGTCGGCGGACCTGGAGCGGGCCATCGGCTTCGGGGAACAGGCCGCCGCCGACACCGGCAACCCGCACCGAGCGATCGCCCTGTCCAACCTCGCCGCCGCCTACACCGACCGCTTCGAGCGGACGGGGAACCTGGCCGACCTGGAGCGGGCGATCGGACACTACGAACGAGCGGTGGCGGCCGCTCCGGACAATTCCCTCGACGGCGCCACCTACGTGTCCAACTTCGGCATGGCGTACCACGCGCGGTTCGAACGGCTGGGGGAGGTCGCCGACCTGGACCGGGCGATCGGCCACCTCGATCGTGCCGCCGCTGCGGCGCCCCGGGGGCACCGAGAGTTCACGACGATCCTGTCCAACCTCGGCATCGTGTACGGGGCGCGGTTCGACCGGCTGGGGGACATGGCCGATCTGGACCGGTCCATCGGCCACTACGAACAGGCCGTGGCCGCCACGCCCCAGGGCCATCCGGATCTCGCCCACCGTCTGTCGAACCTGGGCACCGCGTACGACGCGCGGTCCGACCGGAAAGGGGACCGCGCCGACGCGCAACGGGCCGTAGAGAGTCTGGAACGCGCCGTCGCTGCCACACCGGCCGATCACCCCCTCCGCGCGAGGGCCCTGTCCAACCTGGCATCGAGCCTGCGAGGGCGGTTCGACCGGCTGGGGGACGTGGCCGATCTGGACCGTGCCATCGCGCATCACCAAGAGGCCGTGGCCGCCACGCCCGACGACCACCCGAACCTGGCGATGCACCTGTCCAACCTCAGCGTCGCCCACTGGTCCCGGCTCACCCGCACCGGAGACACGTCCGACCTGGACGCGGCCATCGAAGCCGCGAGACGCGCGGTGGCCGCCACGCCGGACGACCACCCGGACCGTGCGATGCGCCTGAACAACCTCGGTAACGCTCTCCAACAACGGTTCGAGCACAGCGGCAGCCTTCCTGACCTGGACCGTGCCATCGCGCATCACGAGGAGGCCGTGGCCGCCACGCCCGAGGACCACCCGCACAGGGCGAGGCACCTGTCCAACCTCGGAGCCGCCTACCAGTCGCGGTCCGGCCGGACCGCCGGTGGCGCCGATCTCGACAGCGCCATCGACCGCACGCTCCTGGCGCTCGCGGCCACCCCCGCCGACCACCCCGACCGACTGCTGCGCCTGTACAACCTCGGGCGGTCCTATCAGACACGGTACGAGCGCTCGGGCGATCCGGCCGACCTGGACCGCGCGGTCGACCTGGCGCGGGAGGCGGCCGACGCCGTCCCCATGGGCGACCCGCTTCGCGCGCAGCATCTGTTCAACCTCGGCAACTCCCACCGGCTGCGGTTCCAGCGGACCGGTGACCCGAACGACCTGGACCGCGCCGTCGACGCCGCGGAACGGACCGTCGCGGCCACCCCCGTCGACCATCCCCGGCGGGCCTCACGCATCTACCTCCTCGCGATCTGCCACACGCGGAGGTGGGACGCCGGCAGCACCGTCGACCGGCCGCGGATCATCCGGCTTGCGGAAGAGGCGCTCGCGGCCACGACATCGCCCCCGCTCGAACGACTCCGCGCCTGCTGGGTGGTCGGCCGGCTCGCCTACGTACTGGACGAACCGCACACCGCCCGGCTGCTGTTCGACACGGCAGTGGAGCTGCTGCCGTTGGTCGCGGCACGGGAGGCCTCGTCGGCGGACCACGAGTACCGCCTCGGTGCGAACCACGGACTGGTCGGCGAGACGATCGCCGTGCACTGTGCCCTCGACGATCCGGGCGGCGCGGTCCAGGCCGCCGAGCTGGGCCGGTCGATCCTGCTGACGTCCCGGCTGGCGCTGCGGACACCCCTCGGCGACCTCGAAGCCGAGCACCCGGTACTTGCCGGCCGGCTGAGCCGGGTCCGCGACGCCCTCAACGCGCCGGATCTCCCGGCCATGGCCACGCCCGATGGTCAGGACGTCGACCACATCGACCGGCGTAAACGCCTGTGGGCCGAGCACGACGCCGTACTGGCGGAGATCCGCCGACTGCCGGGACTGGACCGGTTCCTGCTCCCGCAGCGATGGACCCGGCTGCGGCCGACCGGCGCCGGTGAGGCGGTCGTGCTGCTCAACGCCGGCCGGCAGCGGTGCGACGCTGTCGTCGTCACCGCCGACGGGCCTCTGCTGCCGGTGCCGCTGCCCGAACTGCGCCTGTCCGACGTCGAGGCGTGGGCCGCCGAGCTGACGGAAGTGACGCACAACGCCGGCTCGTTCACCGGCGAGCTGCGCTGCCAGCGGGTGCTGACGGAGCTGCTCGGCCGGCTGTGGGACACGACGGTCGGGCCGGTCCTCGACGCGATCGAGGACCGGCTCCGCCCGGCCGACGGAGAACTGCCCCGGGTGTGGTGGATGCCGACCGGGCCACTCGCTCTGCTGCCGCTGCACGCGGCCGGACACCCCGGTGGTGCCGGGGCGCTCGACCGGGTGATCTCGTCGTACACGCCCACCATGCGCACCCTGGGCCGTGCACAAGGACGACCCTCCGCGACGATTCAGCGCCGGCTCACGGTCGCCCTCGACCGGACCCCGAGGCTGCCGGACCTGCCGGCCACCGCCGCCGAGGCGGCGAACCTGCACGCCGCCCACCCCGACATGCCGCTCCTCACCAACGAGCAGGCCACCGCCGGCAGTGTGACCGGCGCGCTCCCCAGGGCGAGTTGGGCCCACTTCGCGTGCCACGCGGGCACCGACCCCGACGCGCCGTCCGAGGGTGGGCTCCACCTCCACGACGGTGTGCTGTCCATCGCGGAGATCGGCCGCCTCGACCTCCACGAGGCCGAACTGGCCTACCTGTCCGCGTGCTCCACCGGTCACGTCGGCCGTCGGCACGCGGACGAGTCCATCCACCTCGCCTCCGCCTTCCAGCTGGCCGGCTTCCGGCACGTCGTAGCGAGTCTCTGGCCACTGGACGACCACGTCGCGGCCGCCGCGGCCGACCACTTCTACCGACTGATGCCGGACACGCCGTCCGCCGACGACGCGGCGATCGTGCTCCACCGCGTCATCCGGCAACTGCGCACCGAACACTCCGGCCGACCACACCTGTGGGCGTCCCTGATCCACAGCGGGCCGTAGCCCGGACCGGGCCTGAACTCGGCGGCGGCTACGAGGTGTTCACCACCGTGCCGGTGATCGCGTCCTGGTTCTCCCGTGGCGCCAGGCTCCGCACCACATCGAACTCGTTGCCCTCGGGATCGGCCATGACCACCCAGCTCCGATCCGCGCCCTGGCCCACATCCGTCGTGGTTGCCCCGAGGCCGAGCAACCTGCTCACCTCGTCCTCCGTGCTGCCGTCGATCGGGCTGACGTCGAGGTGGAGCCGGTTCTTGACGGTCTTGTCCTCGGGAACCTGGATGAACTGCAGGGTGGGCGGCATCTGACGGGCCCGGACCTCCTCGGCGGTCGGCTCCCAGGAGCCGATCTCGACCCTGCCCTCGGCCCGGTCGATCACCTCGAAGTCCAGGACCGCGCACCAGAAGGCCGCGAGCCTCTCCGGATCACGGCAGTCGACGACCAACTCGGTGAACCTGCTTGTCATGACTCTCCTGGTCTGATCGGGTCTCGTGAGGGTTTCCCCATGCCGGTGAAGAGGGCCCGGAGGACACGGCCCGCATCTGACGCGGGGCGTCACGCCGGTGGCCGGGTGAGTCTGGCGGACACGGCGTCGAGGACCCAGTCCAGGCCGGTCGTGAAAGATGTCTCGGCGTCCACGTCCGTGCCGTCGTGCACCGCCTTGGCCAGCGCCGGGAAGCGGCCCGTGGCCAACATCCTTGTCACATGCGGGCCGTGGGCGCGCTGCCAGTCGCGCTTGGACAGGCCCGTGGCGCGCTCGGCCCGCAGGTTCGCGACCTCGCGCCTGATCGCGCCGGTGAAGTAGGCGCTGACGGTCTCGACGGCACGCATGACGGTGTCGATGTCGGCGAGGCCGTCGAGGGCGGCCAGCGTGGCCTCGGTCACGGCGAGGCCGTTCGGGCCCAGGGCCGGGCGGCCGCCGAGCAGGTCGGCCAGCCATTCGTGACGGAGAGCGGCCTGCCTGGTGCGGTGGGCGAGGGTGCGCAGCGCCTCCCGCCAGTCACCGGGCTGTTCCTCGGGGAGGATCTCGGCCTGGACCTCGTCCACCATGAGGTCGAACAGCTCCTCCTTGGTGGCGATGTAGCCGTACAGCCGCATCGGGCCGGCTTCCAGGCGGGCGGCGACCTTGCGCAACGACACCGCTTCCAGCCCGCCCTCGTCGGCCAGCGCGACGGCGGCGGCGACGATCCGCTCCCGGTCCAGCGGCACGGGGCGAGTCGGCGGCTCCGGCCTGTCCCACACAGTCATGCTCACATCGTACTGTTGCCATGCGCCGTATCGAAGCAATACGGTGTATCGACATGAGACATCGCATCGCTGTGGTCGGGAGCGGCCCCGCCGGTCTTGCCTTCGCCCGCGTTCTGCACCGGCATGGTCATCCTGCCGTCATCCTCGAACGGGATCCCGGCCCCGACGCCCGCCCTCTGGGCGGCACATTGGACCTGCACGAAGGGCTGGGCCAGCTCGCGCTGGACAAGGCGGGACTGCTGGCGGAGTTCCAGGAACTGTCCCGTCCCGAGGGGCAGGCCATGCGCATCCTGGACCCGGACGGGACCGTCCTGCGGGACTGGCGACCCGGCCTGGATGACCGGGCCAATCCCGAGATCGACCGCGGACAACTCCGTGACCTGCTGCTCGGCCCTCTCGACATCCAGTGGGGGAAGGGCGTGACGGACGTGGTGCCGGGGGCCCGGGACGGCGTACGGGCCCATTTCGCCGACGGGCGGCAGGAGGCGTTCGACCTCGTGGTCGGCGCGGATGGCGCGTGGTCCCGGGTCCGCCCGGCCGTCTCGTCGGTGACGCCGCACTACACCGGCGTCACCTCGGTCGAAACCTCCCTCGACGACGTCGACAGCCGTCACCCCGACCTCGCCCGGTTGATCGGCGACGGTTCCGTGGCCGTGTACGGCGTGAACCGAAGCCTCGTCGCCCAGCGCAACAGCGGTGGCCACGTGAAGGTGTACACCAAATTCCGTGCGCCGCTGGACTGGCACACTGACCTGGACCCGGCCGACGTCGAGGCCGTGCGATCGAGCCTGCTGGCTCTGTTCGACGGCTGGGCCGACCCCGTCCTCGGCCTCCTCCGTCACGGCACCGCGTTCGTCCACCGTCCCCTCTACGTCCTGCCCGTGTCCCACACCTGGACCCACGTTCCCGGGGTGACGCTGCTGGGCGACGCCGCCCATCTGATGCCCCCCTTGGGGGCGGGCGCGAATCTCGCGATGCTGGACGGCGCCGAACTCGCCGAGTGCATCGCCACCGGCCCTGAAGATCTGGACGAGGCGGTCCGGGCCTTCGAGGTGCGGATGTGGGCGCGGGCCGGCAAGTGGGCGAAGATCACGACGGCCGGTCTGGAACGCCTCGTGAGCCCGGACCCCGCCGAAGCCCTCGCTCTCTTCGACCAGGTCCAGCCGTCCTGACCGCCCAGCGCGGAAGCAACCGGCACCCATCACCTCCTTGTCCGTGACGCGACACGGTTCAGGGCGAAGTGGCGGGCGCCTGCGGACGAAGGGTCCGTGGCGGGGCCGCCGGAGCTCGGCCTGCGAGCGTGCGGGACACGGTGCGGCTCGCGGTGGTGATCGGGACCTCGGGGTGATCTTCGGTGACATCGGGACCGGCCCGATCTACACCCTCTAGGCCGTGTTCAGCCCGAGCGACCCGCATCCGGTACTGGTCAGCACGCAGAACGCGTACTCCCAGGACGCCCGTTCGTGTCCGGACCACACCAACTCGCGAGGATCGTCGGGGTCGTACCGGACGAGCACGTGGCTGCCTTCGGCCAGAGGGCGACGCTTGGGCGCGGGCACGGGCGAACCGACCTCCATGACCAGGCCGTCCTCGGTCGTGAACTGGAGTAGCGGCCGTGGGCGGTCGGCATCACCAACTGGGCCGGTGCGCTTGACCATTGCCCACACGTCCACGCCCGTACGGCGCAGCCGCCGGATCCTCCGTGGACCGACGAGGCCCGTCAGCAGCGCGACCGCGCCCGCTCACGCCGGTGAATCCGGCCATCGCGATGACGGCTCCTTGCGGCATGCTTCGTCTCCCCCCGCGATCGTCATGTCGCCGGACAGGATCTCGACACGATCGTAACTACGTGGCGTCGGTGCCTAGTTCGTCCGCTGATCGTGGTCCTCGGCCGCCCGTCTACGGACCCTGTCGAACAGTTCACAGGGAATTCCCTTTGCCGGCGAGGGCGTGTGCGAGGCTGCGGCGATGGACATGACGGCGCTGGCCCGCACGCTGCTGGAGCCCGTTCCGGCCCATCGCACCGCGGGAGTTGAGGTGCTGCGAGCCGTAGACGGCGTGGCCGAGATCGCCTCGGAGGTTCCCCGGGAACTGACGAACGTGATCGGTTCACTTCACTCCAGCGGACTCATCGCCCTGCTCGACGCGGCCGGCCTGGGCGCGATGATCGCCGCGAGCCGTGACCCCGGGGACTTCGACGGGGTCGTGCCCCTCGGAGCGGCCGCCTCCCTGGAGTTCCTCGCTCCGGCACGAGGGCGGTTGCTGACCGTGTGCCGGCTCGACGATGAGGCGCGCGCCGCGCTGCTTCCGTTGCTGTCGGGCGAGAGCGACCGGGCTCGATTCTCGACCCGGGCCGAGATCACCGACGCGACGGGGACGACGGTGTGCCGGGGGAGCTTCGACTGGAGCGTCAGGCGTCGGCGTACGGGGTGATGCGAGGGGGCAGCGACAGCGCGTGGGGTCCGGAGGGGCCGCGGCGCACACACCTCGGCCGGGGCCGGCTCGTGGTTCCTGATCACCGGTTCCTGGTTGTCGCACCATCAGGTGTGTTCCGCCCCTCGTCGCCTGGACGTCCTGGTCAACAACGCGGGCATCTCAGGGGAAATGGGGCCGGGCTGGATCCAGGACCCGACCACGCTCGACCTCGACCTGGTCCGCACGGTCGTGGAGATCAACGTCCTCGGCGTCATTCTTGTGACCAACGCGATGCTGCCGCTCCTACGGCGCTCGCCATCACCCCGCATCGTCAACATTTCTAGCGCCGTGGCCTCCCTGCCCCGGCAGGCGGACCCCGCCATCGACACGCGCTCCATGGGGGTTCTCCGAGCGCGACCGGCTGGAGCTGGTGAAGTGCGTGGGCACCCCGGAGCGGCTGCTGGACGGCAAGCGCATCACCGGCTGCTTCAGCGAGGGCTTCTTCCGCACGAACTTCTGGCGGATGTGGTGCACCACGTTCGCCTTCGAACCGTGGCACAGCGCGATCGAGTTCCGCCGCTACCTCAACCGTTCCGTGCACCTCTTCAAGACCTTCGACTCCATGTCGGGGATCTACCGGACCCGCTTCAACCAGTACGACTCCATCGTCCGCCCCCTGTCGAAGTGGCTGACCGAGCAAGGGGTGACCGTCCAACTCGGCACCCGGGTAACCGACTTGCGGCTGGCCGAGGGGGACGCGCTCACCGTCGAGGCGCTCACCTGGACGCGGGAGGGCCGTAGCGAGGAGACGGAACTCGGCCCCGATGACCTCGTGTTGGTCACCAACGGCTCGATGACGGCCGACTCCACGCCCGTGCTGGACACCTCCGGTGACGCGGGATCGTGGCGGCTGTGGGAGACGCTCGCGGCGAAACGGCCGGGCCGGCCGGGCCTGCTGGGGGACCCGTCGGTCTTCAACGCCTCGATCACGGACTCCACTTGGGCGTCCTTCACGGTCACGACGAAGGATCCGACCTTCTTCGAGCTGATGGAGGAGTTCAGCGGCAGCGAGGCCGGCAAGGGCGGGCTGATCACGTTCAAGGACTCCAACTGGCTGCTGACCATCGTCCTCAACCATCAGCCGCACTTCCGAGAGCAGCCCGAGGACACCTTCGTGTGGTGGGGCTACGGTCTCTTCCCGGACAGGGAGGGCGACTTCGTCCGCAAGCCGATGCGCGAGTGCACGGGCCGGGAGATCCTGGACGAGGTCCTGCACCACCTCCGCTTCGAGGAGGGCCCGCAGATCCTCGACCACTCGATCGTCGTCCCGGCGCTGATGCCGTACATCACCAGTCAGTTCCTGGTGCGCAGTTCGGGAGACCGGCCGCAGGTCGTCCCGGAGGGTTCCACCAACCTGGCTTTCATCGGCCAGTACGCCGAGGTCCCCGACGACGTCGTCTTCACCGTCGAGTACTCGGTACGCACCGCCTGGACCGCCGTAGCCCAACTCCTGGGCCTGGACCGGCAACCACCGCCGGTCTACAAGGGCGGGCACGACCCGAAGGTACTGGTCGAGGCCCTGCAGACGATGCACCGCCGCTGACCTGCCGAACGAGCGGACGGGAACGCCCCTGGCATCCGCACGCCAACTGGCCCTGAGATGCCGGGGTTTGAGCAAGCACCTGCATCAGTACTGGCTCCAGCTCCAGTCAGGCAAAAGACGGAAGACGGTATGGAACGCCCAGCCGACCCACCAAGTCGCCCTGGACGGCGGACGTCTCGGCATCGCCGCCTGTCGGCTCGGCGGCGCCCGCACAGTCTCCGGTCGCGGCGTCGTCCACCTCGCCGACCGGTCGGCGTTCGGGCGACGGCTGGTGGACGCCCGGGCGCTGCGCTTCCGCCTCGCCGGCATCGCCACCGACCTCACCGCCGAGCGCGCCCTCCAGGTCCACGGCGGTTACGGCCGCCTGAGCGCATACGGTATCGAGAAGATCGTCCGCGACCAGCGGGTCCACCAGATCCTGGAAGGAACCAACGAGATCATGTACGTCATCGTGGCCCGCGGCCTGACGGAGGCGTTCGGATGAGCGGCGCCGACGACTCCGTACTCGTACGTGTCGAGGGGCGCGCCGCGTACCTCACCCTCAACCGCCCCAAGGCACTCAACGCCCTCACCCACCAGATGGTCCGCCGTATCGACGCAGCCCTGACGGCTTGGGAACACGACCCTTCCGTGGAAACCGTCGTCCTCACGGGCGCGGGGGAACGGGGCCTGTGTGCGGGCGGCGACATCCGCGCCATCCACAACGACGCGCGGGACGGGGACGGTTCGGCGTCGGCGGCCTTCTGGCGTGACGAGTACCGGCTCAACGCCCGTATCGCCCGCTACCCGAAGCCGTACGTCGCCGTCATGGACGGCATCGTCATGGGCGGCGGCGTCGGCGTCTCCGCGCATGGCGGCTTCCGCATCGTCACCGAACGCTCGCGCGTCGCCATGCCCGAGACCGGCATCGGCTTCGTACCGGACGTAGGCGGCACGTATCTCCTCGCCCTCGTGCCCGGCGAACTCGGCACCCACCTGGCGCTGACCGGAGCCTCGGTGGGCGCGTCCGACGCCCTGCACTGCGACCTCGCCGACCACTACATCCCCTCCGAGTTCCTGCCCCAACTCCTGGACGACCTCGCCCACATGCCGGTACGGGAGGTCCTGGCCCGGTATGCGCGCGAAGCGCCCCCCGGTGAACTGGCGGAGGCGCGGACCTGGATCGACGCCTGCTACGCGGCCGGCACCGTCGAGGAGATCGTCGAGCGCCTCCTCGGCCACGGCGACAGCGCGGCGAAGCAGGCCGCCGAAACCCTGCTCGCCAAGTCGCCCACCGCACTGAAAGTCACCCTCGTCGCACTCCGTCGGGCCCGCCGACTCGGCGCGCTGGAGGCCGTGTTGGACCAGGAGTACCGCGTCTCCTGCGCTGCCCTCACCACCCCCGACCTGGTGGAGGGCATCCGCGCCCAGGTCATCGACAAGGACCGCACCCCGCACTGGTCACCGCCCACGCTCGCCGAGGTCACCGACGTGGACGTAGAGCGCTTCTTCGCACCCCTCGGCGAGCGCGAACTCGGCCTCGCCGTACCGGACATCACCCAGTAGTCGTCGGGGTGAGCACGACCGTAGCGTTCATCGGACCGGGGCACATGGGCGGCCCCGCCCTGGAGATGGAGACCGGAGCGGGGAACACCCGGTTCCCTTGACGCCGTTCGTGCCGTACGAGCTCCTCACCCTGGGCGGCGGGGAGGGGCGGGGACTCCAAGCCGCTGTGGGCCCCCCGGCCGGAGGGACCCCGGGAGTGCCAGGCCACCAACCACTCCGCCGAGTACTTCCTCCGGCTCACCGACGAGACCGAGGCGGCCGTCCTCCATGCGCCGGCGGGCCGCACCCTCGCCGACAGCCTCGACGAGTTGCGCGCCATCGACCGGGCCGCCGCCACCCCCGCTCCGGAACCGCCGCTCCTCGCGCCCAGTCACCAGCCGCTGAACAAGTGCTCGACAAGTTTGCTTCAACTAGAGGGATCCACAGGGAGTCGGCGGCCTAGTCTCTGAGGCGGATGATCAACCCCCCTCACCCGTAGGAGCGCATGTGACGCAACCCCGGCAGCAGTCCACAAGACGCGCCGCTGTCCTCCGCCGCAGCGCAGTCGTGGCCACCGTCCCCGTCGCCCTCACCGCCCTGCTCGCGGCCGCCGCACCCGCGGGCGCCGCGACGATCGGTTCGGCCGGCGCGGGAGACCCGTACTTCCCGCTCTCCGGCAACGGCGGCTACCACGTCGCCCACTACGACCTGACGCTCCGTTACGACCCGACGAGTCGCCATCTCGACGGCAAGGTGGTCCTCACCGCCCGCGCCACCGAGAAGCTCACCCGCTTCGACCTCGACTTCAAGGGCCTCAAGGTCACCGATCTCACCGTCGACCGCGCCAAGGCGGACTTCCGCCGCGACGGACAGGAACTCGTCGTCACCCCGCGCCGGGCCGTCCGCAAGGGGCAGCGGTTCCAGGTCACCGTCACGTACAACGGCGTCCCCCAGCAGGTCACCGACCCCGACGGCTCGGCCGACGGCTGGATCGCCACCGACGACGGCGCCTTCGTGGCCGGCGAGCCGCAGGGCGCGATGACCTGGTTCCCGGCGAACAGCCACCCCAAGGACAAGTCGTCGTACGACTTCACGATCACGGTCCCGCAGGGGCGCACCGCGGTCGCCAACGGTGTGCTCCTCGGGCAGAGGACCGCCCACGGGAAGACCACGTTCCGCTGGCACGCGCCGGAGCCGATGGCCGCCTACCTCGCCACCGCGACGGTCGGGAAGTTCAAGGTCGAGCAGTACACCACCCGCGACGGCGTCAAGGTGTACAACGCCGTCGACCCGCGTGAAGTCGCCGCCGCGGCGCCCGTGTTGAAGAAACTGCCCTCCGTCCTGGCGTGGGAGAGCAAGCTGTTCGGGCCGTACCCGTTCCGCTCGGCCGGGTCGATCGTCGACCACGCGCCGGACGTCGGGTACGCGCTGGAGACGCAGGGGCGGCCGATCTACGACTCGGCGCCGGACCTCAGCACCCTCGTGCACGAGAACGCCCACCAGTGGTTCGGGGACTCCGTGTCGCTGACCGCATGGAAGGACATCTGGCTCAACGAGGGCTTCGCGACCTACACGGAGTGGCTCTACAGCGAGCAGCACGGCGGCAAGACCGCCCAGCAGACCTTCGACGCGCTGTACGCCCGCAAGGCGACCGACGGCCTGTGGGCGTTCCCGCCCGGCGACCCGGGCAGCGGCGCGAACATCTTCGGCACGCCGGTGTACGACCGCGGGGCCATGGCGCTGCACGAACTGCGCCTGGCCGTCGGCGACAAGACCTTCTTCGCGATCCTGCGGGCCTGGGCGGGCGCACACCGCTACGGCCACGGAACCACCGCGCAGTTCGTCAGCCTGGCGGAGCAGAAATCGGGCACACGACTCGATGCCCTCTTCCAGACTTGGCTCTACACGAAAGGCAAGCCGACCCAGCCGTAGGAGCTGACGAGTTCCTCACATGTGTCGGTCATCGTCGACTCATGATCACTCGTATTCCCTCGGTCGCACTCGTCGCCGCATCCGTTCTCCTCACGGGATGCGGCGGGGGTGCGCTGGCGGCGACGGACCACACGTCCGCCCCCACTCCCGCCTCCTCGTCTTCGATCTCACCCTCGCCCTCGTCGGAGATATCCGCCGAGGCGGCAGCCCGGCAACTCCCGGGCGTGGGGCCCAAGATGCTGGCGCGAATACCGGCGACGACCGAACAGGTCGTCCTGGTGACCGGGCGGGGCGCGAACTCCCCCCTCTCCACTCTCGCCCTGTACGAGCGCACCGACGACGGCTGGGAGCAGACCGTCAGCTGGGCCGCGCACAACGCGCTCAAGGGCTGGTCAAACCACCACATGGCCGGTGACCTGCGCTCGCCGATCGGTGTCTATTCGCTCACCGACGCGGGCGGACTGCTCAAGGACCCCGGCACCAAGCTGTCGTACGACCAGGGGACGGGCTTCGTCTCGCCCGGCACCGGCTTCGAGGGCGAACCGCTCGCAGGGTCCTTCGACTACGTGATCGCCATCAACTACAACCGGCAGCCCGGCACTTCACCCCTCGACTGGACCCGCCCCCTCGGCGCCTCGCGCGGCGGCGGCATCTGGATCCACGTCGACCACGGCGGCCCCACCCACGGCTGTGTCAGCATCGCCGAGGACCACATGAAGGAACTCCTGCGCACCCTGGACCCGGCCCGGCACCCCGTCGTCGTCATGGGCGACGCCGCCGCCCTCGACCGCTGACCGCTTAGGATCCGCCAGGTGTGCGCACATGTGCTGGTCGCCGAGGACGACGAGATGCAGGCCGAGCTGATACGACGCTCCCTGCTGACGGAAGGCCACACCGCGACCGTGGTCCACGACGGGGCCGCCGCCATCGAGGCGGCCCGGAAACTCAGACCCGACCTCGTGGTGCTCGACCTCATGCTGCCGGTGATCGACGGCTTCGGCGTGTGCCGGGTGCTGCGCGGCGAGGACGACATCCCCGTCCTGATGCTCACCGCCCGCTCCACCGAGGACGACGTCCTGCTCGGCCTCGAACTCGGCGCCGACGACTACATGACCAAGCCCTACAGCCCGCGCGAGCTGATGGCCCGCATCCGCACGGTCCTGCGCCGCAGCGGCCGCGCCACCGAGGAGCGCCAGGAGGACACCGTCGTACGGGCGGCGGGGCTGTCCGTCGACGCGGTACGACACGAGGTGCGCTGCGACGGGGCGCCCGTCGACTGCACGCCGGCCGAGTTCGAGATCCTCCTCGCCATGACCGCCGAACCCGAACGGGTCTTCTCCCGGCGGCAGTTGCTCCAGTACACCCGGGGCCTCGACCGGGCGTCCACGGAACGGGCCGTCGACGTCCACATCATGAACCTGCGCAAGAAGATCGAGCCCGACCCGCGACGGCCGGTCCGGCTGCTGACCGTGTTCGGCGTCGGCTACAAGCTGCGCGGCGGTCGCGCGTGAGGCCCCGGATACCGCTGCGCAAGCGGCTGTTGGTCCGGCTGCTCGTCGCCACCGTGCTGATCGCCGTCTGCTCGGTCGGGGCGACGGCCTGGCTCGCGGTGACGACCACCACCCGGGCCATCAGGGAGGAACAGGGCCAGGACCTCGCGGACGACATGCGCATCCTCGCGCAGCTCAGCGGATACGCCGCGACCCACCCCGAGTGGAAGGGCGTCGCGCCCACCGTCCGCGCACTGTCGAAGAAGATGGGCCGCCGCATCGCCCTCACGACCACCGACCGCACCCTCATCGCCGACTCGGCACCGCACGGCACCTCGCTCCCGCCGCGCGCCGCCGCGAGCGTCGACCCCCTGCACACCGACACGTACACGGAACCCGGCGCACAGCTCAGCGGTCTCGACCCCCGGGTCGTCGGACCGTACCGGGTGACCGCGAAGGAGCGGGTCCGGCTGGCGAAGCTGGCCAAGGACCGCCAGGCGTGCTTCAAACAGAACGGCATCGACACGACCATCACGATGACGCCGAGCGGCCGTCCCGTCCTCACCGACGCGGACGGCAACGACGCCAACGGCTACGTGCCCGACCAGTGCGCCGACGGGAAGCTCAACACCCCGACCGCCACCGAGAGCAAGGCGTTGAAGAGCCTGATCGTGAGCTCCCAGCCCTGCCTGTCGCGGGAAGGCGTGAGCTTCAAGGCCCCGTACTTCGGCGTCGACGTCTTCGACAAGAACCTCGGCTCCCGCTACGTCACGGGCGCCTACAACAAGCTGGGCGACGCCGCCGACATCCGCAAGGCGGAGGCCTGCACCGACAGCGCCCGCCGCGCCCAACTCGACCCCTACGTGGCGCCGGTGGCCGAACTCTTCCTGGGCGGCGGGGACACCACCGCACCCCGCTTCGCCGTCTCCCCGGCGAACAAGGCCAAGGTCGTCGGCGCGGCCGCCGGGGTACTCGCCCTCACCGTCCTCGTCACGGCCGTGGTCGCGACCCGGCTCGTCCGCCCCCTGCGCGCACTGACCGAGGCGGCTCAGCAGCCGCCGGAGCTGCACGTCCGGGTGCCGGTGAAGACCCGGGACGAGACCGGCATCCTGGCCGAGGCCTTCAACGACCTCACCGAACGCCGCGAACGCATGGAGGCCCAGCGCAAGGCCATGGTCAGCGACATCGCCCATGAACTCCGCAGCCCGCTCACCAACATCCGCGGCTGGCTGGAGGTCACCCGCGACGGCTTCGTCGAACCCGACCCGGCCCTGCTCGGCTCCCTGCACGAGGAGGCGATGGTCCTCCAGCGGGTCATCGACGACCTCCAGGACCTCGCCGCCGCCGACGCCGGCACTCTGCGCCTGCACCGCGAACCCGTGCGCGTCGAGGACCTCGTCGACCAGGTCGTCGCCGCCTACCGCGTCTCCGCCGACACGGCCGGGGTCGCCCTCACCGGCAAGACGGACAACTCCCTCTGGCTGGAGGCGGATCCGGTCCGTATGCGCCAGGTCCTCGGCAACCTCGTGTCCAACGCGCTGCGTCACACACCGGCCGACGGCACCGTCACCGTGACCGCGTGGCGCGACGGCGACGACATCGTCCTGACCGTCGCCGACACCGGCATCGGTATCGCGCCCGAGAACCTTCCGCACGTCTTCGAACGCTTCTGGCGCGCCGACCAGTCCCGCAGCCGCCGCACCGGAGGCAGCGGCCTGGGCCTGTCCATCGTCCGCGACCTGGTCGCCGCCCACGACGGCACGGTCGAGGCGACGAGCGAACCCGGCGCGGGTTCCGTGTTCACGCTGCGCCTGCCCAACTCCGGTGCGCCGGAGGGAGAGTGACGCCCACTCAATTCGCCGGCTGTCCAGTGAGTTGACGCCGGTCACTGCTCCCGCAGCCCCCACGGCGAGCCGTACTCCGTCAGCAGATCCAGGAACGGCCCGGCCGGAAACGCCTCCGGCCCCAGCACACCCGAGCCGCTCCACGCCCCCGTCGCCAGCAACTCCAGCGCGATCACCGGGTTGATGGCGGTCTGCCAGACCACGGCCTGAGAGCCGTACTCCGCCATCGACCACTGGTTGTCGACCACGTGATAGAGGTACACCTCGCGCGGCGCCCCGTCCTTCGTGCCGCGCACCCACGTGCCCGCGCAGGTCTTGCCGTGCATACGGTCGCCCAGTGTCGCCGGGTCGGGCAGACAGGCGGCCACAACATCACGCGGCGACACGGCAGTTGGTCCCGAGGCGCTCGGCACCGTGACCGGCTCGGTGCGGCCAAGTCCCAGCAGGTGCAGGGTCTTCAGGGTCTCGATGAACTCATTGCCGAGCCCGTACTTGAAGGTGACGCGGCGCGCGTCGACCCACCGCGGCACGAGCAGTACCTCCTCGTGCTCCACGTTCACGCACTCCACGGGGCCGATGCCCTCGGGGAAGTCGAACACCTCGGGCTCGCTGAACGGTTCGGTGGTGAACCAGCCGCGCTCGGCCTCGTACACGACCGGGGGGTTCAGACACTCCTCGATCGTCGTCCAAATGCTGAAGGAGGGCGCGAAGTCGTAGCCGTCGACGGTGAGATTCGCCCCGTCGCGGATGCCGATCTCCTCGATGTCGTCGAAGAGTTCATCGGCGGCGTACCGCGCGAACACGTCCGAGAGCCCGGGCTCCACACCCATCCCGACGAGCGCCAGCGCACCCGCCTTCTCCCAGTCGCCCGCCTCCGCGAACTGCGCGTCCCCGAGCTTGACCCCGCACTCCTCGTACGGCCGCTCCGGATGAGGCCGGGACAACGACATGGCCATGTCGAGGTAGTCGGCCCCGGCGGCACGCGCCGCACGGAACAGGGGCAGGACGAAGCGCGGGTCGGTCGCGTTCAGCAGCACGTCGCACCCGTGCGCACGCAGCGCCGCCACGACCGCCACCTCGTCGCTCGCGTCCAGCCGCTCGGCGCGGAACCGGGCGCCGTCCGCCCCGAGCGCGGCGACCGCGGCCTCCGCGCGGGACAGGTCGTAGTCGGCGACCACCATGGCGTCGAAGAACGGACGCCGGGCCGCGATCCGGGTGACCGCGGTCCCCACACCACCGGCTCCCACGAGCAGTACACGCATGACAAGAACTCCTTCACTGCCGAACTAAGGACGTGAGCGGGCCCTGTCGGAGATACAACGCCGGTCGCGCGGATAAGGTCAATGGCGTTGGCATAAGGACGCACATCCACGCGCAGGGAGGCCGTGATGCCGAAACCGGTGGTGTCCGAGGAGAAGCGGCGACGGCGCCGTCCCACCAAGAGCGGCACGGTCCTCTCCGAGCAGTTGATCGTCGACACGGCCCTGCGCATGCTGCGCGAACACGGCAGCGCGGGCCTGACCGCCCGCCGCCTGGGCCTGGCCCTGGACGCCGACCCGAGCACGCTCTACCGCTACTTCCGCGGCATGGACGAGCTCACCCTGGCCATCGGTGACGCCCTCGTCGGGCAGGCGCTGCGCGGCTGGGAGCCGACGGGGGAGTGGCGGGCCGACCTGCGCGCGATCGGCCTGCGCATCCACGCCGCGTACGTCGCCCACCCGCAGGCCGCCCAGCTCACCGCGAGCCGGGTCACCGGCCGGCCCAATGAACTGGCCGCGGACGAGGCCGTGTTGGACGTCCTGCGCACGGCCGGGTTCCCGCTCCCGGACACCGTGCGCATCTACCACGCGTTCATCGACCAGACCCTGGCCTTCGCCGCCCTCGACGCCGCGTCCCTGGCCCTGCCGAGCGATTCGCTCCGCGCCGACGAGGGCATGTGGCGCTCGACGTATGCCCGTCTACCCCGCACCACCCACCCCCGCATCGCCGAGGCGGCCCCGCTCCTGGCGTCCCGCATGGCCGACAGCGCGTACCCGACGGCGTTGGAGATGCTCCTGGACAGCGCCGCCGCCCAACTGAAGTCCACGCGCGCCTGAGCAGCCCGCGCAAAGTCCAGCGCCCTATAGGGGCGCGAGGAACTGCGCGACCAGCCACGACGGCGCCGCACCGGACCACGCGTCCCCTGATCAACCCGCGCAAGGTCAACCCCGATGCGGCAGCGCCCTTAAGGGGCGCGGGGAACTGCGCGACCAGCCACAACGGTGCCGCAGCGGAAAAACGACACACAGCTCCCCCGCAACGGAGCCGCACATCTACACGACCGATGGCGCGCTCAGCCCCGCAACGCCTCCGCCGCCGCCCCCACGACCACCCCCGCCACCGCCGCCAACGCAGGCGAGTCCAACTTCCACTGCTGCCAGTACAGCGGTACGTCGACCGACCGTGACGGCGCGAAGTTCACCAGTCGCCCGGCACTCAACAGCGGAGCCGCCTGCATCTCCGGCACCATGCCCCACCCCAGCCCCGCGGCGACGGCCTCGACGAACCCCTCCGAGGTCGGCACGAGATGCCGTACCGCACTCGCACCGCCCTGCCCGCGCCGCAACCGCCGTACGAAGGCGTCCTGGAAGTCGTCGAGCCGGTCGAAGGTCACCACCGGTGCCTCGGCCAGCGCGTCCCGCAGCGGGCCGCCGTCCAGATGTGTCTCCTTGAACTCCGGGCTCGCCACCGGCAGATAGCGCATCCGCCCCAACGCCCGCACCGAGCACCCCGGCACGACGTCCGGCGACGAGGTCACCGCCGCCATCACCAGCCCCTCGCGGAGGAGAGCCGCCGTATGGGCCTCGTCCTCGCGGCGGAGTTCGAAGCAGACCTGGAGTTCGCGCGGGACGCGGGTAAGCGCGCCCAGGAACCAGGTGGCGAGCGAGTCTGCGTTCACGGCGATTGTCACCCGGGTCGCCTCACCGGCCCCGCTCATGCCCAGCTCGGCGCGCGCGTCCCGTTCCAGGCGGGCCAGTTGGCGGGCGAACCGTACGACCACCTCGCCGGACTCGGTCGTCCGCACCGGCTTGGTGCGCAGCAGGAGAACCCGGCCGGTGCGCTGCTCCAGGGCCTTCACACGCTGGCTGACCGCGGAGGGCGTCACATGCAGCGCCGAGGCCGCCGCGTCGAACGTGCCCTCGTCCACCACCGCGAGCAGCGTGCGTACCTGGTCCAGGGGAAGCTCCGTCACCATCACGAGCGCTAATGTTACGTAAGAATCTTTAGCTGTACTCCAGCTCCCGGTGTCCCTAGCGTCGAGGGCGTGACCAACGCTCTCTCCGCCGCGGCCGCCGGATTCGGCACCGGCCTCTCGCTCATCGTCGCCATCGGCGCCCAGAACGCCTTCGTCCTCCGCCAGGGCATCCGCCGCGACGCCGTCCTCGCCGTCGTCGGCATCTGCGCCCTCTCGGACGCGCTCCTCATCGCGCTGGGCGTCGGCGGCGTCGGCGCGGTCGTGGTCGCCTGGCCGGGCGCGCTCAAGGCCGTCGGGCTCATCGGCGGCGCCTTCCTGCTCTGCTACGGCGTCCTCGCCGCCCGCCGGGTCTTCCGCCCCGCCGCCCTGCGGGCCGAGGGCGAGTCGACCGGCTCGCGCCGCCGGGCCGTCCTCACCTGCCTGGCGATGACCTGGCTCAACCCGCACGTCTACCTGGACACCGTGTTCCTGCTCGGCTCCATCGCCGCCGCCCGCGGCCCGCTGCGCTGGACCTTCGGACTCGGTGCCGTCTGCGCCAGCCTGTGCTGGTTCACCGCGCTCGGCTTCGGCGCCCGCCTGCTCAGCCGCTTCCTCGCCAAGCCCTCGGCCTGGCGGGTGCTGGACGGCCTGGTCGCCGCGACGATGATCGGTCTCGGCGCAACGCTGGTGGCCGGAGCGTGAGATGGCGGATTCGGCAGCCACAGCAGGTGCTGCGATAGTAAACCCTGGTCGATTAGATGTAGCGAGCAACCAGGAAGCCAGTGGACACGAGCGAGAGCACCGACAGCGGCACGGAACCCGAGTCGCAGAAGGACCGGGAACCGGCGACGGGCCCCCGGCGCGGCTGGCGCCGCTGGGCGATGGACACCCGCCCGCTGCAGATCCCCGCCTACCGCCGCCTGTGGTCCTCGACCATCGTCACGGCCGTCGGCAGCCAGCTCACGGCCGTCGCCGTACCCAAGCAGATCTACGACATCACCGGCTCCTCCGCCTGGGTCGGCGCCGCCAGCATGGCCGGACTGGTGCCGCTCATCGTGTTCGCGCTGTGGGGCGGATCGCTCGCCGACAGCATGGACCGCCGCAAACTGCTGCTGATCACCAACAGCGGCATAGCCGTGACCTCGGTGCTGTTCTGGGTCCAGGCGGCCACCGGGCTCAACTCGGTGACCGCGCTGATGGTGCTGCTCGCCATGCAGCAGGCCTTCTGGGGCCTCAACGCACCCGCCCGCAACGCCTCCATCGCCCGCCTGGTCTCCGCCGAGCAGCTGCCCGCCGCCAACGCCCTCGGCTCGACCGTCATGCAGACAGGGCAGGTCGTCGGACCGCTCCTCGCGGGCGTCCTCATCCCGGTCATCGGCCTGCCCGAGCTGTATCTCATCGACGCGCTGGCCCTGTGCGTCACGCTCTGGGCGGTCGTCAAGCTGCCCTCGCTGCCGCCGCTGGAGTCCGCGACACCGCGCCGCGCGGGCTGGCGCGAGGTGGCCGCCGGTTTCCGCTACATCTCGCTGCACAAGGTGCTGCTGCTGTCCTTCCTCGCCGACATCATCGCGATGGTCTTCGGCATGCCCCGCGCCCTGTTCCCGCAACTCGCCGCCCAGACCTACGCCCCCTACGGCGAGGGACTCGCCCTCGGCATGCTGTTCGCCGCGATCCCCATCGGGGCGGTGGTCGGCGGACTGTTCTCCGGCACGTTCTCGCGGGCACGGCGGCACGGCTGGATGGTGATCGGTGCGGTCGTCGCCTGGGGCGCGGCCATCACCGGCTTCGGGCTCAGCGGCAACCTGTGGATCGGCGTGGTGTTCCTCGCCGCCGCCGGGGTCGCCGACATGGTCTCCATGGTGTTCCGCGGGGCGATCCTGCTGTCCGCCGCCACCGACGAGATGCGCGGCCGTATGCAGGGCGTCTTCACCGTCGTGGTGGCCGGCGGCCCGCGCCTCGCCGACGTCCTGCACGGCACGGCCGGTTCGGCCCTCGGCCCGCGTACGGCGGTCGCGGGCGGCGGCATCCTGGTCATCGTCATCATGCTGGCCCTGGCCGCCGCGGTCCCGGCGCTGCGCCGCTACCGCGTCTGACCTCAGACCGGCCGGTGGAGCGCGTAGTGCTCCATCAGCTTGCTGCGGGTCATCGCCAGCCGGTGCGCGAGGATCTCCGCGACGATCCGGACCAGGGACAGCCCGAGCAGCGGATCCTCCACGCACAGGGCGAGCACGGCCGACGCGTCGAACTCGTAGGCCCGCACGGCACTGAACGCCTCCGCGCCGAAGTCCCACTGGTACGGCGGGAACAGCCACGACCACCCGAGCAGGTCGCCCGCGCCGAGCGTGGCCACGGTGACCCGCTGCTGCGGGGTGACCTGCTGGTCGAGCGAGACGGCGCCGGAGCGGACTACCCAGAAGCGGTCGGCCGTGCCGCCCGCCTCGAAGATCCTGGAGTCCTCGGCGAACGAGACCTCCCGCGCGACCTCCATCAGCCGTTCGCGCTGGGCCTGGGGCAGGGCGGTCAGCAGTTTTATCGCTTTGGTCATGGCACAGGGCTCCTCGCCGGCAGCGGATCCGGAATTCTCCCTACGCCCATTTCAGCCTCTGCCGACGTCCCGGGCACCTCGGGGGACGGAATCGGGGCATGAAAAAGCCCTGGCTGGACGGGGGAGACCAGCCAGGGCCGTAAGCGGTGGCGCGGGGGACGGTACGGTCGACCCCGTATCCACGTATGAATGAACAGTAAACCATCGAAGGGCATTTCGTACCCAGTTCAACCGGTCGCGTGACCGGTTTCACTTCGCGGCCTGCCGACCGGGGGCCACGATCTCGTCCAGCACCCGCAGAACCGCCTCGTAGGCCACTTCCCTCACGGCGTCGCCCTGTCGCGACCACGTCTGCACCTCCCGGGCGGCGAAGGCCCGGGCCCGCTGGATGCGCCGCAACAGTTCGTCCGAGTCCACGACATCAGTCATGCCCGTCGCCTACCCAGGCGCGCGGCATTCACTTCACCGGCGCCGCGATCGGTACGTCGAGCGGCCGGGCCAGGCCGGTCACGGCCTCGTCGAGGCGCTGCAGATGCCGCAGCACGCGGTCGGTGACCCGGCCGTAGCGCGGGGTCCCCGGCGTCCCGGGCCGCAGCAGGGACGCGATGCTCGGCCCGGTCTCGATCTCACCGACACCGTCGTCGTCCCCGTCGGCGACGTGCGCGCCGATCACCCCGATGTTGTGCACGATCCGGCGACCCGCCTCACGCAGCCGTGGATCGGCAGCTATCGACGGATGCGTGGGCAGCAGCTCGGCGGTCGCCGCCAGATACCGCGCGTGATAGGCGCAGGTCTCAAGGAGCGCGACGACATATCTCGCGGTGTCCCGCCGCGCCCGCAACGGCGTGATCGGGTGCGTCAACGGCTGCGTGGACGCGCTCAGATCGGCCAGCGCCTGGTCCAAGTCCCGCGCCTCGTCGAGTAGTTCGGCCGCGGCCCCGCCGCTGAGCTGGTCGACGGCGGCCTCGGTGACGTCCGCGAGCCGCGCCAGCACGGTGCCGAGCAGTTCGTTCGTACGGCGGTCCGTGTGCACCGGCAGCACCAGCGCCGCCGCGACCACCCCGCAGGCCGCGCCGAGCGCCGTCTCCTCGATCCGCAGCAGCAGCACCGACGCGCTGTAGGTGTGCAGCAGCGTGTAGAGCAGGCCCAGCATCGCGGTGACGAAGAAGGACATCAGGGTGTACGACAGCGGTGCCGTGTAGAACATCGCGAAGATGAACAGCAGCACCAGCACGAACGCCGTCCACGTGTGATGGCCGACCAGGCCCGCGAGACCGATACCGGCGACGACACCCAGGACCGTGCCCAGCAGCCGCCGGTAGCCCTTGACGAGGATCTCGCCGGTGGACGAGGTGTTGATGAAGACGATCCAGCAGGTCAGCACCGCCCAGTACCAGCGCTGGCTGGACAGGAACTCGCCGCCGATGATGGCCAGCGACGACCCCACCGCCACCTGCACGGCCGCCCGCGTGGTCGGCCGCCGCAGCCCGGTGCGCTCCGCGTCCTCGGCCTCGCTCTCCTCGCTGCCCGCGATGGCGACGTCCTCCGCGTCCAGCTCCTCGCGCGAGCGGGTCGTCGCGGGCGTGTCCTCCGACTCGTCCTGCGGCCCGTCCACGGCGATCCGCAGCCCCAGCACCGCACGTCCCGCCTCGCCGATGCCCCGGAACACGTCCTGGACGGCGTCCGGGGCGGGCGGCAGGTTCTCCTCCTCGCGATAACCGAGCAGCCGGTTGCGCACCTGCGCCAGCCCGGTACCCGAGTCCGTGCCCGCCGGCCGCAGGACGAGCAGGCGCAGTGCCTCCAGATCGCGGCGCAGCGTGTCGGTCGCCTCGTCCCGCACCGGCAGTTGATCGGCCAGGGGGACCGGTGCGCCCGGCAGATGCAGGGTCAGCGTGTGGCCGCGCTCGGCGCTGCGGGCGGTCAGCAGCAGGAGCCCGAGCCGTTCGGCGGCGACCTCGGCGTCGGCGATACGGCGCTGCACGAGCCGTGCCACCGTCTCGTCGGAGGTGCCGTCCTCCAGCCGGCCCTGGATCAGCAGCGCCGTCTCGTGCAGACGGGCGGTGCCCTCCCGTACGTCGTCGAGGGCCTTCTCCATGTCGTCGGGACCGGCGTCGAGCAACGCGAGCTGCGCGGTGACGAGTTGGGCGAACCGGGCCCGGAACGCCCGCCGCAGCCGGTCGAGCGTCCCGGTGGGTGTCTCCGGCACCAGCGCGAACCGCACCAGCGCGCTGCACGCGAAGGCGACGCCGATCACGCCGTACAGCCGCGGCAGCGCGGAGACGGTCGCGCCGACGAACAGGGACAGGAAGTAGATCTGGAAGCCGATCAGACCGAGCGCCGTGCCGCGGTCGCCGAACCGGCGGCTGTAGACGGCGCCGAAGATCAGCAGGACGAAGAAGACGTCACCGGCGACCACCCGCGAGTTCAGCAGCGCGCTCAGCGACACCGAGGCCAGCGCGACCGGCAGCCCCAGCGCGAGCGTCACCGCCTGCCGGCCGCGCTGCTTCTCGCGGATGGCGAACGTGGAGACCATCGCCGCCATCGCGCCGGCCACCAGATGCGGCACCGAGGCGTGCAGCAAGGAGAGCACGGTCAGCGTGAGGGCGATCGAGGCCACCGTCCGCAGCCCGGCCGTCAGCCGCAGCAGTCCGGGATCGGACGCCGCGACGCGATACCGCACCCGTGCCCACGCCGCCCGTCCCACTGCCCTCACGCCGCCGTACTCTCCCCAGGTTCACACCAAGATCCCTACCACCGATGCTACGGCTCCTGGGTGCCGGTCCCTTCGACACGGTCCCGTACCTGCTCCGGCGACAGATACGAGTCGGTGTACTCGAAGTCCTTGAGCGTGGCCGGTTTGCGGGCCTGGAAGCCGGTCCGCACGAAGTCGTCGCCGGCCAGCGCGTTCAGCGTCCAGTTCGTCGCGACCCGGACCTTGGCGACGTTCGTGCGCAGCGCCGACCAGTGGTAGCCGCGGGCCACGACCTGGGCGGGGAATCCGCGCAGTTCGATGCCCAGCGGCTTGGACACGGCGTCCTTGCCGCCGAGGTCCACGACGAGCCCGAGGTCCTTGTGGACGTACGGCTTCAGGGGCTGGTTGCGCAGGGTCGCGATCACGTTGTCGGCGACCACCTTGCCCTGCCGCATCGCGTGCTGCGCGGTCGGCGGGCAGATCGCTCCGTCCCCGCCCTTGGCCTCGTCCGGCACCGCGCCGGCGTCACCGAGCGCGAACACCCCGTCGTGACCCGGGAGGTTCATGTCGGAGGTGACCGCGAGGCGCCCCCGCACCGTCTCCGCGCCCAGCGTGGCGATCAGCGGGCTGGCGACCACACCGGCCGTCCAGATCAGCGTGCGGGTCGGCACCACCCGGCCGTCGGTGAAGGTGACCTCCTCCGGGCCCGCCTTCGCGATCGAGACGCCCAGGGAGATTTCGATACCGCGCCGGGTCAGGATCTCCTGCGCGCTCTTGCCGAGCTTGTCGCCCAGCTCGGGCATCAGCTTCGGCGCGATGTCGATGAGGTGCCACTTGATCAGGCCCGGGTCGATCCGCGGGTAGCGCTTGACCGCGGCGTGCGTCAGCCTCTGCAGACAGGCGGCCGTCTCGGTGCCGGCGTAACCGCCGCCCACGACCACGAACTGGAGCCGCGACGCCTTCTCCGCCGGGTCGTCGCTCGCGTCCGCGAGGTCCAGCTGGGTGATGACGTGGTCGCGGATGTAGGCGGCCTCCGCGAGGGTCTTCATCCCGAAGGCGTGATCGGTCAGCCCGGGGATGTCGAAGGTGCGGGTGATGCTGCCGGGGGAGAGCACGATGTAGTCGTAGGGCTCGTTCACGAGCTCGTCGTTGATCGTGCGGATCACACAGACCTTGGCCTTGATGTCCACACCGATCGCGCCGCCCGGGATGATCCGCGTGCGGTACTTGCTGCTGCGGCGCAGCGAGACGGCGATCGACTGCGGGGTCAGGACGCCCGAGGCGACCTGGGGCAGCAGGGGCAGATAGAGCTGGTAGGAGAACGGCGTCACCAGTGTGACGTCGGCTTCCTCCGGGGTCAGTTTCCTCTCCAGGCGGCGAACGCACTCCACTCCTGCGAAGCCTGCGCCAACCACCAGGATCCTCGGTCGTGTCACGGTGTTCATCCCTTCTGCGGCTCCGGGCGGTCTGCCTCGACGCCGTACGCCTGCCCCGGATCGCTGCCTCGCACCACAATCGATCCCACCGTGCCGGGAGCCGTTCCGCCAGCTGAGCGCGGCAGGCAGACGAACGCGTGGAGCACCAGCATGCCCCGCCGACGCCCTCCGTACGCCGCGGACGTGTGAACAAATGGCGTACCTGAATGACCTTTGACCGATCCCGTGGCGATCGCCGCGGACCGTAGAGTGCACGCCATGTCGCACACTCAGCCCGAGCCGGGGTCAGGCTTCCGCACCCAGAACATCGACGCCGGCAACGTGACGCGGCTGGTGGCCGCGCTCGACATCCAGGAAGCCAATCCAGGCGTACGACGACTGCGCGCGTGGGCCCACGAGGCCCTCGCCCCGGGCAGCGGGGAACGCGCCCTCGACATCGGGGCCGGCACCGGCTCGACCACCCGTGAACTGGCCGCGGCCGTCGGCCCGAACGGGTCGGCGCTCGGCGTCGAACCCAACCCCGGACTGCGCGCGGTCGCCGAGGAACGCGCCGCGTCGGCCGGGAACCCGGCCCGCTTCACGGACGGCGACGCGCTGTCCCTGCCCGTGCCCGACGCGTCCGTCGACGTCGTCTGGTGCGAACGGGTGCTTCAGCACCTCGCGGAACCCGACAAGGCCGTCGCCGAGATCGCCCGCGTCCTGCGCCCCGGAGGGCGGGTGGCCCTGCTCGACACCGACTGGGCGACCACGATCCTGCACCCGGGCGACCCCGAGGTCACGGCCGCGTTCACCTCCGGCGCCCTCACCAGCGCGGCCAACCCCTACTCGGGACGCCGGCTCGTCGGCCAGCTCAGCGCCGCCGGACTCGTCGTCGACGACCGCGGCTCACAGGCGCTGCTCCAGGACCACCGCTCGGTGGCCTGGCCGTTGATCCGCATGCTCGGCGAGTCCGCGGTCCGCCGCGGCGCACTGACCGAGGCCCAGCGCGACCGCGCCTACGCGGACCTCTCCGAGGCCGCCGAGCGGGGCGCGCTGCACATGTCCGTGACGATGTTCGCGGTCGTCGCCCACCGCCCGGAGTGACCTCCGCCCGGTGACCTAGCGGAACACGTTGTCCGCGTCGTCCCAGCCCGCGAGCTGTTCGTCCGCCGACTGCTGCGGGGCACGCGCGCGTGCCTGGTACATCGCGTCGATCTCGAACGCGTAGTGCCGCACGATCGCGTCCCTGCGCAGCTTCATCGACGGCGTCAGCAGCCCGCCCGCGACGTCGAACGGGTTCGGGAGCACCCGGAACACCCGGATCGACTCGGCGCGCCCCACAGGGCTGTTGGCGGCAGCCACGGCCCGGGTGATCTCCTCCCGCAGCGCGTTCTCCTCCCGCGCCTCCCGGCCCCGCGCGTCGCTCTGCAGCGCGAGACCGGCCCGCCAGTGCGCCACGAACTCCGGGTCCAGGGTCAGCAGCGCCCCCACACAGGGACGGTCGTCGCCCACGACCACGGCCTGATGGATCAGCGGGTGCATCCGCAGCCGGTTCTCCAGCGCGGCCGGCGCGACGCTCTTGCCGCTGCTGGTGATGATGATGTCCTTCTTGCGGCCGGTGATCGTCAGATACCCCTCGGTGTCCAGCCGCCCGATGTCCCCGGTGGCCAGCCAGCCCGCGTGCATCGCGGCCCGGGTCGCCCGCTCGTCGTTGATGTAGCCCTGGAACACCGAAGGGCCGTGCACGAGGATCTCCCCGTCCTCCGCGACCCGGATCTCCGTGCCCGGCAGCGCCTGCCCCACGGTGCCGATCTTCTCCCGGCCCAGCGGCTGCATCGTGATCCCGCCGGCGGTCTCCGTGAGGCCGTAGCCGTCGTGCACGAGGATGCCGATACCCGAGTAGAACAAGGACAGTTCACGGTTCAGGGGAGAGCCGCCCGACGTCGCGCGGACCACCCGGCCGCCCAGCCCGGCGCGCAGTTTGCGGTACACGGTCCGCTCGAACAGGGCGTGTTGGAGCCGCAGGTCGAAGCTGGGGCCCGAACCCCGGCCGAGTCTCTGTCTCTCCTCGGCCGCCGCGAAGTCCCGCGCGGTGGCGGCGGCCCGCTCGAACAGGGCGCCCCGGCCGATCTGTTGGGCCGTACGGAGAAAGTTCTTGTAGATCTTCTCGAAGATCGACGGCACCGCGTACAGGTACGTGGGCCGGAAGGTGCGCAGCGCCGACACCAGCGCCGCCTCGGTCATCTCCGGCTCGTGCGCCATCAGCCAGCCGCCGCGCATGCACAGCCCCTGGATCATCAGCCCGTACACGTGCGAAAAAGGCAGGAAGGCCAGCACGGCAGGCTGTTCCCCCGGCGGGGCCGCCGTGTGCGACCAGCCCGCGAGCAGCGTGTCGCAGGGGCTGGCCAGACTGCGGTGGCTCAGCGCGCAGCCCATGGGACGGCCAGAGGTGCCCGACGTGTAGGCGATGACCGCGGTCGAGTCCGGCATCACGATCCGGCGGAGCGAGTCCACCGTGGTCTGCGGGATGTACGTGCCCCGCTCCACGAGTTGGGCCAGCGCCCCGGAGTCCAGCTGCCAGACGTGCCGCAGCAGCGGCAGCGCGGCGCACACCGTGCCGACGGTCATGATGCCCTGCTCGTCCTCCACGACCACGGCCACGCAGTTGGCGTCCCGCAGGATCCACTCGACCTGCTCGCGCGAGGACGTCGGATGCACCGGCACGACCTCGGCGCCGACCGCCCACAGGGCGTGGCTGAGCACGGTCCACTCGTAACGGGTACGGGCCATGATCGCGACCCGGCTGCCCGGCGATATCCCGGAGGCGATCAGCCCCTTGGCCAGATCGACGACTTCGTCCCGCAGCTCTACGGCCGTCACCTCCTCCCACACCGTGGAAGAGGGGTCCGGCTTGCGTGCGATCAGGGGGAGGGTGGGGTTCAGGACCGCGGTCTCGAAGATACTGTCGGCGAGGCCGCCGTTGAAGGTGGAGGTGGGGGGTGGAGCGACGGCGAAGTCGCGCATGCGCTGCTCCTGGGTTGTACGGGGCGTGACTCTGCCGATCATTACTGTTATCGACGGTGCTCGAATGTAGCCCAGCTGTGAGCGTTTGGTGAGGGGAACCGTGAAGTGCCCTTGCCGAGTTTGATGGTTGAGTGGGACCGACCTGACAAAGCGGGGGGTACGAGGGCATGAACGCGGTGGATCTCGGCGAGTTGAGGGCACACGACTTCGGTTACCTGGACGCCGAAGGACACACCTATCTCGACTACACGGGCGCCGGACTCGCCCCGACCTCCCTGGTCCGGGCCAGCGCGGAGCGCATCACCGGAAGCGTCTTCGGCAACCCCCACTCGGAGAGCCCCGCCTCCCGCGCCTCGGGCGACCTGCTCGCCCGGGCCCGCGCCGCAGTGCTCCGGCACTTCCGCGCGGACCCGGCCGAATACACAGTCGTGTTCACCGCGAACGCGACGGCCGCGCTGCGCCTGATCGGCGAGTCGTACCCGTTCGCACCAGGCGGCCGGCTCGTGATGCTCCTCGACAACCACAACTCCGTGAACGGACTGCGGGAGTACGCGCGAGCGGGCGGCGCGAAGACGGAGTACGTCCCGGTCCACGGCCAGGAGTTGGCGATCGACGAGGAACGACTGAACACCGCGCTGACGGCCCGCAGACGCCGCCGCGGACGCGGACTCCTCGCCTATCCGGCACAGAGCAACTTCACCGGCGTACGGCACTCCCTGGACTGGATCGCGGCGGCCCAGGAGCACGGCTACGACGTCCTGTTGGACGCCGCCGCGTTCGTGCCGACCAACCCCCTCGACCTGTCCCGCCACCACCCGGACTTCACCGTGGTCAGCTGGTACAAGGTGTTCGGCTACCCCACCGGCATAGGCAGCCTCGTCGTCCGCCGCGAGGCCCTCGCCCGGCTGCGCCGCCCCTGGTTCTCCGGCGGCACCATCTACGCCGCGAGCGCCCAGGCACAGTGGCACGTCCTCGCCGACGGCGAAGCTGCCTTCGAGGACGGAACCGTCAACTTCCTCTCCATACCCGACATCACGGCCGGCCTGGAGTGGATCGACACCATCGGCATGGACCGCGTCCACGACCACGTGACCCGCCTGACCGGCCAACTCCTCGCAGGCGTCGCCGAGTTACGTCACAGCGACGGCTCCCCGATGACACGCGTCTACGGCCCCACCGACACCGGCCCCGCCCGCGACGGCACCGTCGCCCTCAACCTCCTCGACGCCGACGGCCGGGTGATCGACGAACGCGTCGTCTCCCAGGACAGCGCCGACCACCGCATCTCCCTCCGCTACGGCTGCTTCTGCAACCCGGGCGCCGGGGAAGCCGCGTTCGCCCTGCCGCTACGCAGCCTGCGCTCGGCGGCCCGTAGACCAATGGGCTCCCTGGAGGACTACCTGAACGTTCTGGGGCTGCCGTCCGCCGGTGCGGTCAGGGTCTCGGTGGGCGTCTCCTCGCAGCCCAGGGACGTGGAAACGTTTCTGGAGTTCGTCGCGAACACGTACCGGGACCGAGTGCCGACGGTGGCGGGTCTCGCGGACCGGGCGGGCTGTTGAGCGGCTGGTCCTGGAGCGGAGCGCTTCACCGCCCGGAGCGCGCCGCAGCCACCCCCTGACGGCACTTGCGCACCAGCACCGCCCAAGTCGCCGCCAGGAACAGCACGGCGAACCCCGCCAGGATCAGCCAGCCGCGCCCGGCCGGATGTGCGAACGAGTCGCCGTACGAGCGCAACAGCGGTGGTCCCGCAGGGGAGTTGCCGTCGCGCCACAGGCTCTCCAGGCCGATCGCACCGCCCAGTGCCTCGAACGCCCAGCGGTTGGTCATCGCCCAGCTGATCGCCTGCCCGGCCGACGCCATCCGCGGCACCGGCACGAACGCCCCCGAGAACAGCACCTGGGGGAAGCAGAGCAGCGGCAGCATCAGGGTCGCCTGGCCCGGGTCCGTGACCGCCGCCGAGGTGAGCAGCCCGAGGGCGAGCGCGGCGGCCGAGGCCAGCACACTGGTGAGGAACAGCGAGGCGTACGTGTCCCAGCCCGCCGCAGGCAACCGGTCCAGCGTCCGCAGCACCGCCAGCAACAGCGCGTCCGCCCCGGCCAGTACCGGCAGCACGGTGGTCAACTTCGAGGCGACGTACGGTCCGATGCGCACCCCGGCCAGCCACTCACGGCGCAGCACCGCCAACTCCGTGCAGATCTGCAGCAGTCCGTACGTCAGCCCGAAGAAGAACGCCCCGAACGCGATCCAGAACATGATCATCGCCGTGGACCCCGGATCGGGCGCCGCCGGATCGAACGCACCCGCCCGGAACAGGACCGCGAACATCGCCACGATCATCACCGGCGACCCCACGAACACGGCGACCGACAGCCGGTTGTGCACCAACAACGCCGTCGTACGACGTGTCAGCAGCGCCCACTGACGCACGGCGCCGACGCGCGGCGGACGGTGCGCGGCAGGTGCCGGGACGCGCTCCGTGCGCTGGGCCGGGACAGGCCGCTCGGCGCGCTTCCCGTCCGCCACCGCCGCGTACACGTCCTCCGCCGTCTCCGCACCGAACGCTCCGAGCAGCGCGTCCGGAGCCCCCACGAACGCGACCGCCCCGCCCGGCGACAGGAACACGACCTGATCGCAGCGCGGCAGATCGGCCAGCACGTGGGTGGTGAGGACGACGGTGGTCCCGGACTCGGCCAGACCGCGCACGGTCGCCAACAGCGCGGCGCCCGTGACCGGATCGAGCCCGGACGTGGGCTCGTCGAGGAACAGCACCCGGGGCCGGGTCAGCAACTCGGCGGCGATACAAGCCCGTTTGCGCTCCCCGCCGCTCAACGCCCGCACCGGTGTGTCGGCGCGCTGGGCAAGGCCGAGGACGTCGAGTACCTCCGTCACCCGCGCCGACACCGTCTCGCCGGGCATCCGCAGCCGTCCCGCGTACTCCAGCGTGCGCCGCAACGGCAGCTCATGGTGGATCACGTCCTCCTGCGGCACGAACCCGAACTCCGGCCCGGGCGGGCCCGGTTGGGCACCGTCGTGCAGGACGTCCCCCGAGGTCGGGGCCCGGAGCCCCGCGAGGGTCTGCAGCAGTACGGTCTTGCCCGCGCCGCTGCTGCCCGCGATGACCAGGAGGCGTCCGGCCGCTACCTCGAACGTCACGTCGTCCAACACCCGCCCGGCGCCCCGCACTTGCTGCGTGACGTCCCGCAACTCCAGGTGCAGGCCGGTTACACGGGTGGTTTGGGAGTGGATCGGCGTCGGCATGGGAGCAGGATGTCACCCCGGTGTCAGCCACACCGTCGCGAGGGGCGGGATCGTGAGCAGGATATGGCCGTCCTCCGGTTTGACCGGGTCGGGGTTCCTGACATCGCTGCCGCCGTAGCGCGCGGAGTCGGTGTTGAGGGTCACCCGCCAGGCCGGGACCTCGTCGGGGACACCGAGACGGTAGTCATGGCGCACGACCGGGGAGAAGTTGCTGACGGAGAGGAGCGGGGAGCCCTCCGCGTCGAACCTCAGGAACGCGAAGACGTTGTCCTCGGCCGCGTCGCCCATCACCCAGCGGAAGCCGCCGGGGTCGGTGTCGCGCTGCCAGAGAGCGGGAGTCGCGCGGTAGGCCGCGTTGAGGTCCCGGACGAGGTCCTGGACGCCCCGGTGATCGGGGGCGGCGTCGTAGGCCGGATCGAGGAGCCACCAGTCGGGGCCGTGGGATTCGGACCACTCCGCGCCCTGGGCGAACTCCTGGCCCATGAAGAGGAGTTGCTTGCCGGGATGGGCCCACATGAATCCCAGATACGCACGGTGGTTGGCGCGTTGCTGCCACCAGTCGCCGGGCATCTTCGACACCAACGACTGCTTCCCGTGGACTACTTCGTCGTGGGAGATCGGCAGGACGTAGTTCTCGCTGTACGCGTACACCATCGAGAACGTCATCTCGTTGTGGTGGAACTTGCGGTGGACGGGCTCGTGCGACATGTAGTCGAGCGAGTCGTGCATCCAGCCCATGTTCCACTTGAACCCGAAGCCAAGACCGCCGGTGTCGGTCGGCCGCGTCACCCCGTCCCAGGCGGTCGACTCCTCGGCGATCGTCACGACACCGGGCACCCTGCGGTACACGGTCGCGTTCATCTCCTGCAGGAAAGCCATCGCGTCCAGGTCCTCGCGCCCGCCATGGACGTTCGGGGTCCACTGGCCCGAGTCGCGTGAGTAGTCGAGGTAGAGCATCGAGGCGACCGCGTCCACGCGCAGGCCGTCGATGTGGAACTCCTGGCACCAGTAGACGGCGTTCGCCACCAGGAAGTTGCGCACCTCGGTCCGTCCGAGGTCGAACTCGTACGTCCCCCAGTCCGGATGCTCGGCCCGCCGCGCGTCCCCGGGTTCGTACAGCGGCTCCCCGTCGAACCGGGCCAGCGCCCAGTCGTCCTTGGGGAAATGTGCCGGGACCCAGTCCATGATCACGCCGATACCGGCCTGGTGGAACGCGTCGACCAGGAACTTGAAGTCGTCCGGGGTGCCCATGCGGGAGGTCGGGGCGTAGAAGCCGGTGACCTGGTAGCCCCAGGAACCGCCGAAGGGGTGCTCGGCCACCGGCATGAACTCGACGTGGGTGAAGCCGAGTTCGTTCACGTAGGCGGGGAGTTCGGCGGCGAGCTGACGGTACGTCAAGCCCTGGCGCCAGGAGGCGAGATGGACTTCGTAGACGGAGAAGGGCGCCTTGTGGAGCGGCGTTTCCGTCCGGCGGGCGAGCCAGTCCTCGTCGCCCCACTCGTAGTGCGAGGCCGTCACGATGGACGCCGTGGCGGGCGGCACCTCCGTACGGCGGGCCATGGGGTCGGCCTTGAGGAAGCGGTCGCCGTTCCGGGAGGTGATCTCGAACTTGTAGCGGGCGTCCTCGCCCACACCCGGCAGGAACAGCTCCCACACACCCGACGAACCGAGCGACCGCATCGGGAAGGCCGTACCGTCCCAGGAGCTGAACTCCCCGGCGACGCGCACCCCTTGGGCGTTCGGCGCCCACACGGTGAAGCGGGTACCGGTCACCCCGCCGTGGGACATCGGCTCCGCGCCGAGCGCCTTCCACAACTCCTCGTGCCGCCCCTCCTTGATGAGGTGCAGGTCGAGTTCACCGAGGGCGGGCAGGAAGCCGTACGGGTCGTGGACCTCGTGTTCGTCGCCCTCCACGTACGACACCAGCAGTGTGTACGCCGGGAGTTCGTCGAGCCGGAGCACGGTGGAGAAGAGGCCGCCGCCCTCCGAGGTGAGCGGGCTGCGCTTGCCGTCGATCAGGACGCTCACGGCACGGGCGTACGGACGCAGCGCCCGGAAGACGATCCCGCCCGGCACCGGATGCGCGCCGAGCAGCGCGTGCGGGTCGTGGTGGGCGCCGTGGAGGAGGCGGTCGCGGTCGGCCGGGTCCAGGGGAGCGGATGCCGGGGGACCGCCCGCGCCCAGGGGAGCCGGAGGAAGGGGCGAGGGCGAGGCGACTGCGGGCCGGGAGACGGTGCCGGACGGACCCTCGTGCGCTCGCCCGGCCGTCGTGGGTGAGCCGTTCCTCTCCGGCGCTTCGGTCACGGTCCGGCCGGTGGTCTCCGGTGGGCCGGGTACGGCCGGGCTGGAGGCGTCCGGTGCGGTGGGCCCGCTCGGTTCACCTGTTTCAGGGCGGGCGGTTGTGGGTGAGCTGTTCGTCTCCGGCGCTTCGGTCACGGTCCGGCCGGTGGTCTCCGGCAGCCCGGGCAAGGCCGGGCCGCAGGTGTCCGGTGCGGCAGGCCCGGTCGGTTCGCCCGTCTCCGGGCCGCCGGTCGTGGGCGGACCGCCCGCCTCCTGAGGTGAAGTGTCGTGCAGGGCCACGGAGTTCAGCCTCCTCGGACGGCGAGACGCTCGATCGCCGCCATGGGTACGGGAAGCCAGTCCGGACGGTGTCTGGCCTCGTACAGCACTTCATACACGGCGCGGTCCGTCTCGTACGCGCGCAGCAGGGCGTGCTTGGTGCGGGGGTCCCAGCCGGCCCGGGCCGCGTAGCCCGCGCAGTAGGCCTCCCGGCAGCGGCGCGCCCACTCCGGGCGCCAGGGCCGGCGTTGCCGGGCCGCGTAGTCGAAGGAGCGCAGCATGCCGGCGATGTCCCGCACCGGGGACTGCGCGCTGCGCCGTTCCGCCAGCGGCTTGGACGGCTCGCCCTCGAAGTCGATGACGAACCAGTCGCGGCCGGCCCGCAGCACCTGCCCGAGATGCAGATCGCCGTGGATGCGCTGGGCGGCCGGCCCGGCGTCACGGCCGACGAGCGCGCCGAACGCGGTCCGCAGCCCCGGCACGAACGGCCGCAGCGCGGGCACGGAGTGCGCGGCCGCCTCCAGGCGCTCGGTCATCGCCGCCGCCGTACGGTCGTTCTCGGCGAGGGGATGGCCACCGGACGGAAAGGCCGCGGCCAGCGCGAGATGGACATCCGCGGTGGCCTGCCCCAACTCGTGGGCCTCGGTGGTGAATTCGTCACCGGCGGCGAGCGCGCGCAGGGCGAGCGCCCAGCCGTCGGAGGCGTCCGGCAGGAACGGCTGGAGCACACCGAGCGTCGCGGCCCGCGGCTCCGCCGTCCGGAACCACGCCACCGGCGCCGGGACCCGCTTGCAGCCCTGCGCGGCCAGCGCCCCCGGCAGCTCCAGGTCCGGATTGACGCCGGGCTGGATACGCCGGAACACCTTCAGGATGAACCGATCGCCGTACACCAGCGAGGAGTTGGACTGCTCGGCACCCAGCAGCCGAGGCGTGAGACCGGCGGGCACGGACACCGACCGGTCCGCCTCGAAATGCAGGGGACCCGTCGTCCCCGGATGCCGCAACCGCTCCAGCAACAGCTCCGCCGACCGCGGATCCTGCAGCGCGTCGTAGACCGCGAGACCCGCCAAGGGGCCTTCCTGAACACACCCGATGTACGCCCGGGCGAGGCGCGGGGAGACGTGTTCCCGGACCCCGAGCAGGAGTTGGTAGCAGTCGCCGGGAGGGGGAGTGCCACCCGGCGAGGGCACAGGCGTATGAGAGGCGTGGACCAGCAAGTGAAGGCAGCCAGGGAAGAGTTCGGTCGTGGACAGCACGTCGAGGTCGGCCACCGGCCGGTCCTTGCCGGCGAACCAGCGCTGCCCGGGCAGCCATTCGCGCAGCAGCCCGGCGAGCGTGGCCGGAGGCCTGTCGACGCCGGGGCTGCTCAGTCGAAGCGGTGCGGTCTTCGGCATGGTGACGCGTCCTTTCGCCGGCACATCCTCAAAGTCGTCGGCCGATACGGGAAGCGGTTCGCGGGAGCCGGAACCAGTAGAAGCCGTGCCCCGCGAGCGTCAGCAGATACGGCAGTTCACCGATGGCCGGGAACCGCACCCCGCCGATCAGCTCCACGGGGTGCCGGCCGTCGAACTCCCGCAGATCGAGCATGGTGGGCTGCGCGAACCGCGAGAAGTTGTGCACACACAGGACGAGATCGTCCTCGTACTCGCGCAGGAACGCGATCACCGCCGGGTTCGACGACTGCAGCTCCGTGTACGAGCCGAGGCCGAACGCCGGGTTCTGCTTGCGGATCTCGATCATGCGGCGCGTCCAGTGCAGCAGCGAGGAGGGCGACGACATCGACGCCTCGACATTGGTGACTTGATAGCCGTAGACCGGGTCCATGATTGCCGGCAGGAAGAGGCGGCCGGGGTCGCAGGAGGAGAAGCCCGCGTTCCGGTCGGGGGTCCACTGCATGGGGGTGCGGACGGCGTCGCGGTCGCCGAGCCAGATGTTGTCGCCCATGCCGATCTCGTCGCCGTAGTAGAGGATCGGCGAGCCGGGGAGGGACAGGAGCAGGGCGGTGAACAGCTCGATCTGGTTGCGGTCGTTGTCCAGCAAGGTCGCGAGGCGCCTGCGGATGCCGATGTTGGCGCGCATGCGGGGGTCCTTGGCGTACTCCGCCCACATGTAGTCGCGTTCCTCGTCGGTGACCATCTCCAGGGTCAGCTCGTCGTGGTTGCGCAGGAAGATGCCCCACTGACAACCCGAGGGAATCGCCGGGGTCTTGGCAAGGATTTCGGACACGGGGTAGCGGGACTCACGGCGTACGGCCATGAAGATCCGTGGCATGACCGGGAAATGAAAGGCCATGTGGCATTCGTCGCCGCCGCTCTGGAAGTCGCCGAAGTAGTCGACGACGTCCTCGGGCCACTGGTTGGCCTCCGCCAGCAGCACGGTGTCCGGGTACATCGCGTCGATCTCGCGGCGGACGCGCTTCAGGAAGTCGTGACTGGCGGGCAGGTTCTCGCAGTTGGTGCCCTCGGCCGCATAGAGATAGGGGACGGCATCGAGGCGGAAGCCGTCGATGCCGAGGTCGAGCCAGAAGCGGAGGGCGGCCAGGATCTCTTCCTGGACGGCCGGGTTCTCGTAGTTGAGGTCCGGCTGGTGGGAGAAGAAGCGGTGCCAGAAGTACTGCTTGCGGACGGGGTCGAAGGTCCAGTTGGAGGCTTCGGTGTCGACGAAGATGATGCGGGCGTCGGGGTACTGCTTGTCGTCGCCGGCCCACATGTAGTAGTCGCCGTACGGCCCGTCGGGGTCTTTCCTCGACTCCTGGAACCACGGGTGCTGGTCGCTGGTGTGGTTCATGACGAAG